>CALAME010000054.1 GCA_937925675.1 uncultured Paenibacillaceae bacterium | reverse complement strand
GCGCCATGGATGGTTGGCAGCGGGTTTGCGTGGTGACGCAGGACTCGCTGCTTTTTTTTGTCTGTTTGATTCCATGTTCCAGAAGAATACGGCGCACGGAAGACACACTGAATTCAAGTGATTCGTGCTCTTGCAGCAATTCAGTAAAGTGAACGTTATTACTGCCGTAATACTTGGATTGATACAGTTCGGCTACGTGCTTTCTGACCTTCTCAGGAATGGCGTGTGCAGGTTTGCGACCTCGATTTTTGTGGGCGATTCCCTCAGCTCCTTCTGCGATATACCTTTTTTTGAGGCGCAGTACCTGGCGGGGGGGATAGCCCGAGTAACTCAGCTGCCTCCACCACCTTGACTTGATGTGCAACCAGTTTTTCAATGACCATTACTTTTTTCAGCTCTGCTTTTGTCAATGTAATCTTCTCCTGTCCCATAGTGACATTTTCACAGAAGAATTACATAGTGACAATATCACAGAACAATAACAATCTTTCATAAAAAAGTTGTGCTTCGCAACGGTTTTTGGTATAGTATTTAAATGCGAGAAATTGTGTGTATCTCGCTCCTTGTTCCCTGTAAATGAGACAGGGGGCCGTTAGTCCAAGAGGAGGTGAAGATCGATGCGGAAGTACGAACTGATGTACATTGTCCGTCCGGATCTGGAACAGGAAGCCGTAGAAGGGGTCACCGAGAAAATCAAAGGTGTGATCACCAACATGGGCGGGGAGATTACGAATCATGAGATCCTTGGCAAACGTCGACTCGCCTATGAAATCCAGAAATTCCGTGACGGAATTTACGTGTTGGTGCAGTTTCAAGCGGCACCCAGCGCAGTGGCTGAGGTGGAACGCGTTATTCGCATAACGGATGAGATTATCCGGCACCTGGTCGTACGGGATCAGGCTTCATAAAAGCAGGACAGGGATCGAAAGGCAAGGGACAGGCATGACGCCTGAAACGTCCGGGAGGGGATTACGATGCTGAATCGCGTCATTCTGATCGGCCGGCTGACAAGAGATCCGGAACTTCGCTACACGCCGTCCGGTGTGGCTGTGGCCCAGTTTACGCTGGCCGTGGACCGGCCTTTTACGAATCAGCAAGGGGAACGGGAAGCGGATTTCATTCCGATCGTCACATGGAGGAAACTGGCGGAGACGTGCGCCAACTATTTGAGCAAGGGCCGTTTGACAGCGGTGGAAGGACGCATCCAAGTGCGCAACTATGAGAACAATGAAGGTCGGCGTGTATACGTGACCGAAGTGGTTGCCGACAATGTGCGTTTTCTTGAATCGCCGAGGCGTGGGGATCAGATTGGATCTCGAGCAGATGCTGCTGGCCGCGACCTGGACGTATTTGACGATTTTGACAGCGATCCTTTCATGGATGACGGAAAACCGATTGACATCTCGGACGATGATTTGCCGTTTTAACCTCTGATATTGCAAGAAAGGAGCGACAGGCATGAGCGAAGAAACGCAAGCGCAAGAGCAAGAAAATGGGAATGAGCAACCGGTGAATGAAGAAGCGGCTGAAACGGCTGAAGCGGCTGAAACCGCTGAGCAAGATGCCGGCGAACAGCAGGAAGAACGCGCGGAACGCTCTGAACAGCGCGAGCAAAAGCCGGAACGTCGTGAACGGAAATACGCTCGTCGCGGAAGAGGCAAGCGTCGCAAAGTATGCTACTTCACCGTTAACAAAATCGAGTATATCGACTACAAAGATGTCGATACACTGCGTAAATTCATCAGCGAGCGAGGCAAAATTTTGCCGCGCCGGGTCACCGGTACATCGGCGAAATATCAGCGGATGCTGACGGTAGCGATCAAGCGTGCTCGCCAACTCGCGTTGCTGCCTTATACGACGGACTAACCATCAAAAACCGGCAAGGGAGGCCTTCCTCCAATGCCGGTTTTCTGTTTTCTAGCCATCCTTCATTTCTAATGCGTTCCTCATTTTATGATATAATATACGAATGGAAGCGATATATAGGTTGTGGAGCGTTGGATGTAACCAAATGAAGGCGTTCACTTGGTAACAGAAGTTATTGAAACGCCTGTTAAGCCCGAAATCGTGACCTGCATCTTGCGCATTCCTGCCTCCGCTCGACGCTGAAATGACGCCACCATTTTCATTTTACAGGCAATTGAGGTGATTTGTTTGAGGCTGACAGGCGTCAAGCCGCTTGTGTGGAGCGGAATTTACGCCCTTTTTTTACTGTCATTACTTACACCGTTCGGTATATTTACGATTCACTTTATGATGATCCCGGGGCTTGTCCTGTTTATGTTGCTGGAACGGAATGCCTTTTTGTTGCATTATGCGGCCGTACTGTTGCTTTTTTTTGTTATTACGGGATCATTCGGATGGCCGATCATTCTCATTTCTTTGTTTTTTATGATCCCGACGGTTGTCATGGGCACGCTATATAAAAAAGATACGCCCGCACATACGGTCATCACGGCTGGAATTATCACCTGGCTGGCCCTTCTGGTTCTGGTCATTTTGCTCGTTTCTCTTTTCGGACCGAACGTGGTGGATGTCGTCCGCGAGTTTATGGTAGAGAGCATCAATACCGTGCCGGAAGCGCTCAGACAAGATTTGCCCGAAGGTCTCATCGATCAAGTGATCACGATGATGACACAAACCATTCCGCTTTATATGATCACCATGGCTTTCTGGTTTGTAGTGATCACCCATGCGCTGGGCAACCGCCTGCTCAAGGCGCTCGGTGTGGAAGTTTCGCGCATGAAACCGGTGCGGGAATGGATGTTGCCCAAATCGCTTGTGTGGTATTATTTAGTTGCGTTATTGCTCGACCTGTTTACGGTGAAGGATTCACAGTCAATACTGGTGATGATCCTGTGGAACCTGATTCCGCTGTTGACGTTTGCCTTTGCCGTGCAGGCGATTTCCTTTCTGTTTTACGTGGTACATGTGAAAAATTGGAACAGGGCGCTGCCGTTGATCGGAATCGCTCTGGCCTTCGTTATGCCTGGGATCGTCAGTTTGCTTGGGGTGTTTGATGTCGCTTTTGACCTTCGACGTCGTTTGCGATAAACCTTGATGAACGGGAGATTTAACGCTGATGCCGAACCATTTACATGATCGCTGGCACGCCAAGCATATTTGGTGGATGTTTGCGTTTATGCTTGTGCTGTCGACCGCTCTCTTTTTTTTCAAATGGTATATCGGATTGGCTGCCTGGGTGGTAAGCGGCGCGCTTCTTTTTTTCGCCAGGGAAGCAGAAAAGGCGTTTCACAAACAGTTTCGTTACGATGTGCTCACACTGTCCCATCGGATCAAACGGGCAGGGCGTGCTGCGGTGGAACGGCTGCCGATCGGAATCGTACTCTACGATGAAAAACGCCATATCGAATGGCATAACCCCTACATCGCGGATATGCTCGCTTTGGACACCGCTGTTGGGCTCAGAGTGGAAGAAGTTTTGCCCGGTCTGAATAAGTGGGAAACCCAAGAAGACGTGGAACTGGAGCATCGCGGGCGCCATTATCGGGTTCGCCATCACCAAGGGGACCGGATTCTGTTTTTTTCCGATATTACCGATGAGACTTTGCTCAAGAAGCGCTATGAAAAGGAACGCCCCGTGCTGGGCATCGTCATGCTGGACAATTTGGAAGAACTGACGCAAGGGATGGACGATCAGGCGCAAAGTGTCCTTCTGGCCAGAATTGTAGGCGTCATGATGAAATGGGCGAAGGACAAGGGCATCTTGCTGCGCCGCATGGCAGCGGATCGTTTTTTGATGCTGATGGATCAGGCGGCACTGGAGCAGTTGGAACAGTCCCGTTTTGACATCCTCGATGTCGTGCGTGATATGACAGCCAAACACAAAATCCCGCTCACGCTCAGCATCGGCGTTGGCGCCGGATCGTACGACTGGAATGAACTCGATGCGATGGCGCAGACCAGCCTCGATATGGCGTTAGGTCGCGGAGGAGATCAGGCGGCGGTGAAAGTCGGAGAACGGCTTTCGTTTTACGGAGGGCGCTCGAATGCAGTGGAGAAACGCACGCGCGTTCGGGCGCGGGTGATCTCCCATGCTTTGCGTGAATTGATCCAGGAAAGCGACCAAGTGCTGATTATGGGACACAAACAGCCGGATATGGATGCGGTTGGAGCGGCGGTCGGGGTATTGAAGGCGGTAAAATTGTGTGGGAAGCAAGGTTACGTCGTCATCGAGGGCGTCAATAAGGCCATTTCACGTTTGATGAAAGAACTGGAGCAACATGAAGACATCTACAAATGGTTCATCGCCCCCGAGCATGCGGTGGAAATTATGAATTCCCGCACGCTGGTCGTCGTCGTTGATACTCATAAAAGATCGATGGTGCCTGAGCCGAAACTGCTAGAGCGGGCGGAACGGATCGTCGTCGTCGACCATCACCGGCGCGGCGAGGAATTTATCGACGAGGCGACACTTGTCTTTATTGAACCGTATGCATCATCCACGTGCGAGCTTGTCGCCGAGCTTTTACAATATATTCAGGAGCGGGTGTCGATGGAGCCGATCGAGGCGACCGCGCTTTTAGCCGGCATCGCCGTCGACACGAAAAGTTTTTCTTTGCGCACCGGTGCCCGCACGTTTGAAGCGGCTTCCTTTTTGCGGCGGCATGGCGCCGATGCGTCGGTGGTACATCGACTGCTCAAAGAAGATTTGCAAAGCTTTGTAGCCAAAGCGGAGATCATTAAAAATGCTGAAATATTGTACGATCATGTGGCGATCGCGGTAGCCCGGCCCGATCGAACCTATTCGCAATTGACCATCGCACAGACTGCCGATACATTGCTGAATATTGACGGTGTGCTGGCTTCGTTCGTACTGTGCAAGCGGCCGGATGGCAAAGTAGGCATTAGTGCTCGTTCGCTCGGCAGCATTAACGTCCAGGTGATCATGGAAAAGTTGGGTGGTGGCGGACAATTTTCGAACGCTGCGGCCCAATGGGAGGGGACGCTGGAGGAAGCTGAGCGCGAGTTGAAACAAATATTGCAAAAGATGCATGAAGAGGAGGGGCTGGTCAAATGAAAGTGATTTTTACGAAAGATGTCAAAGGCCAAGGTAAGAAGGGTGAAGTGAAAAACGTCGCCGAAGGTTATGCGCGCAATTTTCTGATCCCGCGCGGATTGGCGGTACCGGCCAATGAAGGGAACTTGAAACAGCTCCAACACCAGAACAGGCTGGAGGAACAACGCCGCGCCAAAGAAAAACAGGAAGCTGAAAATACGAAGAAAACGATCGAAGCGACACAAGTGGTGATCAAGGCGAAGGCCGGGGAAGGCGGGCGGCTGTTCGGTTCGATCACGAGCAAGCAGATCGCTGAGGAACTGGAGAAGTTAAACATCAAGATTGACCGACGGAAAATCGATCTGGAGGAACCGATTCGCAGTCTCGGTGTGACGCGCGTGCCGGTCAAACTGCATCCGGAAGTTACAGCGACGATTCAGGTGCATGTGACGGCAGCGGAATAAGCGGAAAAACATAAGGCGAAGGAGTAGCAGCCGATGAGTGGGGAAATGTTTTTCGATCGGGTGCCGCCGCAAAGCATCGAGGCGGAGCAAGCCGTGCTCGGAGCCCTCATTTTAGATGGAGAGGCGCTTGTGTCTGTGTCCGAACGGCTGCGTCCGGAAGACTTTTACCGCCAGTCGCACCAGATCATTTTCCAAGCGATGATCGACCTGAGTGAGCGGCAGGAACCGGTCGACCTCGTTACGATCGCTGCGGAATTGAAAGACAGAGAACAGTTGGAAGCTTGCGGCGGGGTGACGTATCTGACCGAACTTGCCAATGCGGTGCCGACAGCTGCCAACGTTGATTACTATGCGCGCATCGTGGAGGAAAAATCGATGTTGCGCCGCCTCATCCGCACGGCGACACAGATCGTCAGCAGCGGTTATACGAATACCGACAACGTCGATGAACTGCTCAGCGATGCGGAGCAGCGTATACTCGAGCTGTCGCAACGCAAATCCGACAGTGGATTTATTCCGATCCGCGATGTGTTGATGGACGTCTTTGAGCAAGTCGAGCATCTCTACCATCATAAAGGATCGGTGACGGGCATCCCGTCGGGGTTCATCGATCTGGACAAAATGACGTCCGGATTCCAGAAAAGCGATCTCATCATCGTGGCCGCCCGTCCATCGGTCGGAAAAACGGCCTTTGCGCTCAACATTGCACAAAACGTCGGCGTCAGAAGCAAGGAGACCGTTGCCATCTTTAGCCTCGAAATGTCGGCGACCCAGCTCGTGCAGCGCATTATTAGCGCGGAGGCTAACGTAGACGGGACGCGTCTGCGCACGGGATTTCTCGAAAACGAAGACTGGGAAAAAATCACGATGGCGATCGGCACACTGTCGGAGGCGAAAATTTTTATTGACGACTCTCCGACGATTACCGTGAGTGAGATTCGCTCCAAATGCCGACGTTTGAAACGGGAACATGGGCTGGGGCTCGTGCTGATCGATTATTTGCAACTGATTCAAGGCCGGGGAAATACCGACAACCGGCAGCAGGAAGTGTCGGAAATATCGCGCTCGTTAAAAGCGATCGCGCGCGAGCTGGAAGTGCCGGTCATCGCGTTATCCCAGTTGAGCCGCAGCGTGGAACAACGGCAGGACAAACGGCCGCTTTTGTCCGACTTGCGCGAGTCCGGTTCCATCGAGCAAGATGCGGATATCGTCGCCTTTTTGTATCGCGATGACTACTACAATCAGG
>CALAME010000053.1 GCA_937925675.1 uncultured Paenibacillaceae bacterium | reverse complement strand
TATCTCGGCTTGCATTATCCTTCTGATGTCGTATGCGGCGCTCTGATCGGCCTATTGGGGGCTTGCGCTGTTTTCATCATGCTGTAAATTTCATCATGCAGTTAAATTTACTTTTTTTTAAAAAATTCACAGCGGTAGATCGGCTGACCTTGCTCCGCAAATTTGCGCTCGTATTCCGTAAAGATGTAGTCTTCCGGAGTTCCGTCCCGATGCACATCCAGAGAAATATTGCGCAATCCCCATCCGGCTTCCAGGAAATTGTTGAGCGAAAACTCAAACAAAAGCGGCGAGTCGGTTTTAAGATGGATCTCTCCATGATCGCTCAAAATCCGTTCATAACTTTGCAAAAAACGGGGATGGGTCAGGCGGCGTTTCGCATGGCGTTTTTTCGGCCACGGATCGCTGAAATTCAAATAGATTCGCTCCAATTCTCCCGGTGCAAAAATCTCCTCCATCTGTTCAACATTGCCCAAAACCAGCGCCAGATTGGGCGGAACGCCATCGTAGCCGAAAGCTGCGCCGGTATCAAACGCTTTTTCGCTCGCCTTGCGGATCAATTCGTCGTACCGGTCGAGCCCGATGAAGTTGATCTCCTGTTCACGCGCGCTGAGCTCGGCGATAAACTGCCCTTTGCCCATCCCGAATTCAGCGTGAAGCGGACGGTCATTGCCGAAATACTGGCGCCACTTTCCTTTGTATTTTTCCGGCTCCAGTATGATGTGATCATGTTTTTGCAAATAATCTGCTGTTCCCGGTCTTCTTCTCAGTCTGCTCATGTTCAATACCTCATTTCAGTAGCGGTATACTGTGACGTAGTGAATCGGATCCGGATTAGTGATGGCCGTGATGTTCATGTTCTTCCATCGTGTCGTGATGAGGTTCTTCCTCTTCCAGCTCCTGCGGGTCTACCTCACCGACGATGATCCGTTTGCGCGGCATGTTATGCATCTCTTCCACTGTGACGTGGGAGATGACATAATAGACACCATCTTCATCAAACGTCCGTTCCATGACATAAACGCCGTCTCCTACATGCGTTCCGTGCGTTTTTTCAGCGTGTTCCCTTTGCCCGTGCTTCCATATTTCAAACACCACTTCGTCCGCGTTTTCTACATTTTCTCCCTCCAGCGTTACCCAGGCAGCAATGCGCACATTTTCACCCGGCTCCGCTGTTTCCGGGAGGGAAAGTTCAACATCGATCATGCGGGGGATCGGAAGCGACTGTTGGGAATTTTCTTTGTCGCCGCTGCAACCGGCGGCTACAAGTACGATCAGTGCTGCTATGATCAAACCGAATCTTTTTAACATTTCTCTTACCATCCCTTCCTTAAACTTCCCAATCTTCTATTCTTTCTTGCTCGTGTACATACTATAACATATCTGTGAGAAAAATCACGGCCTATACATATGCGGTTGTTTACAAATTTTCGAACAACGTTAAAATGTTTATGAGAACGGCAAAATCGCTCTTCTAAAAGGAGTCGAAACGACCATGAGCAAACTGGAAACCGAAGAACGCCCTCTGCTTTGGGGAGACAAGCGGTTTCATTCGTGGAATTACGAAATGAAAAAGACGTTCGGGGAAAAAGTGTTTAAGGTCATGCTGGACGCCGGTTTTACGTGTCCCAATCGGGACGGTACGATCGCCGTCGGCGGCTGCACGTTTTGCAGTGCGCGCGGTTCCGGAGATTTCGCCGGCGACCGACGCGACGATCTGGTGACCCAATTCAACACAATCCGGGATCGCCAGCACAAAAAATGGCCCAAAGCCAAATATATCGGTTATTTTCAGGCATTTACAAATACGTATGCACCGGTTGAAACTCTGCGCGAATATTATGAAATCATTTTGAAACAGCCCGGTGTCGTCGGCCTTTCCATCGCCACCCGCCCAGACTGTTTGCCCGACGACGTGGTGGAATATTTGGCCGAGCTCAATGAACGAACCTACCTGTGGCTGGAGATCGGTCTGCAGACGATCCACGATAGCACCTCCAAACTGATCAACCGCGCGCACGACACCGCCTGCTTTATAGAAGCGGTGGAGAAAGTGCGCCGGTATGGGATTCGCGTCTGCGCCCATATTATCTATGGCCTTCCGATGGAAACGCGTGAAATGATGCTCGAAACCGGACGGGCTGTCGCCAACATGGATATTCAGGGCATCAAAATCCACCTTCTCCACCTGATGAAAAAAACACCGATGGTCAAACAATGGGAAATGGGGCTTCTCCGCTTTTTGGAGAAAGACGAGTACGTCGAGCTCGTCGTCGACACACTGGAGATGTTGCCTCCGGATATGGTCGTGCACCGTTTGACCGGGGATGCACCGCGCGAGCTGTTGATCGGTCCCAAGTGGAGCGAGAACAAATGGGATGTGCTGAACAGTATCGATCGCGCACTCGAAAGACGAAATACATGGCAGGGTAAAAAATGGGCTTCATCTCGGTATTAGGCCAGGCGCATGAGTTTGTGCGCCAGCGGCTCCACCCGGGGGATATCGCCGTCGACGCCACGGCCGGTAACGGGGTGGACACGCTGTTTCTCGCTCAACGGGTAGGTAAGCGAGGTCATGTGTATGCGTTTGACATCCAGCAACAAGCGTTGACCAACACCCGGGAACGGCTGGAAAAAGCGGGCGTCCTTGCCAACGTCATCCTGATCCATGACAGCCATGCGCGGCTTTTAGACCATCTGCCCGAAACCGTGCACGGCCAGGTCGCTGCCGTCATGTTCAACTTCGGCTATTTGCCGGGCGGAGACCCTTCGGTTATCACGCAGATCGAATCATCATTGTCCGCGCTTAAGGCGGCTTTGAAAGTGCTGAAAACAGGCGGAATCATCTCCGCCGTTTTGTATCGCGGACATCCGGGCGGGGAAGAAGAAGCGCGTGCGATTTATGATTTTGTTTCAAACCTTCCTTCTGACCGCTATGAAGTGTACAACTATCGCCCGCTCAACCGGCGAAATGCACCGGAACTGGTCGCCATTGGACTTAAAGCATCAAAATCGTCGAAACCGTAAGAAAGGAGTGTGGAGTATGATCAACCCCTATCCGTTACTATTTCAACCGGATTTCAAGGAACGTGTCTGGGGCGGCCGCAGCCTGGAACAGTTCGGCTTTCATTTGCCGGAAGGAAAAATCGGAGAAGCGTGGATGATCGCCGATCATAAAAACGGCGTATCGACGGTGATGAACGGTGAGTTGATGGGAATGGGACTGGACGAAATACGCGTCCGCTACGCACCTGAATTTTTCGGCAAAAAAGCGGTGCACGAGACACGTTTTCCGCTTCTGGTCAAGCTGCTCGACTGCGACGATGATCTGTCGGTGCAGGTCCATCCTTCCGATGATTACGAGCGACTGCCCAAAGATGAAAAGGGCAAAACAGAAATGTGGTACGTGCTCGACGCCAAGCCTGGCGCGCAAATTATATACGGGCTGAAGGAAGGAATGACGCGGGAAAAGCTTAAAAAACTGATCGATGAAGGACGGATTATGGAAGGTTTGAAGGCGGTGGATGTAGCGCCCGGCGATTCTTTCTACATCCCTTCCGGAACGGTGCACGCGCTCGGGAAAGGCGTGCTGGTCGCGGAAATTCAGCAAAATTCGGATACGACCTACCGTTTGTATGATTATGATCGGCTCGGGCTCGACGGCAAGCCGCGTGAACTCCACATCGAAGATTCGCTCAATGTCATCTCCTATACCAACGAAGGGGCCAGCCGGATCAAAACCGACATCCAACAGCCCCACGAATGGCTGACACTGGTCCGCTCCCCGTATTTTATCGTCGAAAAAGGCCTCGTCAACGGCCGCTGGTCACTTTCGACCACTCCGGAAAGTTTCCATATCCTCATCGTCATCAGCGGGAACGGAACACTGGAATGGGCGGACGGCAAACTTTCGCTTCAGCCTGGACATACGTTATTGTTGCCGGCCAATCTCGGTGCTTACACGCTCGCAGGCGACTCTTGGACCGTGCTCAGAAGCACCCTTCCCTGACAGAATCTGAAAAACGAAATAACGCCCATTGAGACCGACAACTAAAAAACGGGTATACCGAAGGTGGTATACCCGTTTCGTCTTTTTCAAGCTGAAGTTTCCCGCTTTCCCGCCACCGCCGCAAGCGGTGCCGTATAATAATCCGGTGCCGTCTGGGCTGCGGGATCGTAACATACGACAAGAAGCGTCGGCTCCTTCACGATTTCTCCCGTCTCGATATAACGCTTCGGATCGATGGCGACGACTTCTGCAACCGCATGTTTGACAAGCTCTCTTTCCCCCCATCCCCTTTCCGCAAATGCTGGGGACAGCAATTCGGGGGCATTCGCTATCTTTTTCATCCAGCGTCCAAGTTCCTTTTTGTCCACCGGATGTTCCCACCACACATGGCGCGGCTTGTACCGATGACCGAGGAAATAGTCCAGCTTCATCAAACTTTCGGCAACCTCTCGATGGCGGAGCGACACGGAGTCGAGAAATTGTTTCAGCCGTTTAAACAAATGATCCAGCTGGTGGCCGATGCGCGGCCAGCCCTGCGCTTCCCAATAGTCGCCAAACTGCTGAAAGAAGTCAAACGGAGTGTCAAATTCGTTTTCGATCAAATATTCAACCGTATGATCCATGCGGTGATCGTTCCAGTATTTTTCCAGAATGTCTTCAACCCGCTTGATCCGGATGACGTCGGCAAAAGACAGGACGTTGTTGCTCAATACTTCATACGGAGGCTCATCCATATACCGGTATCCGTAGCGATCCGCATTTTCCCTTAATCCGGTGCCCCTCAGCATTTTCAAAAATCCGAGTTGCAGTTCTTCCGGCCGCAGTGCAAATACGTCATTGAACGTTTTTCGAAACGATTCGTAATCTTCTTCCGGCAAACCGGCGATCAGATCCAGATGCTGGACAATTTTACCGCTGTCTTTGATCATCGTCACCGTCCGCGCCAGCCTCTCAAAATTTTGCCTGCGCATAATGATCTCATTGGTGCGATCGTTCGTTGATTGCACGCCGATTTCAAAACGGAAAATGCCCGGCGGTGCGTGTTTGGACAAAAATTCGAGAACTTCCTCTCGCATAATATCCGCCGTAATTTCAAACTGGAACACACAGCCGTCATGATGGTCGATCAGAAACTGGAAAATGTCGAGCGCATAATCCGGTTTGATGTTGAACGTGCGGTCAACAAACTTGATCAGCTTCGCCCCGGAGCGGATGAGATACAAAAGATCGTCCTTGGCCCGCTCGATATCAAAATAGCGGACGCCGCTTTCAATGCTGGACAGGCAAAATTGACAGCGAAACGGACAGCCGCGGCTCGTCTCGAAATAGACAACACGCTTGCCCAGGGACGGCTTGTCCTCCTCAAAACGATGCGGAGAAGGAATCGTATTCAGATCAAGTTTAGGCCGGGGCGGGGTGATGAACACCTCATCGCCTTTGCGATAGGCAAGTCCGAATACAAAATGATACTTCTCTTCTCCGGCGATTTCTCTCAGCAAGTGACGGAAAGTTTCTTCCCCTTCCCCCATCACAATAAAATCAACTTCCGGCACCCGCTCCATCCATAGTTTCGTATCATAGGTGACTTCCGGGCCACCGAGGACGATTTTGACGTGCGGGCTCACTTTTTTCAAATTTTTGACCACTTCGATCGTCTGCGTAATGTTCCAGATATAGCAAGAAAATCCGATGACATCCGCTTCTTTCTGATACAAGTCAGAAACGATGTTAAGAACCGGATCTTTAATCGTGTATTCGGCGAGTTCGACGGGAAATTCCGGTTCACAGTACGCTTTCAGATAGCGGATGGCCAGTGACGTATGGATATATTTGGCGTTTAGCGCCGCTACTACCGTTTTCATACTCGATAACCCCATTTTATATGAGTGGTAGGACTCTATCCCATTGTACTCGCAGCCGGAAAGAAACGCAAAAAGAAGGCTGTAAAGACGTATAAGAGCTGAAAAGACAGATAAAGACATACAAGAAAAGATGGAAAAAGAGAGGAAAAAAAAGAAAAAAAGCCCCTGACGAGATCGTGCGGAGCTTGGCTGTACGTTACGATTGTTACCGTTCGGTCGTTGTCTCAGTTCATTCTTCCCTCAGCATGGGGCATATTTTCCTGGAATTGTTCAACCGCTTCTTTCATCATTAAAAAATGATGCTCCATGCTGTCGATCTGCTCATGACCGCTGGCATGTTCGGATGGATTTATGAATGTTGCAGCTTGACGGGCTGACTGATCTTTATCCGCTGTTTTTGCCTGATCGTTTGCTTTTTGCTGTTCACGACGTCTTTCCATCCATTTGGCCAAACGATACAGAAGCATGGTCGTACCTCCTTGTTTACCGATGCTGCCATCCCTATTTTGGCTACCGCTTTAAGTATATACATGTAAGGTTAAAAACAGATTTACAAATGATTAGCAGATTATTAAATTTGTGTGACTTTTTTGTGAAAACTCTGCTTGCTTTCATTATGCGCAACTAAAAGCCTGAACATACGCTCAGTTCCTCAAAAAGGCGCGAAACGCTTGCGGTCCTGTCGGCAACGCGCTTCCGCCCTTTGGTTCCAAACTGATCGATATATGCTCTGCTTCCCGCACCGGCGTGCCGCGAAAGTACAAGAGCCCGTCCCCTTCTTGCAAATGGATGATTCCACCATCCCAGAACGCATCCTGCTTGTTAAGCCATGCCTGGTAATCTTTGTTGATCGGGTCGGGCAAACCGCGCAACAAGAGAACCATTTCATCGGAGTCGTTGATGATCCATACTGCGCCGCGCGCATTCCACTCTCCGACCGGTTCCACCTGATAGCGGACGGCTAGCGGATGCTCGATCAGGCGCTGCCATTCATATTCACCGATCTGCCACTCATCGGAACCCTCCGGCCAATTCACTTTCATTAGTCCTGCTGTTACAAAGAGCAAAATCACGAAACCAAGGAGCGGAACAAAAAACCGGTGAGCGTACCGTCCCCCTTTCTGCTGAAGGGACAAAAGGCTCTGCCAGAGACGATGCCGCAGCCGCTCGGGAGGGGTTGGCAACTCATTCTCCAACAACATATGTTGCCAATAATCCAGACGGGAACGGCACGTATCACAAGTTTGGCAATGGGACCTGAACGCACGCGCCCGTTCTGGCAACATGCGGCCCATCACATAATCTACCGTCTCCGTCTCTGTCCAGCTGCAACGTCTGCTCATTTTTTCCGCTCACCTCCCGGAAGTTCCATCCATCCCTGCCAATCAAACTGTTTCCGCAGGTTGTTCAGCCCGTATCTCACCATCGACTTAACAGTACCGATCGGTCTTTTCAATTGTTCGGCCAATTGCTTGTGGGTGCGCCCTCCGTAGTAAAAGCCGTACAGGACTTCCCGCTGACCGCCGGGGATGCGCTTGAGCGCCTGCCTTAACGACTCCCTTTGCAAGCGAAGCATCACCGTTTCTTCAAGGGACGGTGAGCGGGTACCGTTGATCTGTTCGAATTCTTCGTCCCACGTCTGCAGACGGAATTTGCGTCCGCGCCTGATCCGGTCCAGACAACGACTTTTCGTGCGTACAGCCAGCCACGCTTCCAGACTGCCGCGCCGCGCGTCATACTGTTCAAATTTATGCAAAATTTCTAGAAAAACGTCATGACAGATGTCCTCGGCTTCCATCCGGTCACCGGTCATTTTGAGCGCGATATGGTAAACGAGAGGAACATATTCGCGGTAAAAATGTTCAAAAGCTTCTTCCGATCCGTCTCTCAATCTGGAAAGCAGATCGTCCACATCTTCAGCCATCGCCGGACGGGCACTGTTCATGACGATACACCCCCCAGAATGTTGCACCCTGTCAGTGTTGCAGCCTTAAGCGATTTCAACTTCTATTTAACAAATTTTCCGGACAAAATAAAGAGAATGACCTGATTTTAATCTTTTTTTAAGCAAAAATTTATCTACTTTTCAGCTTGCGATGAAATCCGTTTTTATTTCCCATTCGTACGTCATAATGAGAAAAGAACTTTTAGAGGAGGGTCCATCTGTGACAACATGGATGAAAAAACATATCCAACTCATCGTCTCCATTGTTTTGATCGGTAGTATTTTAACCGCATTCAACGCGCATGAAGTTCATGCACAGGACATCTCACTGCACACGACGTATACGGAGCTGTCGGTACCTCCTGGAGAAAACATTCGCTATTCAGTCGATGTCATCAACAACACTTCGGCCATCCGCAATGTGCGTCTCGATGTCACAGAAGCGCCGGAAGGTTGGGAATGGAGCTTAAGATCCGGTGGATGGGACATCCAACAGATCAGCGTCAAGCCCAATGAGAGCTGGTCGATCAACCTGGAAGTGGATGTACCGCTGCAAATCGAACGGGGAAGTTACCGTTTTGTGCTGAGCGCCAACGGCGGGGAAGCTACGCTGCCGCTTGTGATCAATGTTACGGAAGAAGGGTCGTTCCAGTCTGAGCTGAGCAGTAACCAGCCGAATATGGAAGGCCATGCGGATTCGAACTTCAACTTCAGCCTTGAACTGCGCAACCGCACAGCTGAAGAACAGCTGTATGCCCTGCGTGCGGGAGTGCCGGACCGGGGATGGGACTTGCGTTTTGTCGTTGACGGACAGCGGGTAACGAGCGTACAGGTCGAACCGAACGCTACGCAGACGGTACGATTGGAAGTAACGCCTCCGCCGCAAGTAGAAGCTGGCACATACAAAATCCCGGTGCAAGCTTCCAACAACAACACGACAGCGGAAACGGAACTGGAAGTGGTCATCACCGGTACGTATGATATGGAACTGACGACGCAAAATGAAGTGCTCAGTTACGATATCCGTGCCGGCAAAGAACGGAATATTGATCTGGTCATCCGCAATACCGGTACGGCGGAAATCAACGACATTGAGCTGAGCTCCAGCCCGCCGGCCAACTGGGAAGTCACCTTTGAACCGAACCGGATCAGCACGCTGGCCCCTGGTGAATCGACAACGGTTCAGGCGACCATCAAATCGGCCGAAAAATCGTTGCCAGGTGACTATGTCACGACCATTACCGCAAGTGCACCTGAAGTCAAAGCAGAACAGCAATTCCGCATGACTGTGGAAACTTCCGTATTGTGGGGGTGGATCGGTGTTCTGATCATCCTTGCTGTACTCGGAGGCATTTACTACCTAATCCGCACATACGGGAGGAGATAAACCGTGAGCGAACCGATCATTGAACTTGCCGGATTAACCAAGAAATACGGTGATAAAACCGCCGTCGACCAACTGACCTTGACGATCTACAAGGGAGAAGTGTTCGGATTGCTCGGTCCGAACGGCGCCGGCAAGTCGACGACGATATTGATGATGCTTGGCTTATCGGAACCGACTTCCGGATCGGTGCGTGTCTGCGGCATCGACTCCACCCGTCAGCCGATTCATGTCAAGAAAAAGGTCGGCTATCTGCCTGACGACGTCGGCTTCTACGAAGATCGGACCGGAATGGAAAATATACTATATACCGCTTACTTGAACCGGATTCCGAAACCGGAGGCCGAAAGAAGGGCGAAAGAGCTCCTGGAAAGAGTCGGCCTCACAGACGCCGCCCATCAAAAAGTAGGTACGTATTCGCGCGGAATGAGGCAACGGCTCGGACTCGCCGATGTGCTGATCAAGCGCCCTGAAGTGATCGTGCTGGACGAACCGACGCTCGGTATCGACCCGAAAGGGGTAAAGGAATTGCTCGAACTGATCCGCACATTGAGCAAGGTGGAAGGTTTAACTGTTTTGCTCTCCTCCCACCACCTGCACCAAGTGCAGCAAATCTGTGACCGGGTCGGCTTGTTCGTCCAGGGACGTTTGCTGGCCGTCGGCGATGTACAAAGTTTGTCAGAACAGCTGTTTGCCGGAGAACCGACCGTGATCGAGCTTGGCGTCGACCCGCTGGAAGACCAGCTGATCTCTGCGCTGAGCAAAATGGACGGAGTGCGCAATATCGAGCAGAAAAACGGCTTGCTCGAGATCCGTTGCGATACTGATATCACTACAGCTTTGCTGGACAAAGTGCGCGACATGAAATTGTCGCTCTATCATCTCACTCGCAAACAATATGGACTGGATGAAATTTACCATCGTTATTTTGAAGGAGGGGAGCCCGCGTGACCGAGCAGAAACAGGAAAAAACGACGCATCCCTTCTGGGTGATGGTGCAAAAAGAAATGAGCGATCAGATCCGCAGCTGGCGTTTTCTGATCTTGCTCGCCATCATCGTCCTGACATGTATCGGTTCCATCTACGGCGCCCTGAACAACATTCGCCAGGCGGTATCTGACGACAGCGACTTCATCTTCTTGAAACTGTTCACGACTTCGGACGGAACACTTCCTTCCTTCTTTACGTTCGTCAACTTTCTAGGTCCGTTGCTCGGAATCGGGCTCGGATTTGATGCGATCAATTCGGAACGCAACAAAGGAACACTCAGCCGCATTATGAGCCAGCCGATACACCGGGACAGCGTCCTGAATGCCAAGTTTACAGCTTCGATCATCGTTATCGCCATTTTGTTCTTTTCGCTCAGCTTTCTCGTCATGGGTATGGGGCTGATCACGCTTGGCATTCCGCCGACTCCGCAAGAATTTTGGCGGGTTGTATTTTACACCCTGGTGAGCATCTTTTACGTTGCTTTCTGGCTCAATCTATCGATCCTGTTTTCCGTGCGCTTCCGTCAACCGGCTACATCGGCCCTGTCCGGCATCGCAGTCTGGCTGTTTTTCAGCGTGTTTTATGGCATGATCCTGAATTTGATCGCGCGGGCGATCGCTCCGTCCGGCCAGACGACAGTGGATGAATATATCCGCTTCCAGGAACTCATGCTCGGATTGCAACGGTTGTCGCCGAGTACCCTGTTCGGTGAGGCGACGACGACATTGCTGATGCCATCCGTGCCGACGCTCGGTTTTTTGACACAGGAGCAGGCTTATCGCTACATTCCCAGCCCGCTCCCCATTTCGCAGAGCCTGATTCTCGTCTGGCCGCAGCTGACAGGTATGGTCGCGGCCACGCTGATCTGCTTTGCCGTGTCGTACGTGCTGTTTATGCGCCAGGAAATCCGTTCGCGCTGATCTTTAGACGGGCTCCGCTTGGGTGCCTGCCGTGTTTGATCTATAGGCCGCTCCGCTGATCATCAGTGCGGGCGGCCTGATTTGACTCACGTTCTATCCGTTCGCTATACTTATTACAAAAAACGATCACGATGTTGCCGTTCCGAATGATCGCGATCGTGAGGGGGAAAAGATGATGTACAATTGGATGTTCTTTATTCATTTGGCCAGTTTGGCCGCATGGTTCGGAGTCACCTTGATGGGAGCCCTAATTTTGCTCTCGCTGAAGGGAAGGCTTGCTGAGGCGAATCTGACATCAATGGCATTAACGACATTAAATAATATCAATCGGATTACGCACCCCGCCGCCTTCCTCGTTTTGGTCAGCGGAGTCATCATGGTTACCCAATGGAATCGCGACGGAATGCCGTTCTGGCTCGCATTTATGGAACAGGCAGGCGGTCTTGTCATCATTGCCTTTATGATTGTTCTTTCAATTTTGAGCTCGAAATTGAAGAAAAAACTTGCGCAAAGCGATAGTGCGGAAGCCGCCCGCAGCATCTCTACCTACGTGACTTGGACATTCCTCTTTTTGATCTGCATCTTGATCGTTATTTTGGTTGTCAGCCTTAAACTTTGAACCCAAGGCAAATCGCCGGTTTGAATCCAAATTCAAATACTGGTTTGAGCCCAAGTTAAAATACTTGGGCTTTTTTCGTGTTTCTATTAATCTATCATCGCATGGAGTAAAAAAAAGGAATTTTTTCTATTGAATTGTTTCCGCTTTCATGTTATTATTTGGTTAAAAAGGAGGTGTTATGCAAGGAATGTAAATAACATGCAAACTTTAAATGGTTGTCCGACGGTTTGGGTTGTGATCAAATATATGAAAAATAAGGGAGGAAGATGATGATCATGTTGAGGAAAAAAGGTTGGGCGGTGTTTACCGTACTGGTTCTCATGTTTTGCTTATTTGCTAGCCATGCAAGCGCTAACACGCACTGGCAATACTGGTCCGATGGCATAGGTTATATCGACGCCGTCAATGGACCGGGCGGCAACTACAGCGTATATTGGTCCAACGTGGGGAACTTTGTGATCGGTAAAGGATGGGCAGTCGGTTCCCCCAACAGGGTCGTCAACTACAACGCCGGTGCCTGGAATCCGCAAGGCAATGCCTACTTGACTCTTTATGGATGGACGCGGAATCAGCTCATCGAATATTACGTCGTGGACAGCTGGGGCACCTATCGTCCGACCGGCGAATACAGAGGCTCCGTTTACAGCGACGGCGGAATGTATGACATCTACAGAACGATGCGTTACAACGCCCCCTCCATCGACGGTACGCAGACATTCCCGCAATACTGGAGTGTCCGTCAGACGAAAAGACCGACGGGAAGCAACGTTTCGATCACGTTTAGCAACCACGTGAACGCATGGAGAAATGCGGGAATGCATCTGGGCACCAGCTGGTCTTACCAAGTGCTGGCAACAGAAGGGTACCAAAGCAGCGGCTACTCCAACGTCACAGTGTGGTAATGCCATGATCATATGAATCATGACCAATATGATTCGTACTCATGATTTATGGACAAGCTTATTCCTTTAATGAGCGTGAAGCAAGGCTTGCCGGTTCCCCCGCCGGCAGCCTTGCGCATCGCCAGGACATCTTTGAAAGAAAAGGGGATCCTAACTATGCGAAAGCTAACCGCTATCATTTTATTGACCAGCATCATTGTCGTTAATGGCGCCTGTTCGCTGAATACGGCTCCACCGAAAGAAAAAGAAAATCATATGGTGTTCGTCAAAGGAGGAACGTTTATCAACAGAACCTCCAACTTTTACACCCAAAACATAACGATACCCGATTTTTACATCAGTGCGTATGAAATTACGCAGAAGGAATGGGTCGAAGTGATGGGCTATAATCCTTCGGCTTTCCAGGGGGATGATTTGCCCGTTGAAATGGTGAGCTGGTATGATGCGATCGAATATTGCAACAGAAGAAGTCTTCTCGAAGGTTTGGAACCCTACTACACGATCAATAAGGAGCAACAGGATCCGGAAAATAAAAGCGAGTACGATCCGATCAAATGGACGGTAACGATCAATGAAGGCGCCAACGGATACCGGCTGCCCACGGAGGCAGAATGGGAATATGCCGCAAGCGGCGGTCAATTGAGTTCCGGAAACATCTACAGCGGAAGCAATCAGGCCGATGAGGTGGCATGGCACTTTAGAAACGCCGGAGATGAATATTTGGCGGGAGACTGGAGCTGGCCGATGATCGAGAACAATAACAATCGCCCTCATCCGGTCGGCCAAAAGAAACCGAACGAGCTGGGGCTGTATGATATGTCCGGCAACGTGCGCGAATGGTGTTGGGACTGGTACGAAAGCGAGAATGAACCGAAAGGATTATACCGGGTCGTAAAAGGTGGCGGCTGGATCGGTGACGTCGTCAATACGGAAATTTCGTTCCGTGGCAAATTCGAAGCAAGCGGCTACGGTCCCGATCAAGGTTTTCGTGTAGTTCGGGACGCATAAACATATTCATACGATGCATGAGGTGCATCACTTCATGCGATATGTCCATAAAAACAGGGGCACCCGCTCTCAAGGGTGCCCTTAAACGTGATCAGGAAATGCTCGCTCCGATCACATACGATATGCCGACAGAAATAAACAGCGAAAGCAGCCCGATCGCCCGGTTATCTTTGGCGATCTCTTCGTCCACCTTGAATTTCGGTGTCAGAAATTCAAAAATGAAGTACGCGGCCAACAGGAGCAAAAAACCGACACCGCCCCAGACGAACGCCTCCAAATAGGAGTCGTTGTGGAGAATGGAAAAACGGAACACGTTCGCGATACCGAATATTTTTCCTCCGGTCGCCATCGCGACCGACAGATTGCCGTCGCGGATCTCTTCCCAATTTTTATAGGGCGTGACCCATTCGAGTACCACCATGCAAATGACAATCGACAGCACAGTGGTAGCATAAAACCATACGGTCGTTAAAATCGATTGCCACATCGCCGTTACTTTTCTTGTGCCGATTCAGATCCGTTCTCAGCTTCATTGTTGTCCGCGACGTTAGCCTCGGCCGAACCTGACGTATTTGAACCTGCTTCGGCCAGTTTTGCTTTCAGCTGAGCCAGTTCCAGATCGATATCGCTCTGATCCAAAGCACTCAATTCATCGTCCAGGGAGCGGTCATCCAGGCTGAGTTCCATGCTGGCTTTCGCTTCAGCCTCAAGCTGCAACACTTTTTCCTGCATTCTCTCAAAACCTTTGCTCGCCGAATTTTTGCCAATGCCGGACATCGCTTCGTTAACTTTCTTTTGCGCTTTTGCAGTCTCGGCACGCGCCACCAACGTTTCGCGACGGTTTTTCATTTTTTCCAGCTCTTCTTTCATTTCTTTCAGGCGTGCACGCAGCTGCTCAGCATTCGATTTCGCGTTTTCGTAATGCACCTTGAATTCTTCCGCTTTGCTTGCATGGACTTTTTTGTCTTGCAGTGCCCTGCGGGCCAGATCTTCATTGCCCGCCGCCAAAGCTTTCATCGCCTGTTCCTCACGTTTTTGCACCATTTCAGCCGCTTCTTCGTACTGATGCAACAGTTTTTTCTCCACCGCGATCTGCTTGGCGACAGCCACTTCGGCTTCGGCGATTTCGTCTTCCATGTCCCGGATATACTGGTTTAACATTTTGACCGGATCTTCGGAGCGATCGATCAGGTCGTTGATGGTCGCCAGGGTAATATCGCGGATTCTTTTGAAAATGCTCATTTCAATCCCTCCATTTTTTCATAGTTAGGCTTATTCTTGGTTAGGTTTATGCGAATCGTCTGGATTCAAAGCGGGAGTTTCGTCCGGCGCGCTGATGGAACCGTGCTCGCGTGCCGCTTGATTTTCAGCCGCCTGATCCGGTGAGTTCGCCCTGCCCCGGTTGATCGCGCCCTGAATCAGTTGTTCCAGATCGATGCCAGCTACGGTTTTCAACATTTCCGGCGCTGTAGCCATCAGGTCGGTTACATAGTTGCTAAGACGCTTGGCACCGCTGCCGTTGCCTGTATCCACCACGCTGATTTTGTCGATGGAGCGGAGCGGATCAGCCACTTTGCCAGCCAGTTCCGGCAGCATTTTGACGATGATGTCCAGCACTGCCGCTTCGCCGAACTTGCTGAACGCTTCCGCCAGTTTTTCTTTGGCTTCTGCCTCGGCCAGACCTTCCAGCCGAATGATTTCCGCCCGTGCTGCACCTTTTGCCCGCTCGGCATCCGCTTCGGCCTGTCCTTGCAATCGTTTCTGTTCGGCAAGCGCTTGCGCCTCCGCCTCGATCTGATATTTCAGTGCTTCGGCTTCCCGCATTCTTCTGACCTTTTCCGCTTCTGCCGCCTGTTCGACCGCATAGCGATCAGCATCTGCTTTTTTCTTCACTTCGGCATCGTATTGGCGTTCACGACGCAAGATTTCTTTTTCCTCGATGTCGATTTCACGTTCTTTGCGCACCAGCTCGATACGCATCTGTTCTTCCACAACCTGCTGTTGCGATCGCGCTTCCTGGATCGCGTAAGCCTGGTCGGCTTCTGCTCTCGCCTGGTCCTGTTCTTTTTTGAACGTCGCCAATTTCAGTTCTTTTTCTTTCGTCGCTTCAGCGATGTTCGTATCCCGTCTCAATTCTGCTTTTTGTGCCTCTTCATCCGCCAGCGCTTTCTGGATGCGAGCATCCCGGATCGCATTCGCTTCTGCAATTTCGGCATCTCGCTTGACAGCAGCAATGCGCGGTTTACCCAATGCATCCAGATACCCGTGCTTGTCGCGCACATCCTTGATCGTGAAGGATACGATTTGCAGCCCCATCTTTTTCAGGTCGCGGGCTGCGACACCTTGCACTTCCTGGGCAAATTTTTCCCGGTTGCGATACACTTCCTCTACCGTCATTGTGCCGAGAATGGCGCGCAAATGGCCTTCCAGCACTTCCTGCGCTTCCGTGCGCAACGCTTCATCCGGCTTGCCCATAAACTGCTCGGCAGCGGTAGCGATATCCTCGACGGTACCGCCGATCTTGATGATGGCCACACCGTCAGCCATGACGGGTACCCCTTGCTCCGTATACACCTCCGGAGTGCTGACATCCAGTTTGTGTGAAAGCAGCGACAAATAATCATGCCGTTGAAAGATCGGCAGGATAAAGGCGCCCCCGCCACGGACGATTTTGATACGACGTCCGGTCTCATCGGTATACGTATTGCTTTTTCCGAGGAATGAACCGGTGACAATCATCGCTTGATCGCTGCTGACTGTTTTGTACCTGGACCAGAAAGCTAGACCGAGTAAAACGATGACAACAACGATGGCCAAAGGGATAGAAATAAATTCGGACATGGTATCCTCCTTTTTCGTTTTTTACGGATCAAATGGAGACACGCGCAGAACTCCATCTGCTGCATCGACTACGATGACACGGGTTCCATCAGGGATCGCTTTGCCATCAAAGCTCGTAGCGATCTGATTGACGCGTCCAAACCCGGCGGTGACCAACACTTCACCGTAACCGTCTGCTGGTATCGGTACTGAAACTTCTCCGATCTGTCCGATCAGATCGCGGATGGAGTATCCCGTTGAATTTTCTGCTTTGCGCATCGGCTTGACATAGACAAAATAAAGGATAACCATCAGCACGATTGCCGCAGCTAAAGATGCGGCCAACACCGCTCCGGTCCCCAGGTCCGTATTCCGGGTCAGCAAGACGCCGATTCCCCCGAATGCGGTCATGCCACCCACGAAGGACACGGGATGCAGGACACCGCTTTCTCCGAATTGCAAAAATTCTAACGCTCCTTCCAGCAGCCCTTCTATCCATTCACCAAACAAAAGCGTAATGATGGCCAACACCAGACCGGCAATAAAGAAACCCCAGTACCATGCCAGCATACGATTCCCTCCGGAAGATGACGTTACCCGTAAAAAAATGTATACGTTTTATACGATTGTATACGTGGAGGACAAATTAAAAGTTTCAAAACAAAAAAAGAAGGAGCGTCCTGTTAGAGCCCCTTCCATCACGCAGGCGTCCGCGTGACGCCCATATACAATAATTTACCTATACTGCAGCACATTCTTTATGAATATGATTACACATGTTCAACCGCGCTAATTTCGCTTTTGCATGTGTTGCATACAAGCTTGCCTTTAAAATAAATGGTCTGGTCAGAATTGCCACAGAATACGCAAGCAGGCAAGTATTTTTTCAAAATAATTTTTTCACCATCTACAAAAATTTCAACTGGGTCCTTGATATCAAGATCAAGGGTTCTTCTCAACTCAATCGGTAATACAATCCTTCCCAGTTCATCTACCTTTCTTACAATCCCTGTCGCTTTCATTTTCGCTTCCCCCCTCGTGTGTAAATGTTTTCTCTCATAATTGGTACCTTTGTGTTATGAGTTTTTCTATTTTATGTATATTATACAAAGTATTTTATTAGGACTGAAGGGCTGTAGCCCTGCATTTCGCGTGCGTGAATTGCACTTGAAAAATTTCGAATTTTGACTTGACATTTTTCGCAAAAAATGTAAGCGGCCATTTTTGGCCGCTTTACCATTATTTTGTAACTATTGGGAGGATGATTCGTTGAAAAACATTTCCTGAGCGAGCGCGGTTTGCACCCGCGATTCTTCTTCGGTCAATTTGCGCACGAGATCCATTTCCACTTTCGTGATTTCCTCGCCCTGGAACGTGATTTCAGCGATGGAAGCCGTGATCTTGACGATCGCTACCGCCTTGTTGTCCGGTGAATAGGCGATCGCTTTTTGTCCGGTCGGATAAATGCGAAAACCTTCCTTGATCATGGCTGTTTTTCCGTACTCGAGCAAATCGTAGAGCTCCTGTTCATTTTTGAACTTGCAGATGGAATTGTATTCTGCCTGAAATCCCATTGGGCATCCCCCTTTTATCGATTCTCGTGCCCGCTCGATCCCTGTTCAAACCCGTGACCAAATTCAAGTTGTTGTTTATCATTATAACGTTTCAGGGCAATCTCGATCAAATCGTCAAGCAGTTCCCGATAAGACTTGCCGCTATGTTTCCACAGCAGCGGATACATGCTGTACGGTGTAAACCCGGGCATTGTGTTGATCTCGTTGATCAAGATGGCTCCGTCAGAGCGGCGCAAAAAGAAATCCACGCGCGCCAGTCCGGTGCAATCGATGGCCTGGAATGCGCGAACAGCCATCGCGCGTATGTTTTCCGCCACTTCCTCATCCAGATCCGCCGGAATGATCAGCTGCGACTTGCCATCGATATATTTGGCACGGTAATCATAAAATTCGTTTGATGAAATGACTTCCCCGCACACGGAAGCCTGGGGTTCCTCATAGCCGAGTACGCCGACCTCGATTTCTCGCGCATCGACATACTCTTCCACGATCACCTTGCGATCATAACGAAAAGCTTCTTCCACCGCCCGGATCAGTTCGTTTCGATCACCCGCTTTGGAGATGCCGACGCTCGATCCCAGGTTAGCCGGTTTTACAAAACAAGGGTAACCGAGCGAAATTTCGATTTCCATAATAAAAAAAGATCTGTCTTTTTCCCATTGGTGGCGGGTAAAGTAGCGGTACAAACATTGCGGAAAACCTTCCTGGGCAAAAATTTTCTTCATAAACACTTTGTCCATGCCTACTGCGGAGGCAAGAACGCCCGCACCGACATAAGGAATATTCATCATCTCCAGCAAACCCTGGATCGTTCCGTCTTCTCCGTAAGTACCGTGCAAAAGGGGAAACACCACATCCATCTCGGTTTCGATTTCGTGAGCAGCGCTTTCTTTTGCCACCGGATGGCGCGCTAGCGGCAAGTCAAGGGACAACTCTTTTGTCCCATCCGCATTTTGATTTTCCATTTTCAGCTGCTGGATATGCTGGAGGGGACCTTCGATCAGCTCCCCTTTTCTCCATTCCCCTTCGCGGGTGATATAAAAAGGAATCAGTTCGTATTTTTCAAAGTCAAACGCATTGATGACAGCAAAAGCGGTTTGCAAGGACACTTCATGTTCCCCTGATTTTCCTCCATATACTAAACCGACCCTGACCTTTTTCTTCATAAAAACCTCCGAATTTGTAAAAAATAGAAGTTGCTACAGCCAATCCGGGATATGAAAAAATCGGTAACGGGTGTTTTCCGTCCAGGCTGTAGAATCCCGGTAATCCCAGTAGCGCCTCTTGCTGTTTGACGTATGGGCATTGACGAGCGGCATTCCGTCCGCGTCGTGCCCGGTGACAATCGTACTGTGACCGAAACGCCCGTTTCCTTCCCAATCATAAAAAATGACGTCTCCGATGTCTAACAGTTGCGGAGATTCGACTTGCCGGGCCCGGAAAACGGAGCGGGGATTGGATAAGTACCAATACAGGCTGTGCGCAACCGACCAGCTGAAACTCCAAGCTTCTTTGCCGTTCTGTTTTCGATACCACCAGCCCCGGTCCCTCTTACCAGTATAGTCCATCGGCACACCGCCTGCATAGAGGCATTGGGACACAAAATTGGTGCAGTCCACTTGAAAATGGATATAATCCGGATTCGGATAGTCCCACCAGGTGTCGGCATAGCGGCGTACCGCTTCCCGATTGTAGCGGATTTTGCGTTTTTCCTGTGCCGGTCTCAGCGACGAATGCAAATAGGGAACGGATGGTCGTTTGGCCTGGCCAACATCTGTGTCCCAGGCGGAATGAATTTTAGCGGACTCCAGGGCATAGGCGTCTTCGGATGCGACAAATCCGGAGGCTTCACCGGAAACAAAGCGGGTGGTGTTTTCCTCATCGTCATCCTGGGTGAGAAAAGACACTTTCCACTGATCGAGGGAACGGGGAGTTTCTGTCAAAGTGAGCCTGTACTTTTCCAGCCGTTCCTCGGCGTAGGTTTGATCGCCAAGCTGGTACCACAGCTTGCGTCTGGCCCGACAATGGACATGAATTCGTTCTTTTTCCCGTTTGACATCGATCACCTTTAGCCTCAATTCGTTTTTCTGACGCTGAATGCCCCGCGTTCGGTCACCATCCATGACGGCGTTGAGCCGCTTTTTTTGGGTGCGAAAATACCGATCATCTTCGACGATGTCGGATAAGGGGTCTGTTCTTTGTTCAATTTCCAGCTGGTTCACTTTGCACATGCAGTCATACACAGTGCGCTCCCAGTTCGTTTTCACTCTTAGCTCGCCTCCCGAACGGTATGTTTCATAACACGAACGGGCATGATCTTTTTATCATTTCAAAAAAGTATATGATCCAAATGGGGCAAAAATGAGTAAGATCGCCAAGATCGCCCTTTACCAGGCTGAGGAAAAGAGGTATACTAAAGATGTGGATATTTTGAAATCGTGTTTCACCTGGTGAAACAACATCGCAGGCAAAGGAGGAAATGGAACATGTCTCATCGAGACCCCTTTTCGGTTCGCACCCAACTCAAGGTCGGAGACAAATCGTACTGGTATTATTCGCTCCCGAAACTTGAAGAAAAGTTTCCGGGCATTTCGCGACTCCCTTATTCCATCAAGGTGCTTCTGGAAGCAGCCGTTCGCAAACTCGACGGGCGTGCTGTAACGGAAGAACATGTACGTCAATTGGCGGAATGGGGCAAATCCAAAGGCACCGAAAAAAGTGAAACGCCGTTTGTCCCCGCACGCATTGTGTTGCAGGACTTTACCGGTGTTCCGGTCGTTGTTGACCTGGCCGCCATGCGTGACACGGTTGCCAAGGCTGGCCTGGACCCGGAAAAAATCAATCCGCTTGCTCCGGTGGATCTCGTCATCGACCACTCGGTAATGGTGGATGCTTTCGGTAACGAACATGCGCTTGAGTACAACATGAAAGTCGAGTTTGAGCGCAACGAGGAACGTTATCGCTTTTTGCGCTGGGCGCAAACGGCATTTGACAACTTCCGCGCTGTGCCGCCGGCAACCGGAATCGTGCACCAGGTGAACCTGGAATATCTGGCTTCCGTCGCAGCCACACGCAATGTCAATGGTGAAACGGAAGTATTCCCGGATTCGCTTGTCGGTACCGACTCGCATACGACGATGATCAACGGACTTGGTGTCGTCGGATGGGGCGTCGGCGGAATCGAAGCGGAGGCAGGCATGCTGGGTCAGCCGCTCTATTTCGTTACGCCGGAAGTGATCGGCTTCAAGCTGACCGGAGAGCTGGCTGAAGGAGCCACGGCAACCGACCTGGCTTTGACCGTTACGCAAATGCTGCGCCAAAAAGGCGTCGTCGGCAAATTTGTAGAATTTTACGGACCCGGATTGAGCAAAATCAGCCTCGCAGACCGGGCTACCGTCGCCAACATGTCACCGGAATACGGTGCTACAATGGGCTTCTTCCCGGTTGACGACGAGACGCTGAACTATTTGCGCCTGACCGGTCGTTCCGAAGAGCAAATCGCCCTGGTCGAACAATATTATAAAGCTCAAGGCATGTTCCGTACGGACGATGCCCCTGATCCGATCTTCACCGACACGATCGAATTGGATCTGTCAACGGTTGTGCCGAGCTTGTCTGGTCCGAAACGGCCGCAAGACCGGATCGATTTGACGCATATGAAACAAAAATTCAACGAAGTATTGCGCGCACCGATCGAACAAGGCGGTTACGGACTGAGCGAGGAAGAGATCAACAAAAAAGTAGAAATCAAACATCCGAACGGAGAAACGAGCGAACTCGGAACCGGTTCGGTTGTTATCGCAGCCATCACCAGCTGCACGAACACCTCGAACCCCAGCGTGATGCTCGGAGCCGGTCTGCTCGCCAAAAAAGCGGTCGAAAAAGGACTGCGGGTAAAACCGTATGTGAAAACAAGCCTTGCACCCGGTTCGCTTGTCGTCACGGAATATTTGAAAAAAGCCAACCTGCTTGAACCGTTGGAGAAACTCGGTTTTTATCTCGCCGGATACGGTTGTACAACTTGTATCGGCAACAGCGGACCGCTGCCGGAGGAAGTATCGAAAGCGATCGCTGAGCACGACCTGACGGTCTGCTCTGTACTGAGCGGTAACCGAAACTTTGAAGGACGCGTACACGCACAAGTGAAGGCCAACTATCTCGCTTCACCGCCGCTTGTCGTGGCCTATGCGATCGCCGGAACAACCAATATCGATCTGACGACAGAACCGCTCGGCTATGACAAGGACAACAATCCGGTCTATCTGAAAGACATCTGGCCGTCGAGCGATGAGATCCGGCAGGCGATCAACGAATCGATGAGCCCGGAAATGTTCAAGGAGAAATACAAAGACGTATTCAGCGCCAACTCCCGTTGGAACGCCATTCCGGTGCCGGAAGGAAAGCTGTATGAATGGGACGAAAAATCGACCTATATCCAGCGTCCTCCGTTCTTCGAAGGCCTGACAACGGAAGTGGGAGACATCGAGGAAATTCGCGGTGCAAAGACGCTCGCTTTGCTCGGCGACTCGGTGACGACCGACCACATCTCACCCGCCGGAAACATCGCCGAAGACAGCCCGGCAGGCAAATATTTGCGTGAACGGGGTGTGGAGCGCAAAGATTTCAACTCCTACGGTTCGCGGCGCGGTAACCACGAAGTCATGATGCGCGGAACATTCGCCAACATTCGTATCCGCAACCAGATGGCACCCGGAACGGAAGGCGGCGTGACGACGTACTTGCCCACCGGCGAAGTGATGCCGATCTACGATGCTTCGATGAAGTATCAGGAACAAGGCATTCCGCTTGTCGTCATTGCCGGAAAAGAATACGGTACGGGAAGCTCGCGTGACTGGGCCGCCAAGGGCAGCAACTTGCTGGGAATCAAAGCGGTCATCGCTGAAAGCTTTGAACGGATCCACCGCAGCAACCTCGTCGGCATGGGTGTATTGCCGCTGCAATTTGAAGAAGGACAAAGCTGGAAATCTCTGGGAATCACCGGTCGCGAAACGTTCAACATTCTCGGCCTGAACAATAACATCCAGCCGGGACAGAAAATCACCGTTGAAGCCATCCGCGAAGACGGTTCGAAATTTACGTTCAACACCATCTGCCGCCTGGACAGCATGGTGGAAATCGACTACTACCGCAATGGTGGCATTTTGCAAACGGTATTGCGCCAGCTTATGGCTGAGCAGCAAGCCTGAGTCAGCCACTCATGCAAACAAGAAAAGGGGGCGAATCCCCCCTTCCTTCGCCCTTTCGCTTCCGGCAAGGAAGCCGAAAGGGCATTATTTTTCTTCCGGTTCATTACCCGTCGATGGCGCATTTGACCGGGTACTTCTATACCACTCATTCACCTCTTTCGTCATCTGGTGTCCGCCCAATTGGTGCCAGTCCTGGACAAATTTGTCGAACGCTTCGATGGAATGACCCAAAATAATTTCAGCAAACACCTCATTTTGCAGCATATTCAGCGCAGACTGCCGATTGACCATCGTCGGGGTCGGTGCACCTACAAACTTTTCGTATAGAAACTGGTTATTTTTATCATACATGTCCATAATCCCCATGGAGCCTTCCGGACCATAAACCCGTTCCCATCCCCACAGTGCAAAACCTTCGCTCGAACCGGAGGCGTATGCTTCCAGCTTCTTTTGAATCGTTTTGGCCTCCCCGGTCAACTTGGACGTATCATTTGCTTTCCGCGCAGCATCGATTTCGCGATAGGCGATCAAGTTTTTCAAAGGCGGTGCCGGTTGCACCGGTGAAAGTTGCCAGACACTCTCCGCCTCAGGAGGCGCGTAATAATATTCAAATTCCGCCGTTTCGCCGAAGTTTTTTTCAAGGTGCAGGTTAAACATTTTCACAACCGCTTCGGGATGTTCGAACCCTTTGCGCACCGCAAAAAAGATCGATGTTCGAAACCTTAGCGGAACTTTCGGGCGATCCGTCAGATCGGAAACGATCGGAAATGCTCTCCATTGGGCGTCCGGATCCCGATTTACATTCATTTGTAAGGGCCAGATTGAGTTCCATTGTTCGCCGTACAGCATGCCAATTTTGCCTGCAGCGATATCTTCGGCCACTTTTTGTTCGTCTTTGATGCCGAATTCCAGGTCAATTTCACCTTGTTGAGCCATTTCTTGCAGAACCAGCAGGGCTTCCCGCACTTCGGGCTGGACGCTGCCATAAACCAGATTCCCCTGTTCATCTTCGATCCAAATATTCGGATAAGCTTGAAATCCGGCCATGAATCCTTCCAGACCGGCAAAGCCTCCCCACAAATCTTTTTTGACGGCCAGTCCAAACGTATCATGCACGCCATTTCCATCCGGGTCTTGCTTCGTAAACGCTTTCGATATGGCCCGCACATCAGTCATCGTTTTTGGTGGCGAAAGCCCCAGCTTATCCAGCCAATCGGTACGGATCCAGATAAACATTGCGCTTTCAATCGAGGAGTGGACTTCGGGAATCGCCATCAGCTTCCCATGATAGGTGGCGATATCAAACGGAGGGGATCCCTCGTGGGACAGGACTTGCTTGGTAAACGGCGTAGCAAATTGTTCATACCATTCCGTCATATCCTCGATCATGTCCGCTTCTGCCAACTGCTTCAGTTGAACCGCATTCACCGGAATGACGTCCGGCAATTCCCCGGAAGCCACTGTCATATTGAATTTTTGATTGTAAATATCGGAACCGATATTCCCTTTCACGACCCAATCATACACGATCCGAATGCCCAGTTCTTCCTCATACAGTCGCGTCCAGCGATTATCCTCAAACGTTTCGTCTTCCAGCACACTCAAAACGTTGTTTTCCACCACTTCACTTAAGTTGCGGACAAAGGAGACTTCGATCGGCGGATCATATTTCGCCAAGGGGCCGTTTTTTGTATCCGGTCGTGTATGGTTGGAAGGCGATTCCCTCACTTGCTCATCACCGTTACCTACGCATGCGGTCAACATGAGAAGGCCCATATAGGCCACAAGCACGACGACCGATGAAAGTTTGAGCGTTTTGAAACCGTTCATGACATGGATCCCCCCCTGCTGACTTCCGGACTCGCCGGCTCTGGATCAATTTCCGAAATGATTCCTCCGAAATGATTACTCCAATATTAATTTATCCTTTACATCAAAAAAATCCTGTAATTCTTTAAAACTTTCCGGCGCCCCTACGACCGAAAGGCCGCCATCGACACGTATCACCTGTCCTGTCACATAGGATGCCGCATCGCTGGCCAGCCATACGACAGCCCCTGCCATGTCTTGTGCGTAACCGTTTCGTCTCAGCGGAATAAAGCGATGTGAATCTTTATAAAAGGGATGTTTGGCCTCTTCCTCCGGTTCGGGGGCACGCACATTGGTCACTCCGGGTGAAAAACCATTTACACGAATTCCGTATTTGCCAAGATCAATCGCGAACGATTCAATCATCCGGTTCAATCCAGCTTTCAAAGAACCGTAAACCCCATCATTGCCATGCGGTGAATAGCTTCTTACAGACGTGTTGAACAATATACAGCCCTTTACCTTTTCCCTGACCATATATTTCGCTGCGGCCTGACCCAGAAGAATCATGCCCCGGAAATTAACGCGATATAACTCATCCATGACATCAACAGTCAGATCCAATATATTTTGAAAAACCGTAAACCCCGCGTTGCTGACCACCAGGTCGAGACGGCCGAGCTGCGCGACCGTATCATGAACGAGTTTTTCCGGCACATGAGGATCGCCCATATTGCCCTGCAATAAACAAACCTTTCTTCCTTTCGCCTCGATCTGTTTCGCGACATCGAACGCCTCTTCCTTGCCTGTATGGTAATGAACCGCTATGTCGTAGCCCGCTTCAGCCAGTGCAAGGGCGATCCCGCGCCCGATTCCTTTGCTTGAGCCGGTGACTAACGCGACTTTATCTTTCCCCATAAACATGACCCCTTTTTATGAAAATTGTCATAAAATTGCAAAATGAGGTGTGTTTTATAAAAACAAAACACACCTCCGATCAGAAGAACATCCCTGTTCCCAGTTCCTATATTTCAGCTACACTGCCATCTACCTTATATTGAGGCGGATATTGTTTATCGACATAAGGGTATTTTTCAAACACCTCTTCATTCAGATCAATTCCGAGTCCAGGACCTTCCGGCAAAGGAAAATAACCCTTTTCGGGCTTGAAGGATACATTGCAGATGTCTTCGCGTGAATAGACAGAATGAGCAGCAAACTCTAATATGTCAAAGTTTTGCGTGGCCGCACACACATGCAAACTCGCAGCCGTGGCGACAGGTCCATTGGGATTGTGGGGCGCCAGCAAAATATGATACGGTTCTACCATGGCCGCAATTTTACGAATTTCCGTAATCCCGCCACAATGACAAATATCCGGTTGTACAATATCCAACAGCTGATGCTCAACCACTTCACGAAATTCGAAGCGGCTGTACAAACGCTCTCCCGCTGCAAGTTGGACCGTACCGGCATGTGCACGCAATCTTTGGTATGCAGCGATATTTTCCGGAGGAATAGGTTCTTCGAAAAAATAAACGTTATATTTCGAAGCGATTTGAAGTTGCTTGATGGCAACCGCAGGCGTGCCTTTGCCGTGCGTATCCACACAGAGCAACTTCTCTTTTCCGATCGCCTCGCGTATGGACGAGAGATGGGCTTCGAAATATTCGAGCTGTGCCTCCGGATTATAAAGATTCCCCGGCTTTTCACCGCCCGTTTTTATGCCGGCAAAACCCATTTCGATCGCTTTCACAGCGGATTCCGCATCGCTTGCATGGGTGTAGGTGCGGATTTGATCGCGTACGGCTCCACCGAGAAGCTGATATACGGGGACTTGATAAATCTTCCCGTTTATATCCCACAATGCCTGGTCAATTCCGCTGATCGCGGACATGTATATAAATCCGCCTTTCCAAAACCCGTGCCGGTACATCTTCTGCCATATTTTTTCAATGTTGCGAGGGTCTTCACCGATCACACTTCGCTGTGCCAAAATATGAACGCATTGTTCTACTGCCTTTTCCTGGCCCTCGACACTCGCCTCTCCCCACCCGTAAATTCCTTTATCGGTCAACACTTTGACGAACAACCAGTTTTGTCGGCGTGTAGAGACAAGATACGTTTTTACGTCGGTAATTTTCACTGTCGTTCCCTCCATCCGTCATACATGCCACGCGAAACCTGAATTATCCCGGGCAAAATCGATCTTTTGCTCCAGAATCTGTTCCACCCATTCCTTGATCGTAAACGTTTGCGTCAAATCAATCGTTTGTTCCACCACTTTATCCTCGCTTTCAATGCGAACGTACAGCGTCAGCTCTTCTTTGTTCACCTTCGAAGTCACTTTGACTTCCTTGCCGTTGACATCCCATCCCATAAATTCCCGCCAAGCGCGCAAGTTAAACCGTTCTTTCGTCCTTTGAATCCGGCACGTGCACGCCGGATTATAGGTTTCACCAAACAAATTGAAATCGCTGAAGTTATGTTCATTCGGCAGCAATATCGCTTCATGACAGCGATCAATGATATTGCCAATAATGTTGATTTTGCGTCCCAGGGAACCGCGTCCATTGACGATGCGACCCGGATTGGCGTCATTGTTCATAAAAATGGCAGCCCCTTGTGCACCGCTAATAAAATTGTTTTCTACGATGAGATAATCGCTGTCATGCTCATAGATCGCATGACCGCCCCCTTCGGCGTCCGGATGGCCTCCCTGTTCGATCATACCGGAGTGCATCATCGTATAATCCGCACCGACGTTGATGACGACATTGTTGTCCACTTTATTGACTTCATGCGAGGCTTCCACAAAAATAGAACCCAACAATGTATGTTTGACATCGATGACGACATTGCCACAGATGCGGGTGTTCTTGTTGTTATAATCCGTCCAAATGGCGGGACCATGAATCGTGTCCAAAATCACGTTATGGCGAATTAAACAATTGCGTGCACCATGGATTTTGATCGCACCGGATTCCCACAATATTTCCGCATTGTGCCATCCGATTCTTTCAAACCGGTTGTTTTCGATCAGCGTGCTTTCGTACCCTCCAGCTGTGGCGGGGAGTCCGCACAGACCGTTCAAACCACAGTCGGTGATGACATTGTTGCGAATGATATGATAACCCGCCGGTTTATCCGAGTAGCGCATCGTCGTTTCATGACCCGTATCGATCCCGACGGAATTGGCCCATCGAACCGTATTGTTTTCGATGACCCAGTGATGGCCACAATAGGTGGACAACGCCCCTTTTTGTGCACCGGGAAACCCGTTTCCTACATACTCAAAAGTCAAACCTTTCACCCGAATATAGCCGAAGTAAGGCTCAATGGGCGAGAACAGCTGCGCTCGCGCGGTATATTGGAGGGTATGATCTTCGGGGGAACCGTCATCAAACAGACGGAAGTGGATCGACAAGCCTCCGTCTTCTACCCAATATGTGCCCGGGCTGTGCCACAATTCTGCATAGACTTCGACCTGGCGCAGCGGTTTCCCGTCACAAAAGAGCAATCCCCGCCTCATCATAAACGGTCTGTAATCCATCGCCTTGGGCATTTTATGGAATAGAAATGCATTGTCGCCAAAAGGGTGCGGCGGTACGTTTAACATAGAGAACGGATTGCAGTCTTCAAAGCTGTTGAAATCCAGCTTTCCTTGCCATACTTTTGCATGTTCATCATACGTATCCCATTTTAGCTGGCCAAACTTTCCTGTTTTTCTCCAGCCCACAGACGGAACGAAAGTAGTGTTCCAAGTCTCCAGTCCGGAAATGACAACCTTTTCGCCCGGAATCGCTTCATAGCTGATCATGGCATCGGGGCCTGTTCCTCCGCGCAGCGGGCGAACAAATTCCTTATATACCCCTTCGCCGATCAAAACACGTTCTCCCGGCATTAACACTTGCGCCGCTTTATTGATCGTTTTGAACGGCCGCTCTTTTGTACCTGGATTATCGTCACTGGCGTCTGGATGTTGCTGCATGACATAATAAGTCTTCGTAAACTTTTCTTGCGGCTGCCAAAAAGAAAACATCGAACCGTCGGGCAACGTATCATAAAAATGGTCCTTCATGTTCTATCCTCCCCGCAGATTCGGTACATTTTTCCGATCCTGGAAAACAGAGACGCACAAAGTTGTAAGCCCCATGGTTCCATACGTGAAAGTCATGAACGCCGCCTTCGATGACAACTTGCTTAAACTGTTCAATCGTTTCGCCTGCAGCCTCTCGCAAACCATCGATCGATTGCCGGTAGCAGGAAAATGAAATCTCGTCCGCATCTCCGCAAGTCATATAGAGCAAGCGAAGCGGATGCTTTTGGGAAGCCACACTGGCTCCGAGCACTTCACCTCTGCTTGAAGTAGGAGCATTCGAAAAAGAGCCGACATACGCAAACAGATCGGTCAAGCCCGGCGCCAAAACGGTTGCGCGCAAGCCGTTTTTCAAAGGGCTTTCTCCCCCGGCATAGCGGACGGAATCGCAGCGATGCCCGCCCAGAACCAGATTTAACGTCTGCATCCCGCCCATGGACAAACCGGCGATCGCCCGATGTTCACGATCCGCACGGGTGTTCAAGGTGGAATCGATGAAAGGAATTAAATCATAACGCAATTCAAAATCAAAATAATAAAAGCCGAGGAGATGGGTACCATCGGGATTAAACGATGTATCTTCCCAGTCGTGCGCGCTGCGCCCGTTGGGGAAAACGACGATAAGCGGTTCGATTTCGCCACTGGCGATAAGGTGATCGAGTATGTTACAGATGATGTAGCGATCATCCATCTTTCCGTTGCTATTCAGCCATTCCCATTCGGAACCTCCGACACCATGAAGAAGATATAAGACGCGATAGCGCTTTGTAGTATCGTTTTCATCGTAACCTGCCGGTAAATAGACATTGCATTTTTTGATGATCGGGTCGCCATCGACCCGATTTCTGCCGATGGATTCCGGATCGATGGGCGACTTTGAAACGAATTGACGTGAAGCATCGATATAATGGTGGACGGGATAGGAAAATTCCTTTAAGCTGCCTTGAAATGGCGGCCTTGCGGCACGCTTGTACTCATCCGGCACATTTTGGACAACCATTTTCTGATCAACCTCACCTTATTTCTTTCCTCCTATTTTATCTCTTTATCATATACGACTCATAGATGCGATTTCTTTTTTTCCGTTCTTCCGGACTTAATTTTTGTGCGCCGGCAATATCGTAGGCGCCGAACGTATCGTACAGCCGGGATGTAGGTTCCACCTGTACAAACGTGCACCAAGGCAGCCAGTGATAGTGACTTTGCAACGTTTGCGATACAAAGTTGCCGCTCTCGTGACCGAGCCCCGGCATGATGTAGCCGATGCTGCCGTCCACATCGGTCGCTTGCCGGGTATTTTTATGAATAAATTCGGCAAAATCCAAATAATGCTCATCCCCGGTCAAGATGTACAACCGGTAATACGTATATGAACAGGCGGCCATATACACGTCCGCACCACCGCTGATTGTAATGATGCTCTGACCGCTGATCGAATAGCGGTTAAACGGATGTTTCGGCCACGGTGTGCGAACGGGGAAAGACCATGCATACGTCCATGTTTCCGTATAATCGGCAGCCCCGATGGCCGCTTCCAGCCATTTTTCCTCACCCGTCAGGTCATACAGGGCGAGGAAGCCAAACAGGGCATAAATGCCCGCTTCCTTATCTTGAATATCCAAGTTATCGCAGGTGCCGCCCCGATATTCCAGATTGAGGTAGGCGTTGTCGTAAGACCATTCGCCCGCTCGGATCGCCGCCTTCTTATAGGTTTCATCGCCTGTAACCAGATAAAATTGCACCAGAAAGCGAATGACGCTGGGGGTATTGGCTTTGGAATCCATACGGACGGAGCCATCCGTGTTGTACGCCCGATAGTAACTGCCATCTTCATTCTGATTTCTCACCAACCAGTCGGCAGCTTTCCTTAAAAAGGCAAGCCATTCCGGGCGCTCCTCCCCTTTGTTGTACAGATAGACATAGGCGTCCAATATCGCTTCAAGTCCATCCGCCATCATTCTGACGTAGTGGGGATACGGCTCGAATCCTTGAATAGTGGGGTTGTAGCACATGTAGGGGAGTCCGGATTCCGTCATCGCCGTCCTCACCCAAAAGTCGATGATCTTAACTCCTTTCTCGTACGCTTCCGGTACTTTTTCCTTGTCCCCATAGCGCAAAAGCTGGTAGCCGATGCCGGGCTGCTGACCGACAAAACCAAATTGAAAAGAGACGACCGATATGTCCATATCCGGCAGCTGGCAGGCAAAGGGCAAACCATAGGAATCGCCATACTGACGCGTATAACGGTTTAAAATTTTCATGCAATTGTGAAAATGCTTTTCATTATCCACATCAAACAGCTTGTCGCGCAAACGATCATACGTCACACGCCAAATCTGTCTCATCATTTGCTGAAAGTTTTCATATTGGCCCAAATTGAGCGCCACCGCATAGTTTTGTTCAAATCCGACTTCCATCGGATGATACGTGCGCTGAAACGATTTGGACTCTTCTTTGTAATCGAGGCCCGGATAACGCCTCATGCGGGGCAACTGGCCGTCGCTGGCCGGATACACATAATCGATGGACAATCCGTCCACTTCGGTGTCGATCTGTTTTCGGATCGCAAATCCATAATATTTGTAATTGAGCGTCTGCCTTTCAGGCTTGCTCATGCCGATGGCCCCGACGGTACAGCGGGGATCCACGTAATTCTCGGCTTTCAGTATATCGGTCGACGGCATCGTGACATCTGCAGCCCATCGTGAAAAAGCGACCATTTCCCCTGACGCGATGTTTTGCATCGCGAACAGGGGAAGGCCGTAAGCTGTTTCGCTGCGCCAAAAATATTCACAGTCCAGATCTTTGCCAATGGCATAGTCAGGCGCAAACTCGTTTTGTTTATACCATACACCAGGAGCAAAGTAATGATAGTCGCGCGTGTTGTCCGATTCCGCCATGACCAGCGAAATTTTGGTGGAAAAACCGAGATCATCCCCCACCTTTAACACTTTTACGTTCCGTCTGATTTTGAACCCGGACCCTGCGACTTCATAAAGATCTGTAAACGCAAACTGGGAGCCTGAAGGAACGGTAAGCGTCCCTTTCGCCTCGATCAAATCGTCATGCTGCGTGACCTCGCTGTAGGCCCCGTCATAAAATTCACTGATCGCAAACGAGGTCTTTACCGTCACATACATCGGCCGTTTATTGTAATAAAGCATTTGGCGATCTTTCCAAACGGCAACGCCGCCGTTTTCGAACGTAAGGGTGTAATCTTCACAGGTCAGTTTCATTTTTCTGCCCCCAATGATGAAAAAGTACGACTTACCCGCTGACCTTCATCCGATTTCTGTTCTTCAAATATTGATCGACGAGAAATTTCATCAAATCGCTCGGTGGTTCTTTCAAGAAAACGGGTTTATCCCCAAACAGCATGCCGTACGGCGCCTCCGGTGTATAGGGATCCCATTGCGGCATATCCTCTCCCGTACTGTCTTTCCCGTTCGGATCACCGGAGCGGATAAAATTCGACCAATAGTTGCACATTTGACGAGCGAGATCGTAGTGTTTGCCCACAAACGGCCGCCAGCATTTCGCCAAGGTCTCAAAAGTAAACCACAAATCGACCGAATGGAACGTGCCCGGATTGTCCCAACCCGGAATTTCCGCGTCAAAATTGTAATAATAGAGCGGCACGTTCGCACCCGAATCGGCATTGACCTGTGAAGCGATGCGGATCGCGTATTCGATCGTGCTGACGGAAGCATTTTTTACAAGCGTATCGATGTCGCTGTTTTCATAGTTGCACAGCGCCAAAAACTGGTTGGCATCGTCACCAAAAAGATCTTCGGCCAATTTCTTGAACTCTTCCTTCGTGCTGACCTTCGGCACGCTGAAAAACTCCGAAGAGGTGTGCCCCCACAAAATCGGCACCATTTCGCGTTCATTGTTGAGGAACAGATCGAATGCGTCGCCTACGCAAAATTGATTGTCGATCACCGTTCCCCAGAACCCTTTGTATTCCAGAGATTTGACCCGAATATATTCCGCATCCAATTTTCTCGCTTCTTCCAGAGAGGAAACGCCGAGAAATTCGAAGAATTTAACGCCTTCCTGCTCCGCTTCCGCCAGCGTGAGCCTGGGACCGGGCGTGCGCGTTCCCGGGTAAACCGGCTGCATCACGCCGCTTTGAATAATCGCTTTTTTAAACAGGCCGGTACCTCTGTTTTGCGGCGAAGTCAGTTGCGCCATCACGCTGCCCCCACCTGCGGATTGGCCTCCGATCGTAATGTTGTCGGGATCACCGCCAAAGGCCGCGATATTGCGCTTCACCCATTCGGTTGCCGCTTTCTGATCCAGATGACCAAAGTTAGCCGGCGCTTCCGGGGACTCTGCCGTAATTTCGGGATGGCACAAAAATCCGAAAACATTCAGGCGATAGTTGATCGTGACGACCACGACTCCCCTGCGAGCAATCCGCTCCCCGTCAAACTCCATTTCGGACGGGTATCCGACTTGCAGACCTCCGCCGAAATACCAGACGTAAACCGGCAACTTTTCATCGGGACTGCGCGCCGGTGTCCATATGTTCAAATAAAGGCAATCCTCATCCATGCGCAGATTCGGGTCCACATGCCATTCCCGCGAATAGATGTTGTTGACATCGGGCTTTTGCCTGACTTGCATCGCAGCCGGTGCAAAATCATACGCTTCCAGCACCCCATCCCAGTCTTGCGCCGGCTGTGGCGCCCGCCACCGGTTTTCTCCCACCGGCGGAGCGGCAAACGGAATCCCCTTGAAGCTCGTAATGCGGGGATCAGCAGCCGGCAATCCACGCACAACTCCATTTTCAACCCTGACTTCTCTTAAAGCGACCACTTGCGATCTCCTCCTTCAACATTTTTCTATCTCATGATGGACTCTTTTATTTTTTGAGACGAATGACGTTCCAGGACAACTTTTTCGTATAAGCGGTAATTTTTCCCTTTTCCATTTTTGTATCGTAGTTGTTCGTCGGAACGATCACATCGGGGTGTTCATAGCTGTTTTCTTTGTTCAAATCATCGGTATACATTTCAATATGTTCGACGAGCTGATATCCTTCGAATCCCCGCACATCCAGGTTGACCTCGATATCATCATCCACCGCGCGGTTGATTAAAAAGATATAGGCTTCCTCTTTGTCTTCATGATGTACCGCAGCGGCTTCGATCGCCTGAACATTTTCATAGGCCGGACATTGATTCGAATTGGAAAGAGCAAACTGTTCCGTATTAAACGTAGGCCCGTCGACGACCGGCAGAATGGAAACGCCGTTACGCGCCAGTTTATTCAACTGATAAAACGGATAGTACGCCGCATTTTTCCACACATGTTGTCCGTTGAATGCAATCGCATGCCGTATGCCCCCTGTCATGCAAGCAATTTTGACGCGATCGGCGTGGCGGATAAACGTTAGCAATACCGAAGCCATCGCCAGGGCATTTAACATCTGCGGATTGTTAAACTTGCGCTCCACAAAGTTTTCCGGGTCCGGTTTTCGAAACACATTTTCCCGCGGAGCAAACTGCGTGTAAGTTTTGGTCACGTCCTGCCAGCCGCGGCGTCCAAAGATCAGTTCATGCTGCTTGCCAAACATGCATCCATATTCATCGAACGAGATGTACATTTTTTTCGGTGTGCGGATTTTCGTCTGAATATAATCACAAATGGCAATCGTTGTGCGGATGTAATCTTCAAATACGGATGAGATGTTCAGATAGTTGGCGATATCGCCTTCGGGAACGGAATGGTAATGGTGCAAGGAGACATAATCGACCGATTCATAGCACTGCTCCAATGCCGCCATTTCCCATTCAGGAAAATGCCGGTGATGGTCCGATGTCCCGGCAAACACCGTTTCCGCTGTGTTGTCCAGCCATTTTACGATTTTGGATATTTCATGGGTGCGGATGCCAAAACCGACCGGATCCTTTTCCCATGAACCGATTTGCCAATGCCCATCCATTTCATTTCCGAGATACCATGTCTTGATCGGATGCGGCTCGGGATAACCATGTTTGATGCGCAAATCGGACCAGTAGGTCCCCCCGGGAAGCCGGGAATATTCCACAAGATGTGCGGCACTTTTGATGTCTTCCGTACCGAGGTTAATCGTGTACATCGGTTCCGTATTTGCCCGCTTCGTCCATTCGATGTACTCGTTGTGACCGATGATGTTCGGTTCGATCTGGAACCAGGCCATGTCCGGCTGTGCCCTGCGTTCTTCCAAGGGACCGATCGAATTTTTCCAGTCCCAGCCGGAAACCCAGTTCCCTCCGGGCAAGCGCAATGCAGGCAGATCAAATTCTCTGACCGCATCCAGAATATCTCGCCGAAACCCCATGTCGTCTGCAGTCGGGTGCTTGGGGTTGTAAATTCCGCCGTAAACCCAGCTGCCGATCGGTTCCAGAAACGCTCCAAACAAACGTTTATCCACCTGACCGATTTTGTAATCCGGATGAACCGTAACTTTTGCCTTCTTCAACTCGATCATTCCCTCTTTGTATTGATCTTGAATCTTAACAACCGTCAAGCCTTGATCGCACCGACAAGCATCCCTTTAACGAAATACCGTTGCAAAAACGGAAATACACACATGATCGGAAGCATGGTCACGATCACCGCGGCCATTTTCATGCCATCCGAAAATCTTTGATCGGTTTGCACATTGGAGACGTTCAGCTGTTGACTGATCTGGGAGTCAATCACGATGGAGCGCAGAGCGAGCTGCAAGGCGACCAGGTTATTTTTCCGGATGAAGATCATGGCATTAAACCATTCGTTCCACCGGTCTACGGAATAAAACAAGGTCATCGTCGCGATGATCGGCATCGAAATCGGTAAGACAATCTTAAACAGGATGCGCCACTCTCCCGCTCCGTCGATCTTGGCTGACTCCATGATTTCGTTCGGCAGCGAACGAAAATAGTTCATCATGATGATTAAATAAAAAGTATTGATCCCGTACACCAAAACGACTGACCAGATCGTGTTAATCAGATGCAGTTCCCGCATCAACAAGTACATCGGCACAATTCCGCCGCTAAAAAGCATCGTGAGCACGACGAAGTAGACAAAAAACCGTTTGAACGGAAAATCCGGCCGGCTCAGTCCGTAAGCCATGCTGGTGGACAAAAACATGTTGAGCGGCACACCGAATAAAAGGAACAGCAGTGTTGTCCGATAGCCGATCCAGATCCGGCCGTCCTGGAACAAGGCTTTGTAATTTTCCAGGGTCATTTCCATCGGAACAAGCAGTACGGATGAGCGCAAATATTCCTGTTGTGTCGCGAAAGATATCGCAAGCACATTCAAAAACGGTATCACGATCGCAAGAGCAAGGAGCGTGAGAATGACCAAAAAGATCATATCCAGAAGTTCTAACCGTTTGCGGCGTGTGGATTTTGCCTCCTGTTGCATAATCACATTCCTTTCCCTGATGGTCTTGCTTGCTCATCAAAAAGCATTAACGCATTTTCCTTGGCGATGGAAAGAGTCCTTCAGCCCCGAGCCATTTACATACCCGGTCAGCAAGTAGCAACATGATAAAATTGACGACCGAGCGAAACAGGCTCACCGCGCTGGAAAAAGAAAAGTCTGCTGCCGACTGGAATGTGATGCGGTAAATATACATGTCTAAAATCTCCCCGGCTTTTACCGTCGCTGCGTTGGTTATGTTGAAGATCTGATCAAAACCGGCGTTCATGATATTCCCAATGGCCAGGATGAACATCACGACAATCGTACTTTGAATGCCGGGCAGTGTGATATACCATATTTGTTGCAATCGGCTTGCTCCATCCAGTTGAGCCGATTCATACTGTTCGGTATCAATTCCGGCAATCGCGGCCATGTAAATGATCATGATCCATCCTGCGGACTTCCAGTTCTCAGTAATGTACAGCATCGGCAAAAAAATCTTCGTCGAACCGAGGAAGTTGATCGGCTCCCAACCGATCATGCGGATGATTCCATTGACCATACCTTGCATATTTAAAATGTTGATCATGATACTGGCCACGATGATCCAGGATAGAAAGTGCGGAAAAGTAAAGATTGTCTGCACGATCTTCTTGTAGCGACCGACTCGCACTTCATTCAGCATCAACGCCAAAATGATCGGCACGGGGAACTGGAATAGGATACGTCCGGCATTGATATAAAGCGTTTTCCATACGGATTCAAAAAAGGCAGGATCTCTGAAGACATAGGTGAAGTTGACCATGCCGACCCAGGGACTGCCAAAAATACCGAGATTCGCTTTGTACGTTTTGAACGCCAATGTCAGTCCATACATCGGAATATAGGCAAAAATGATATACCAAATGATCCCGGGAATTAATAACATATAAATTTCCCGTGCTTTCCACATGCGGCGTAACAAGGAGTTTTTATTTTTGACCTGCACTGTATTTTCCATCTGGAAGATCCCACCATTAATTTCATTTTCCTGTTCAAATCATTCCGACACGGATGAAAATTCAAGTACCCGTGCGAATCATAACGATTCGCAACAGGTACTCGCGTGAATCACCGATCAAGTTCCTTTATGTCTCAATTCCCCAACTGGGAATTCAGTTCATCGAGAACCGGCTGCACGAGAGACATCTGGGATTCAATCCAGTTTCTCCAGTTCGTTTCCAGATCCCCTTCCATCGTGATCAGGTTGGCATATTCTGTAGCGTAGTTAAACTGGGCTCTTCTCATGCTCGGGGAGTCGAACGTAAACAGATCCCAGTCCACTTTCGGGAACGTTTCCGGAGTTGAGATTTCCGTTCTTTCCTTGTACAACTGTCTGGACAGTTCCCTCAATCTTTCGTCGGAATTCGGATCGTCGAAAGCAAAGTCGTCAAACAGGATGACGCTGCCCAGGAGGTAGCCCATGGAAGGATATTTTCCATCCGGACCTCCCAGCGGCCGGCCTTCGGCTTCTTGGTCGTACAGGGAAATAATGTTTCCGTTTTCGTCGTAATCCCAGTCGATGCCCTTCAGCCCCAATACGGTGGTCAAATAGCCTTCTCTCGTTGCGTTATATTCGAGAATATCCATGTAACGCTCAAATTTCTCGTCGGAAATGTCAGGATTAAAAATGATCATTCCCCAATAGTTGATCAGGTCACGTTGATGGTAATAGCCATCTTCACCCAACACTGTCGCCATATGAATGTGTTCATAAGGATCCAGACCGAGGTTCGTTTGAAACGTATTGTAGTTATTTTGCAGCGCCGAGGTCGGTGCTTGGAAAAAGGTGGCTCCTGCAAAACCGGTCATCAAGAAGTAATCTCCGTGCTGCTCATCCGTGACCGTATAGAAGTCCGGGCTAAGAACGCCGGAATCGTAAGCTTCCTTGAACAATTTGAGTCCTTCGAGCGTATCTTCATGGGTTGCGCCCCATTTGTACGTACCGTCTTCATCTTTATAGAAGCTGTCAAAATAAGTGCTGTTTCTCGCCACAAACAGTTCGACTGCGTGATTCGTATTTTCCGCAATCGGAATCAGGCGGTCACCGACATTACCCGGATCATGTTCTTTGATCAATTTGCCGAATTCGATCACTTCCGAGATCGTATAGGTGGATTTGATCGGAAATCCGACCGCTTCCGCCCAATCTTTGCGCAAGTACAAGGACGGGTGGTTGGCCAGCGGATCGCCCGGCAAATTGTCCAAAAACCGCGCCCTCGGGATAAAATACGTTCCGCCAAATACTTCTTCCATCTTGGGCCCAATCGATGTTTTCTCGTATACGGCGGCAACGTTCGGCCAACGCTCCTTCCAGTCATCCGGAAGTCTTTTGATCAGACCTTGTTCAACAAAGCTAGCAGCATCTGCATGGATGTAGTTGTACACGGCGACATCCGGCATGTCTCCTGAGTTGATCCAGATGCGGAGACGGTCGTTCCAGTTGTCCCAGTTCAAAGCGGTCACTTCAAGCGTGTAATTGAACTTTTCCGAATAATACTTCGCCAGATCATCACCGGCTGTGTAATCATAACCTTCAATGCCTTGCACCGATGCATAGGTAAAGGTCACATGTGGTAATTCTTCTCCTTCTCCTCCATCTTCGGACGGAGTACTGGATTCACCCCCCGAACCTCCTGTACAGGCTGCCAAAATCATGATCATCACCAAAGCGGCTGCAAACCATGCTGAACGTAATGACTTTTTCAACCTTCATCCTCCTCACAACCGTTGTCAAACCCGATGTTTGCATTCCAATCCGATCGAGTTTGCCCATTTTTTTATGCTTGCTGTTTTTATAATGACGGATTTCCTTCCTGTGATCGGGGAAAAGAAATCCGTTATCAGCTTTTATTCGCCAATCTTCTCGGATCGATGCTGAAACGAGCCTTTCTTTCTTGCCAATCTGCGATCGGCCCAGCCGGTCGCTCGCCCTCCACCACGTTTCCGAAGTAATCGGTGCAAACTTTTTCATCCTGTTTTAACGGAGGAATCTCTTCCTTGAATTTCACTTCCATCGTGAGATCGTCGCTGTTGATGTCAATTTCGATATCGTAAACGCCTCCGGTCAAATCAAAGCCTAAAAATTCCTGCCATGTCGGCAAATCGAGACACATCTCCGGTTCCGGATACATGACGCGCAAAAATCCTCCGGGCATTTTGGCGTAAGCATTGCCCTCCACTTCATTGTGTTCGTTCGGCAAAATGATGGCTGCATCCCCGCAGTCATAAAACAGATTGTTGTAAAATTTGTTCTCTCTTGAAGTTCCGCCGCGATTGGTAATGCGAAAAGCCACCACCTTGGCAAAAAAACCCGCCATATGACAACGACCGATCAGATTGTTCACGATCCTGAGCCGGTCCGTGCCTTCCAGATAAATGCCATAACCATTCTTCACTAACGGCTCCGTCGTCCGATACCATCCGGCGGATCCCTTTTCCTCCACCACTTTACTCCGGTCGTAACGGCCTTCCACGTTCCAAATGATGTTATTATCGATCAAGTTTTCTCCATCGCGAGTACATTCGATAAAGAGATGTTCTCTCGAATCGATCGCATCGAGGAACAGATTGGACGTGATCCGGCAGTTTCGGTTGCCCACATCCAGCCACAGCGAATCACAACCGTACGTTTGCTTGATTACATTGCGACGGATCAGCGCATTGACTGCATGATGCAATTTAATGCCCCCGGCTTCCCAAGACAATTCCATCCGTTGCCAACCTGTACCTACGATGTAATTGTCTTCGATGAGCAAATTCGTAGTGCCCAGCCCCGCAATCCCGCAAACGCCTACATCTTTGATCGTATTGCGGCGAATGACGGTATATCCCGTAATCTGTTCTTCGCTCCGCGTGCGATGCCAACATTCGTTGCCTACATCAATCCCGACCGCGTTCGACCAATCGATCGTACAATCTTCGATGATCCAGTGATGGCCTCTGTTACATGAAATCGCGCCTCTTTGCGGAACGGGGGCGCCTGTCGCCGCATGAGCGAATGTCAGCCCCTTGACGCGAATGTATGACAAAAAGGGGACTTTCGGCGCGAAACATTGCTCGCGATTGGTCAATTCGATCACATGGTTCCGGGGATCATCGTCACCCGCAAGCCGGATATGAACTTTCTGCCCGTTCGCCTCGACCCAATAGGCGTTGTCATGTTCTGCAAGCTGGTAGTACAGCGATACTTGCCGCATCGGTTTTCCGTCTACAAAAACCATCCCTCTTCGGTTTAAAAAGGGAGTCATATCGACCTTATCGTATTCGAGAAAAAGGCGGTCATGGAGAACATTCACCGCACAAAACGGGTTATATCCTTTGAAATCTTCCGGGTCGAGCTCAATTTCCCAAATGCGGATCCCATCCGGAATCGTTCGCTGATCCCGAAATCCCCGGCGCAAACTCCAGCCTTCACTCGGTTTGAAATCCTTCACTTCTACGGAAGCTTTAATGATTACTTGATGGCCCGGATAGGCCTCGTAACTGATCATCTTCTCCGGGCTCTCTCCGCCCATGGCCGGCTGTACCGTTTCCCTGTACACTCCTTCATGGATGAGCACCCTTGTCCCCGGTGTTGCCACCTGCGCCGCTGCTTGAATCGTTCGGAACGGTCTCGACTCGGAACCGTCGTTATCGTCCGAAGCGAGCGGATGCTGGTTGTTCACATGAAGTTCACGTTCAAATACAGGCTCTACTTCCCAAAACGGAAACATCTGCCCATCGGGCAACTGTGCGGTAAGATCTTTCTGTTCCATCCCCCGGTTCCTTTCATTCGGAATTTTGGATACGCTTACATGATTTTTTCTTACCATTTATTTTAGGGGAGAAAAAGCGTTCAACAATATTCACTTCTTTACAACGTTACCCGCCGTTTACTTTTTTAAAAACGCTTTCAAAAACAAAAAAACGCCTGAAGGCGTTGTTTTCACGTTCTTACAGACTATCCGCTTCCCTGGCTTTATCGCGGTATTCGAGCGGGGTCACTCCCGTCATTCTTTTGAAAAACCTCGTGAACGAATGGGGAGCATCATACCCGACCATCAAGCCAATCTCGTTAATTTTCAATTCGCTTTTTTTCAACAATTCCTTCGCACGTCTCACTCTGCAATTTTCGATATATTCAGACAAATTCATCCCTTTTTCTTGTTTGAACATCCGGGACAAATAGGATGGGTTGAAATGGATCACCTGCGCCAATCGGGTCAATGACAAATCTTGATCCAGGTTGGCCTCAATATAGCGACACACTTGTTCGATCGCCTGCTCCGCCCGATTTTTCTCCCCTTGTCTGCGAAAAGCAAACAAAGATTCTGCCGTCTCTTTTAAAAATCGGAAAGCATCAGGCACAGAAGGATGGTAATCAAAAAAGAGCAAATTTTTCGTCTGGAATTGATCGTGCAACTGCATGCGGTTGATATAGAATAACAGCGCCGTTGCGATCGAATAGTAGGCCTCCATGATCAAGGTGGATGAGGAACCTTCTCCACACAAGGCCAGTTCCTTCATTTCATTAAACATCTCCATAAATTCTTTTCGGCGGCCGCTTTCCAAGTGAATGGACAACAGTTCCATATTTTCAATCGGGGAGCGGATGTAAGACGTACCGTTTTCTTTGAATTCATCGATCTGTACAACCTGGACCATGCGTTTTCCATCCCCGACGCGAACATTTTGCAACTGGCGCAACTGATCGTATACGCTCGGCAATTCATTCCAACCGATCACTCTTCCCGTGATGGTGATGGTGATCGAAACGCCCAAGGAATCGTTGCAGGCTTGTCCGATCAATTCAAACATCCCTACCAACCGGCGGATCATCGGCTCTTCCGCCAGTTCGGATGGAGAAGAAGACCTCGCTTGAATCAACCACAACAGATCGTTGTAGCGATCGAGGACACCCAAATGTTCCAGACGGTCTTCAAAAAACGATTGCGACAAAAATTTGATGGCCAGCCCCGTCTCGCGCCGTGCAACATAGGAATGCTGGGATGCGGAATCGGGTAAAGAGATGACACCCAAAACGACCAAAAATGGCTTGTCCGCGTCTAGCGGAATATTCAATTTTTTGAAATCCGCTTTCAAATCATCTCCTTTTCTTGATCCGCGAATCAAATGGCGCACATATTCCCCCTGCATCAACGTTTCCAATACGTTTAAACGTTCTTGCGACTGTTTCACCAGGTCGATGATCCGCAGCTCTTGGTCCAGTTGCTCTATCGTCTGCCTTACCGCCTCGATCACTTTTTCATAGCCTTCGCTTTTTAAAATATAACGAATGCCTACCCCGGACTTCATCGCTTGATAGGCGTAATCAAAGACGTCATATCCGGTCAAAAAGATGATTTTACAATGGGGCCATTCCCGCAAAATGTATTCCATCAATTCGATGCCGTCCATATCGGGCATGCGGATGTCGGTCAACACAATATCGACCCGGTTTTGTTTCATCACCCCGACGGCCTCCGTACCTGAATAGGCCTTGCACAGATCCAGTTCCATCTCCATGTTTTGGAAGACCTCATATAAGCCATCGGCAATAACAGCCTCATCATCCACGATGAGCATCCGGTACATCAACATTTTCCCTCCTCAACGGAAAATGCAGCTCGACTTTCAATCCCCCGAGCGGGCTACGTCCGACCTTGAGGCCGCCTTCTTCTCCGAACACGATGCGCAATCGGCGATGAATATTGATCATCGCTGTCGTTTCCCGGTATTCATCATTGTCCATTAAGGCGATTTCCAATTGGCGAATGTGTTCATCCGTCAATTGGCGACCGTTGTCTTCAATGATAATGCGAACTTGTGTACCGTCATCAGCAAACGAAATCACCATCAAACCGTCGGAAGCCATCTTTTCCAGGCTATGTTCAAACGCGTTTTCAATGATCGGTTGAACGATCAGGCGCGGTACGCGGATCTTCATCAGATGCGGTGGCAAATCGGCAAATTGGATTCGAATCCGGTGCGAAAAGCGGATCGCCTGAATTTCGGTGTACATTTTGGCATGGTGGATTTCGCGTTGCAGTTCGACCATATCCGCCGCATTTCTTGTCACGAAGCGAAAATATTCACCCAGCATCGTCGTCAATTGCTCGATCCGCTCCAGGTCGCCCGTGCGCGCCATCGTATTCAGTATAAAGAAGCTGTTGTACAAAAAATGGGGATTGATCTGAGATTGCAACTGCTTCAGTTCTGCTCTTTGCTTCAAAATTTTCTGCCTGTATACCTGGTTGATCAGTGAACGCAAGTTGGAAACCATGTAATTGAAACGCATATACAAATAGCGAAACTCATCATTGGAAGCATGAGCGATGGAAAAATCAAAGTCTCCGTGTTCCAGACGCCGAAAACTTTTAACAAGTGTCAGCAGAGGTTTGTGAATAAATTTGTGAATGGAAAACACATAGATGCCGGTAAGGGCCAGAGCCGCCGCGATGAACAGCCACGCCCACGTGATCAGCCTTTCCAGCGGTTCACGAACGACCGCCTCAGGTATAAATCGGTAGACGGACATTTTTAAATAATCGGAATAGCCAAAGGCAATGTAAAAGGACTGGTCATCGATTTCGACTCGTTCGGACCGATCCGGGCCAGGTCGATTCGGGCTAAACCGTTTCGCTAGTTCGACAGCCGCCGTTAAGTCCATGTCCAAAAACTCGTCCGTTCCTTCAATCAAGATGCCATCGGTCGATTCGGTCAACAGGATGGTGCCGCTGTTTTGATACGTATTTAATTTGCGAAGCGATTTCCGCAATTTGTTTGTATCCAGTTCAATGTCGACGATAAAGACAGGAAGATCGCTTTGGCTGCCAAACTGCGAAATGGCGCTGAGAACGAGTCCGTCCTGCACTTCGATAATTTGCGCCCCCTTGCCATGGAAGGCAGACTGGATCGCCAAATACCGTTCCAATTCCAGATCCTGCGCCCCTTGTGACGATGAAATCGTCTTGGCAATCGGGTAAATGTGCGCGCTTACGTCTTTGATCAAGTCGCTGCTGTTTTCAATCGCGTGCAACCGATTCCGCAATTCATTGATTTTCTCCGTGCGTTCGATCATGTCCATCGTAACGGACAGCAAGGCCAATTTATTTAAATTCGTATCATCCAGTACACCGTATTGAAGCAGCTTCATGCGCTCAATTTCACTTTCCAGGTCCGACAAATAAAAAGAGATCTGGGCCTGTGCCGTTTCTAATATATCGTTTTTGGTCGCTTTTATATTCCATTGATAAATATAAACGCCAAATATCATAACGGGCGTCATGATCAACATATAGGTGCCCAGCAATTTGATAAAAATCGTATTGTGCAAGATTCAGCACTCCTGATCACGTTCTCCTCGATCCCGTTTTGACATGAATGAAAAATGCGCTTTGTTCAAAATGAATGCGCTTTCGAAATGGAGGAATCCCTCCTTTTAAAATTTAGTATGAAGCAAGGACAGCATTTTGTCCATATCGTTGTTTATCCAGAAAAAAAGACTCTCTCGATGACAGAGAGAGTCTTAAAAGCGCCCCAGGCGGACACGGAGAAAATTGTACAGTTCCTCGGGAATATTGACGTCACAGCACGATTCGATCCCTTCAAAACCCGGCGAAGAGTTGGCCTCGCAAATTTTAAAATGATCGCCGTCGAACAACAAATCAATTCCGGCGAAATCGAGATTCAAGACACGCGATGTTTCGGTGGCCAGCCATTCGATTTCCGGCGTAATCTCATACGGCTCCACCTTTCCTCCCCGTGAATAATTCGCCTTGAAGCTGTCATCGCCAGCTGTTCGCTTCATGGCTGCGATCGCTCGTCCTCCGATCGTCACCACCCTCAAATCGACACCGCGGCTGGCTGCGATAAACTCTTGCAAAATCATCGTCGCGTTCGGACGATAGGCATTGATCATTTCCATCAAGTCGATGAACTTCGACTTGGTTTCAGCGAGGAACACACCGCTGCCCTGCGCTCCGGAAATCGTCTTGACCACGACCGGAAAACCGAGATGTCGTTCCACCAGGTCCACATCGACCTTGTACTTGATCAACATCGTTTTCGGCACCGGCAAGTTGTGTTCAGCCAAAATTTGCTGCGTATACAATTTATCCTTGACGGTGTCAATGCTTTGCGAACTATTTAACGTATGCACGCCGAGCCGCTCCAGATGACGGATGACCGCAAGTGCGAAATAGTTTGTGCCCGCTCCCATGCGCGGCAATACAAAATCCGGCAAAGGAACAACTTGCTCATCGACCATGACGCTTTTGCGGTCGTCGCGGGTAACGATCAGTTCAAACTGGTCCGGTGCCAGCACGCTGACCTCGATCCCTTGCCGCTCTGCCTCCTCCGTTAATCGGTTGATCTCATAAATTTCCGGCTTTACCTCATTTTGCGGAGGCTTGTAAATAATCCAACCTTTCAATTCACCTGTCTCCTTTAGCCCAAACTCTATTTGATCATTTTCTCCATGCGCCTGGCCGCTTCCCGCACATCAGAAGCGTATTGCTTCAACTTGTCCGGAGTCAGACGGCTGACCGGACCGGAAACGGACAGAGCCGCTACCAGCTTGCCCGCACGGTTGAAAATAGGAGCAGCGACAGCTGCCGCCCCCGGTTCCCTTTCTTCGATACTGGTAGCATAGCCTTTTTCCCTGATTTCGGCGAGCTGTTTCATAAAATGCTTGTTATCCATCGTTTGCGGCCAGTCCGGAGCACTCATGATCTCCTTGCGCACCGCTTCGTTTTCATACGCCAGCAATATTTTACCCGATGCCCCCACATATAAAGGAAGCCGCACGCCGACAGGCGCAACACGGCGAACCGACTGATTGCTCTGCACGGCCTGGATGCGAATCCGTTCGCGACCATCGCGAATATACAGGCTTACCGTCTCCCCGATCAGATCGCGCAATCTTTCCATTTCCGGCAACAGGATGATGGCTGGATCATCGGATTGCCACAGATTAGCGGCCAGTTCCCAGACGCGGAAACCGAGCCGGTATTGGTCTGTTGATGGATTGCGAACCACAAAACCTTTTTTCTCCAAGGAAGCCAGCAAACGATGAACGGTACTCTTGTGCAGATTGACGCGCTGTGCAATTTCGCTCATCGTAAGGCCGGTGTCTTCTGTAAAGCAAAGCAAAATGTCCAGCGCTCGCTCCACTGATCTAACGGTCGTGCCTTCTCCCATCCTCATGAACACCGTCCTTATCGTTTCACATCATGAAACCGTGTTACACATTTCCAGTATAACGCATTTGCCGGAATAGGCCAACTTCATAGCGAATAGTCATGGGAGAAGAAAGGAGGTTCCGTGCCGATGCTGATGATTTACGGCCATCTCATGCCGTTGCGTATGCTGGAAGAAATCCGTTTTTGGAAAATGAAAGAAAAAGAACATGCGGCGATGATCCGTGAACTTTATCCGCTGCTGGAACCCGAATATGCGCATCTTATGGGACAATGGGAGAGCGTATTTGGCCACATGGAAAACGAAGCCGGTCAAATGGTCCGTACGATTTTGCACCAAAACAAAAAAAGCGACCGGGCTCAACACGATTCGGTCAATGCGTTATTGAACATGGCGATCCATCAATCGCAAGAATGGATCCGGCATTTGTATCTGTTGATGGAAAGAAGTCCGCAAATCCTTCAAAATCGCAACGCTCCTTCCATCATGAATCACCTGATGAACGAGTCCAGATATTTTCTCGGTGTGTTCAACGCGATGCTCCGTTCTGAATCCGCGCTTGCAGCTGATGCCACTGTAGCCAGTATAGACCATTTCGATGATTCCGAATGGCGTTCTGATGGAAACACGATCGAGGCACGTCCGGTGCCGATCGGCGGTCATCGCCTGCCGCCCTTGCCCTATGACTACGATGCACTTGAGCCGTACATCGACGAAACAACGATGCGCCTTCACCATCAAAAACATCATGCCAGCTATGTAAAGGGATTGAATGAAGCGGAAAAAATGATGCGGACAGCGCGGGAAACCAACGATTTTGCCTTATTGAAACATTGGGAAAGGGAAGCGGCGTTCAACGGTGCCGGCCATTACTTGCATACGATTTTTTGGTACAACATGAGTCCGGATGGAGGTGGAAAACCGAGCGGGGAGATCGCCCGGCAGATCGAGCAGGATTTTGGTCAGTTTGAACGATTCAAGCAACATTTTTCGGCAGCGGCGGAAAAAGTGGAAGGCGGCGGCTGGGCGATCCTTGTCTGGAGTCCGCGCAGCCACCGCCTCGAAATTTTGCAGGCCGAAAAACATCAAAACTTGTCCCAATGGGATGTGATCCCTCTGCTCGTGCTCGATGTTTGGGAACATGCCTACTATTTAAAATACATGAACGAGCGCAGAAAATATATTGATGCGTGGTGGAACGTCGTCAATTGGCAAAATGTGAACGAACGTTTTCAAGCGGCACGCCAGTTAAAATGGACGCCGTACTGAGCGTCAGCGCCATTCTCGCTGAGAAACGGAAAACGGGACATCTCATCTGGTCTAGTTTTCTTTGAACAACGACAGACATTCCGCACGCAAGGAAGCGTCGCTTTTGAACCGTCCCCTTACCGCAGAAGTGACCGTTTTGCTGCCATATTTTTTGACACCGCGGGCGCACATGCAAAGATGTTCGCCTTCGACGACGACCATGACGCCGTGCGGCGACAGCACCTCTTCCATAATGTCAGCCAGCTCGGAAGTGATACGCTCCTGCACTTGCAAACGGCGGGTCACCGCATCTACGAGACGGGCAAACTTGCTCAAGCCAGCAATTTTCCCGCTCGGAATGTAGCCGATGTGCACCTTTCCGAAAAACGGAGCCATATGATGTTCACACTGGCTGTAATAAATAATGTCCTTGACGATCACCAGCTCCTCATGCTGTTCGTCAAAAGTGACTCCGATCATTTCTTTCGGATCGACACTGTATCCGGCAAATATTTCTTCATACATGCGGGCGACCCTTTCCGGCGTTTCTCTCAATCCTTCCCGGTCCGGATCTTCGCCGATCAGACGCAATATTTCACGAATATGGTATTTGATCTGCTCACGGTTCTCGTGAGCCAGTTCGTTTCGGTACGTATCGATTCTTGCTCGAGTCACGGGCGTTCCTCCTGTTCATACCGCACGCCGTTATTTGAGCTTGCGATTTTTCATCATTCTTTGCACTTGCTGCATCTGCCGTTTATTTATGTTCAGACCCATCTCTTTGGCAAGTTTCTGCATCAATTTCGGGTCATTCTGCATCTTTTCCATCTGTTTGCGCACATAGAAAATCCCCGCGAAAAAACCAGCCGCCAGTCCGACAACAAGGGCGAGCACGGGAATAAAAACGTCCCAGAATGTCATTTTTCCTCATCCTTCAAACATATGATGTAAGTATATGTCTGCTCGTATTTTGCAACAAACTATATCATAACATGAGAAAATCGACAAAACAACCGTTCGCTTCAAACCCGTTCCCTAGCAAAAACCGATACGCTCAGTTAAGCACAGCCTCGATAAAGACCGTCGTTTCCTTTGCCAGATCGACTTCTTTCGCCTCGACCTCACCGTCTGCGTGTTTTTTGATGATGCGGACGATCGGGCGCATGGGCAATCCGCGATGCTGGCCGACTACAACGCCTATCTCATTCGTAGACAGCCTGACCGATGTGCCGTTCGGATAAGCCGACACCGTTTTCAAGAAATGGAGCACAACTTCATGATCGAGCTGCTTTCCCGCCAATGCACTCAGCCGTTCACACGCCTCATGTGGCAGCATGCGTTGGCCGGTAACGGGGTTGTACAAAAAGTTATCGTATGTATTGGCGACAGCGACAATTTTGGCATACTGATGAATCTTGTCTTCACTCAGACCGCGCGGAAAACCGCTTGCATCCAGCATCTCATGATGCTGCAGTGCGATATGGGCGATGAGCAGGCTAAATTCCTTCTTGTCTTTCAGCAAATGAAACCCGCGCCAAGTATGATGGTCCTGTGAGCGGATATCGCCGTCTTCTTCCTGGCCGACCTTGCCGATATCGTGCAGGAGCGCACCGATTGCCAGCTCTTTCAACTGGGGCATCGACAAGTTCATATTCATGCCGATGACCGTTGCGATCATACATACGTTGATCGCGTGCAAAAATTGATCATTATCATGGGAACGAATATCGTTCAACTGGACAAGTACACCCTTGTTTTGCACCACTTCCTCGACCAGCCGTTCCACACTTTTGGAGACATCCGCAGCCGAAAACATCTTTCCGGAACGGATCGTTTCAAACGTTTCGCACATTTTATGTATAATGACGCGTTTGGTCTCTTCGGAAACCGGATCGGAGATATCGACATCGTCGAAGTTTTCATCCTTGATGTAAAGCATCGTGACGCCGATGCGTTTCAACGTATTGATCATATAAACAGTCAGTTGCACATTTTCCGAAAGAAGAATGGAGCCGTTGCCGGAAAAGATCGTTTTCCCCAAAAATTGGCCCGGCTCCACCGCATCAATGGGTACGTATCTCATGTTTCCGCTTCTCCCTCTCCTTGTTCTGATGATCCACCATTTCTTGTTTATCGCTTAATGCGGTACATGCCCGATCAATCGCGGCTTTCACTTCGATATCTTCTTCCTTCACCTTGGCCAGCTCCAGCGCTTCTTTCGCTTCGGCGCCACCGATCCTTCCCAAAGCCCACGCTGCAGCTTCCCTGAGCGCCGGTCTCGGATCGTCCAAAAGGATACGTCGCAGTTCGGGTAAAGCTGACCGGTCGCGATAATGGCCCAGCGCGATCACGGCATTGCGCTGGATCGGTTTTTTCCCGCGCCAGCTGGCGGCCGTGTGTCCAAATTTCTGTTTGAACTCCCGATTCGACATCGATAACAGCGGTATGAGCAACGGTTTTACCTGTTCGGGATCGGGCTCAAATTCAGCTTGATGCGTCCAGTTCTTTCCTTTATTGATCGGGCAGACGAGCTGGCACGTATCGCAGCCGTACAAGCGGTTTCCGATTTTGGCCTTCATCTCATCCGAAACGATCCCTTTTGTCTGCGTCACAAAGGAAACGCAGCGTTGTGCATTGAGCTGTCCGGGTCCGACGAGCGCCCCGGTCGGACAGGCATCGATGCAAATCGTGCAATCACCGCATTGATCCGTCACCGGCACATCCGGAGGAAACGGAATGTTGGTGATCATTTCCCCCAAAAAGACCCATGATCCCCATTCCGGGGTAATGATGCTGCAATTTTTCCCGCTCCAACCAATTCCCGCTCTCTCGGCCACAGCACGGTCAACGAGCGCGCCCGTATCCACCATGCTTTCCAGACGCGCTCCGTCCACTCGGTCATAAATCCATTGTTCCAAGCGTTTCAGTCTGTTTTTCAACACATGGTGGTAATCTTGACCCCAGGCTGATCGGGAAATGAAGCCGCGGTAAGCTCCTGGTTTGGAACGGGGGGCATCGGCGAGGCGGGACGGATAGGCAACGGCGATCGCGATAATGGATTGCGGACCTTCAAACAGCTTGCTCGGGTCGGTCCGCTTTTCAATGTCCGGTTCTTCAAACCCGGACTCATAGCCTTTTTTTCGGTGCTCGATCAGCCGCTTTTTCATTTCAACGAATGGATCTGCGGAGGCGAATCCGATTTTGTCGATACCGAACTGATTGGCGCGCTGCTTGATCTCTTCCTTCAACTGCATCCAATCGCGCTCGGTGGCATCCGCCAATTTGATTTTGCCCATCGCAGACCCCCCTTTTCCTCTTCGACGATGAGACTAAAAACGCTTGGCCGCTTGTACAGCAAGCCGATCGCAACGATTGTTCCGCTCATCATCGCTGTGGCCTTTTACCTTTTCAAAACGGACGCGATGCACCTGCATCAACTCATCAAGTTTTTTCCACAAATCTTGATTTTCCACCGGTTTTTTTTGACTGGTCAGCCAGCCGTTCTTTTTCCACTTCTCCAGCCATTTTTGATTGATGCCGTTCACAATGTAGGCAGAGTCGCTGTACACCGTAACCGAGCATGGTTCTTTCAGCCGGCTCAGCGCTTCCACCACCGCCGTCAGTTCCATCCGGTTGTTCGTGGTTTCACTGGCGCCGCCGGAAATTTCTTTTTCGTGCTCGCCGTAGATCAAAATGGCTCCCCATCCTCCGGGACCTGGATTTCCAGAACAAGCCCCGTCTGTATATACGGTCACTTCTTTCATCAGTCTTTCAATCCTCCCGCGCGGGAAAGCGGCCATATGACAAAGTCGGCCCGCCCTTTGATGAGGGATTCCGGAACCGGACCAAATTCACGGCTGTCCAGACTGCTTCGCCAATGGCGGTTATCTCCCATCACAAAATATTCATCTTCGCCGATCGTCACCGGAGCCATATCCCCGTCCTCAATCGGCGTATCGATATAGGGTTCCTCGAACCATTCACCGTTGATATACAGCTTGCCTCCGCGAATCTCAACGGTATCGCCGGGAACACCAATGACCCGTTTGACCAAATATTGATTCCTGCCCAGATTGCGCTTTGGATCGCGCAAAATGACGATATCTCCCCGCTCAGGTTCCCCGAACAGATAGACGACGCGATTGATAAAGAGCCACTCTTTTTCTTCCAGCGTCGGTTCCATCGAATAGCCTTGAACCGTAGACAGGTTGAACACGAAATGATTGAGAAAGAGGACGATGACGAGAGCAATGCCGATCGATTTCACCCATTCCCAAACTTCTTTTTTCCAGCTCGGCTTTTCGGCTTCTCCATCGCCATTTTCGCTTTTATCCATCATGAAACGGACGGGACGTCCGTTCTGCAATCGCTCTTGCTCGGACATGTTCATCTCTCCTTGGATCTTTTCCAATGCCTGTAATAGTTCAGCACTTTTCCGTCATCAAACGGAGCGCATCCGGCATCGATCCTCTTTAAAAGTTCATCCAATCCCTTTTCAACCTGTCGAGTGACAAGCCGGTTGTAGCGATAGTTTCTGCGATTTCGTTCATATTCGTCCTGATCGACAACGTGGACCCGTCCGTCAGCGCGCACGATGACATCGAGATCATAGTCGATATAGGTGATGACACCGTTCGCTTCATAAGGAGGTGAGGCGATGTTGCAATAATAACGTATTCCGTCATCATCGATCAGAGCAACTATATTATACCACGTTTCCGGGATGAAAAAAGCGACACCGGGCACCTTGCTGATCCATTCCTTGCCGCTGGATTCCCGGACGCGCGTCTCGTCATTGATCGTGACGATCATCTTTTCCCGCACATGGGCACTGTCCAGCTGCGATGGAGGAACGCGCCAGTTTTCCAGCCAGGTACGATGCAGACTCCCGTCATGTTTGAAACTTTTGATGGTGCAGAATGAATATTCTTCCATGGATTCCGATCCCTTTTCTCCGATCTAAACAAGAAAAGCACATCCGTATGCCATGAGCTGACCATGTTTCGGATATGCTTTCTTGCTCAATTTTCATGCTTAACCGATGTGATGTTGTACGCCAGTTCGCGCTTGTCCAACTTCTGGCTTAACCGCTCACAATGCGAAGCTTGGTGTTGCTGACCGGATAACCGAGTGATTCATACAGCGGCACGATCGGTTCATTGTACGGATCCAATGAAACCATGATCTTTCGCACTTTGCGCTGCTGAAACCGTTTCTTCAGCGCCTGGATCATCGCTTTGCCGATCCCTTTTCGCTGATGATCGCGTGCGACCGCAATGCGATAATAATAACCGTTGTTATCGACATCGATCGTTCCGATGATGACCCCGACGACCTTGTTGTTTCGTTCGGCCACCATCACCAGTTCACTGTCCCAGGATAACTGATTGGCGAAGGCTTCCATCGTATCGCGATAACATTCTTCGGAAAACACTTCCGCCAACAGTCCGGTTACCTCGGAATAATCGGACAAACGAAATGAACGAACGATCATAATTTCCAGTCTCCCCCATAAGCCAAGTTTTAACCCTTTTTGCATCCGCGATCGCTTTCATGCCGTTGAAATGGGCTGTGGGCGAAAACCCCTGTTATTGACTTGTATATTTTACGACAAAAATGACAAATTTCCTGCAATTTTTTTAAAATATTTTTAAAAATCATTGATTTTTTGACTGTAAACGCTTTATTTTTTGAGCCGGATTCAAAAAATAGCACTTTCTGTCACCTTTTGGTTAGGCTTATTTTTTCAACACCGATGTTTCGAAAGTGTTGATTTATTGCAGGAAATCAGTAATAATAAATGGAGGGATTTCCAATTAGAAAATTCAGGAGGTATGAGTGAATGGCTTTCGAATTACCCGCACTTCCCTACCCGAACAACGCTCTGGAGCCGTACATTGACGAGCAGACCATGATGATCCACCATGATCGTCACCACGCTACTTATGTCAACAACCTGAACAAGGCGATCGAAGGTCATCCTGAACTGGCAAGCAAAACGATCGAGGAATTGATCTCCGATCTTGACAGCGTACCGGAAAATATTCGCACTGCCGTTCGCAACAACGGAGGCGGACACGCCAACCACTCTCTTTTCTGGCAAATCTTGTCCCCCAATGGCGGAGGAGAGCCGAAAGGTGCTTTGGCGGAAGCCATCAACAATGAGCTGGGCGGTTTCGAAAAATTCAAGGAAGACTTCTCCGCAGCTGCAGCCGGACGTTTCGGAAGCGGATGGGCATGGCTCAGCGTAACCAAAGACGGCAAGCTGGAAATCAGCAGCACGCCGAACCAGGACAGCCCGCTTATGGAAGGTAAAACTCCCATCCTCGGTCTGGACGTATGGGAGCACGCATACTACCTGAAATATCAAAACAAGCGCCCGGATTACATCGCTGCTTTCTGGAACGTCGTCAACTGGGACGAAGTGGGCAGACGTTACGAAGAAGCAACGAAGAAGTAAATCGAGCGGTGATATAAAAAACACGCCCTGGTCTGAAGCAGGGCGTGTTTTTTATGTGTCTCGATGATGAATATTTTGGATGATGCGGATGAAGACATTGGGAAAGGCATAGTCTTGCATGTCATCAACCGTGATCCAACGGTACCTGTCGCTGGAGAGCGTACGCTCGGACACCATCCGACCGCGGCAACGATACACATGCATTTCCCAGTGCAGATGGCTGAACGTATGCTCTTCATTCAAGATCCATTCGCCGATATTGGCGTAAATCCCGTCTTCTTTCAGCAATTGCTCGCCCAGTTGAGAGGTCGCCATCGTATCCGGCTGTATTTCATAATGCGGAAGTTCCCACATTTTGGCCAGCAATCCTTCGTCAGGACGTCGCCGGATCAAGAACTTCCCTTCATGTTCGTCCTCTCCTTCGACAAAAGCGACGAGACGCTGTACGGGGCGGGGCGGTTTCGCTTTCTTTTTCACCGGCAATGACAGCTCCATCCCTTCGAGACGGCCGCGACAGTTGGACATAACCGGGCAGATGAGGCAGTGCGGTGACTTCGGTGTGCAGATCAGCGCTCCCAGTTCCATCAGCGCCTGGTTGAAGTCGCCGGCTCGTCCTTCCGGCATCATTTTGCGGACCAACTTTTCCATCAACAGGCGTGTGCCGGGCTTGGCAATATCCTCTGTGATCAAATAAAAACGGGACAGCACCCGCATCACGTTGCCGTCAACCGCCGGTTCAGGCTTCCCGTAAGCAATGCTCAAAATGGCCCCAGCCGTGTACGGACCTACCCCTTTCAAGGACATGATTTCCTCTCTGTTGTCCGGTACCCGCGAGCCATAGCGTTCCTTCACTTCCTTTACCGCCATATGCAAATGGCGGGCGCGCGAATAGTAACCGAGGCCCTCCCAACTTTTGAGCACTTCGTCTTCCGGCGCTTCGGCCAACGCATCGAGAGTCGGAAACTTTTCCATAAACCTTTCATAATACGGGATCACCGTATCTACCCTCGTTTGCTGCAACATAATTTCGGATACCCAAATCCGATAAGGGTCCGTGTTTTTTCTCCACGGCAGGTCCCGCTTGTTTGCGTCATACCACTCCAACAATGGCGCTGTAAAATCAGGATGTGGATCCATCTCGATCAACCGTGAATCACCCCAAGCGATACTCCATAAATGTAAAGCCCCGCCAAAATGACGATAGCAACCAGCGCACGCCCGACGCGCAGCACATGCACTTCAGCCAACTTTTCTTCAAGGCGGTCACTGATTTGTTCGACTATCTTCAACCGGCCCAGTGCAAACAGAAGAAACCCGCAACCGATGGCCACCGGCGCCAGCGGAAGCAACAATTGCGCCAGGCTCGCCTTCATCTGTTCCAGTAGCCGCACACTGCTGTCCAGCAGCAGATCATGGAATCCGGATGATTCGATCCTTAATCCGGGAACGGGTCCCTGGATCCCTTGAACGATCATCACAAGCAGATGAAAGGTGATGAGCAAAAGCAAAGACAAAACACCGAGCCAGGACAGGGTGAGTCCGCCCCAGCGCAACATCGTCTTCGGATAAAAAGCAACAATCAGTCCAATCACAGCCATACCAATAAAAGCGGTCCGTAAAAAGCGGTATCCGTTTTGGATGCGCTCGTAACCGTCACGAATTCGCTTAAGCTGTTCGGGCTCCACCTGCATCGCTTTCAACGGATCCCATTCGATGTTCACCCTGCTGGCGAACTCTTCTGCGATGCTCCCGGCGATCGGCTTAGGGAAACCGTGCCGGATCAGTTCACCGTCCAGTTCCTCCGCGAAGGAACGAATGACTTCCTCCATCTGCACAGGTTTTACTTCATCGCTCTTTCCGGTCAGATAGTCCCATATGTGGTGCTGATATGCTTCGATATTCTTCTCTAGCCATGCAGCGGTAATGATATGATCGACTGTCACCTCGATCACATTTTCGATGACCGTTCGAAACGTTTCGCGCGGCAACAGCGGAGGAAGTGCCTCTTCAACTCGTTCTGTCTGTTCCTGGAGCGCTTTTTCCAGCTGCTCCTTGATGAGCACCTGCACCTTCTCTCCGGATATATATTCATGCCACGAATACGGCCTCAGCATCGTTTCATGGAGAGCATGCGCCAATAGCAGTAAAGAGGTCAGCACGCTCAGCAGAATGGCTAAAAACAAGAACACCAGCTTTTTGGCCAGCTGCACACGTTATCCCTCTCTTCATCCACGGGCTAGAACCGTTTCCCCGCCCATCATTGTAACATGTTTTGTTTTTCTTCACATATCCTTCGTTTTTCAAAACCGATCAACTAGGGTATGATAAAAGTGGAAAAGGGTCAAGGGAGGAGTCAAATTGATCAGGTCAGTGAAAAAATCAAGTCGTCCCTTCTTCATGATTTTAAGCCTCATCCTCGCGGCAAGCCTGATCGCCGGCTGCGGCAGCAGCAAAAGCGGAGGAGACAATGGACAAGCGTCTCCAAACGAGGAAACACAAGGTGATGCCATCGCTGCCGAAGCGCAAGAGATTTATCAAAACCGATGCATCAATTGCCACGGCCGCGATCTGGAAGGCAGGGTCGGCCCCAACAGCAATCTGCAAGGGATCGGTTCCCGCTTAAGTGTCGAAGAAATCGCCGCTACGATTCGGGATGGCCGAAGCCCGATGCCCGCTTTTCAGGGAATATTGACAGAAGAGGAAATTCAAACGATAGCGGAATGGTTGTCACAGCAATAATGATGATAACCGGGTAAAAACAATTTCGGCGCCACCATGATCATCGCGCTCGATCATGGATTATGGCGCCGATCGTTGTTCCCAAACCGCAAACGCCGCCGCGTGTAGGTCGCTATGGGTAATGCTGACATGGACCTTGGCTGTGTGCGGAAGCTGCAAACGCTCCCGCGCTTTGGCGGATAAAAAACAGTGTGGGCGTCCCGCTTCGTCGGGCAAAATTTCAATGTCTTGAAATCCCACCAGACGCCCGATTCCGCAACCGAGCGCTTTGACGACCGCTTCTTTGGCCGCAAAACGGCCGGCGATAAAAGTGACAAGCCGACCGTGATTCATGCCGGATGTCAGTTCACGTTCCTTTTCCGTCAAAATACGCCGTATAAAACGATCGCTCGTACGTCCTGCGACGATGCTGGAAATGCGATCGATCGTCACCAGATCGGTTCCGATTCCAAGTATCATTTCCCTGTCAAGCCTTCCTGCATCATTCGTTCTTGAATCAGATATGCCTTTTTCATCAGATATGCTTTTTTCATATGCCTTCTTAAATCGAAGGAATCGGTCTTCGCTTGTGCTCGGTTGCCTGATATTGCCGGATCAGTTTGTCGCGCACGGAGGAATCAACCGGTTTTCCTTCCAGAAAGTCGCAAATATCATCATAGGAAACTCCAAGTTCGCCTTCATCGGTCTGCCCAGGCCATAAACCGGCCGTCGGCGTTTTTTGAATCACTTTTTCCGGAACACCGAGCCGGGCTGCCAACATACGCACTTGCCGTTTATTCAGCGTGGCGAGCGGATTCAGATCGACGGCGCCATCTCCGTATTTGGTAAAAAAGCCGGTCAAAATTTCCGAAGCGTTATCAGTGCCGACAACGAGCAAATTGCGCTCAAACGCAATCGCGTACATGATCACCATGCGAGTGCGTGCTTTTATATTGCCTTTGCCTTGCATGCTTATATGCCGGTTGACGCCGATCCCCTTCAAGGCATGCTCCACTTCAAGCGCAATTTCGTCCACCGCATCTTCGATGTTCGTTTCCAGCGTTTTGTCGAGTCCGAGCGCTTCGGCAACAGCATAGCTGTCTTCGATGTCTTCCTGCACTCCATACGGCTGGAACACACCTATCGTTTCATACGGTTTACCGGTTTCCTGTTTAAGCTCATCGGTTGCCCGTTTGCACAGCCCGGCAGATACCGCGCTGTCAACACCGCCGCTGATCGCAATCACCAAACCGGCCGCACCGGCATCAAGAACATGCTGTTTCAAAAAATCGACACGGCGGCGGATTTCCTCATCTGCATCTATCTTCGCTTTCACGCCCAATTTGGCGACAATTTCAGCCTGCAGATCCATTGGCTTAATCACCTCAGTTGAACATTTGCCGTTTTCCCATTGATTCACATTTTCAATTTAATCTTAATCGTTTCCCCTTGCCATGTCCAATGTTAAAACAAAACCCGGGATTTTCCCGGGTTTTCACCTTTATGACTTGCAATGTTGATCAAACGCCTTGATCAGTTCGCTGGCAATTTCTTCAGCGGAACGGTCCTCGATTTGGTGGCGCTCAATAAAATGTACGAGCTCCCCGTTTTTCATCAAAGCAATCGACGGTGAAGAAGGCGGATACGGTTCGAAGTATTCGCGAGCCTTGGCCGTTGCTTCCCTGTCTTGACCGGCAAACACGGTGAACAGATAATCCGGTTTCACGTCATGCTGAAGTGCAAGTGCCACACCTGGACGGCACTGACCGGCGGCGCAACCGCACACCGAATTGACGACGACAAGAGCGGTGCCGTCTTTCGCCTTGTCGAAATTTTCCACCACTTCATCAGCCGTACGCAATTCCTTAATGCCAAGACGCGTCAATTCCTCACGCATCGGTTTTACCATGTCTTCCATATACATCGGGAAGTTAAATGACATCGTCTGCCCTCACTCCTTTGTCAGTAAAATTGCAACCCACAGTGTAACTTTATTATACATGTGCGCCTGAAAGGAAACAATGCCGCGAGCGGTTCCGGTTGCCGGAAGAACCGCTGGCGGCATGGGCAGACATTTTCAGGCTTCGTTACTGATCATGATGTTCGTGATCGGTTCCTTCGTTGTCCTTTTCACCGGCATTGCCACGGTAAGCTTCATAAGCCACATCCTTGTCCGGATGCAGAAAAACGCCGGGCTCCGGTTCGATCCCTTTTTCAAAATAATTGCGATTTTCTTCTGTATGAAATCCGATGTCTTTAAAAGGATGCACCCATTCATCGCCAGCCATAATGGCCGGATCGGTTTCCACCGACCAATTTTCCAGCGGTGAATGCGGAGAACTGTAATCATGATCACCGATGACTACACCGTGCGAGTTGACAAAAGGTTTGCGCGGTCCGCGGCCGTGTTTGAATTCCGGTAAAAAATTGATTTCAAACGGATCCAGATCCGGATCGTCTTTCCACACATGCTCATAATCCTCGTTTTTTTTCTTATCTGTCATGTTCATATCCTCCCGTCCGGGCTTTTACACGGATGGCCGGTTCGGACCATCCAGACTTTTGTCCACGGCGGGTTGCGCTGCACCGTGATTGGGCTTGGATTGCCGCGCCCTGTTTTCCCGTTCCTGCTGACGCTGTTCCTGGGAATCTCCTTGCGAATTTGTCGTCTGCATCGAATCATCTCCTTTTTCGCTTAGTATGCGTGTGTACGGATCGATTCATGCAGAGTTTGAACATGTCATCACGGTTGATATTCATTATCCGGAACAAACCCGTCATAGATGATGGAGTCTTGCATGTTGTAAGCATCATCCCACGTCGCGACCGATCGGTCGTCCTGTCCACACAGTTCGCCTCCGAACGCCTGAGCAATTTCGAGAGCAGAGGTCAGATCGGCACGGTTCACATACACCTTCACTGTGCGTCCATCACCGATTCGTTCCGGACGATAGCCGAGTTCGTCCAGCGTTTCAAAAGCGTTGCTCGCGGCTTCCTGGTTTTCAAAACAGAACTGAATCGTCGGTTCTGGCATGAGTTAACCCTCCTTAACTTCGATTTTTCAAACGATTACATGCGCCCGTTACCGAGTAGGTTCGACATTTCGCACGCATTCTATTCCTCGGCTTTTCTTCGGATTCTTATGGTATCCCGGCTTTCAAGCTGAGAACAATCGCGACAGCAAGCACTACAAACAGAGGAAGATGCAGTCGACGATAAGATCTTGTTTATGTACCATTGGCCCTCTTCCTCTTTTCGGATCTATCTCATAGCGGTTTACCCTGGCCAGTCGGGCATTTCCGGTGAGTTTTCAGTCCGTTTGCCGGCCTTAAAAGCGAAAAACATATTTAGCCATCAGCGAAAGAAGGAGCAGCGCAATCAAGAGCAGCACAATCGTTCCTCCGGGGGCCAGATTCCACATGCCGGACAGGAACAGTCCGCCCACGACGGCCAGTTCGCCAACCAAAATCGAAAAGACTACTGTCTGGCGAAAGCTTTTGGCGACGACAAGGCTGCACGCCACCGGTATCGTCAGCAGCGCGGATACGAGAAGGGCTCCGACGATCTTGATCGCAGCGCTGACGACAAGAGCGGTCAGTACCGTCAACATCAGATTCAGCCGATTTACGGGCAGTCCGTTTACATGTGCAGCATCCTCATCAAAAGTAACGACAAACAGTTCTTTCAACATGAGAAATATCATGCCCGTCACTATCACGGTCACCAAGGCGATGATCCATACATCCACAGTGCTCAGTGTTAGGATGCTCCCGAACAAAAAGCTGTGCACATTCATATTGAAACCGCGCCCCCAGGTAAACAGTACAGAAGCGAGCGCAATCCCACCCGCCATGATGATCGCGATGGACAGTTCCGCATAACTTCGATAAGTCCGTCTCAGTTTCTCGATCGCCAGCGCACCAATGAGCGCAAAGACAATCCCGAACGAGAGCGGATACATTTGCAAAAGAAAACCGAGCGCCACCCCGGCGATCGATACGTGGGCGAGCGTGTCACCAATAAGCGACAATCGTCTGAGCACGACGAAAACGCCAAGCAAAGGGGCCATAAAACCGATCAGCACACCACCGATGAGCGCTCTTTGGAAAAAGGGAAATGAAAACAGTTCCAGCATAGTTTCCTCCACCGTTTTCTTGGGTTTTAATGGGGCTGCAATTGTTTTTCCGGTTCATGCTGTTTTTCCTGTTGGTGATATTGACGCAGAGAGTGGGTCAGATCCGTCTCTTCACAATTGGGCAATGCGTGTGAATGCTTGACGTAAAATTTCAGTTTTCCGGATATATATGTCGGTTCATCACCGAGATAGGAGAGCATCATGTCCACATCGTGGGAAACCATCAAAAAGGTGATGTCATGGCGTTGATGCATATGCCGGATGAGGCGGAAAAAGTTTTCCTGTGTCTCGACGTCCACCCCGACCATCGGTTCATCCAGAATGAGCAGTTTCGGGTTGTTGATGAGCGCACGCGCCAAAAACACCCTTTGCTGCTGCCCGCCCGACAACTGGCCGATCATCCGGTCCGCCAGATCTTCGATGCCTAGGGCAGCAAGGGCGTCCATACATTTTTGCAGATCGGAACGGTTTACCCGTTTGAACAGCTTCTTTTTTCCGTACAGTCCGGACAATACAATTTCTTTGACCGTAGCCGGAAACAAAGGATTCCACTGTCGCGCTTGCGGTACATAACCGATCAGATCCCAGTCCTTAAACTGTGAAATCGGCACCCCGAACAGACGAATGTGGCCTTGATCCGGCTTTTTCAGACCGACAATCATTTTCAGCAACGTCGTTTTCCCCGCTCCGTTCGATCCGATCAAACCGATAAAATCTCGCTGCAACACCGTAAAGGACAAGTTTTCGATCACCTTGTTTCTTCCGTAAGAAAACGAGACATTTTCCAATGCCACCACTTCGTCATGACAATGCATCTGGGCGCCTCCTCTTTAACTCCCTTATTCAAGTCTAACTCCCTTATTCCAGTGCTTTGGCTAGCGTCTGCACATTTTTTTCCATGATTGAAAAATAATCTTCCCCGTTTGCAAGCTGCTCATCCGTCAGTCCTTCCAGCGGATTAAGCACGAGGATTTCAATGCCGAGGTCTTCCGCCAGAATCTCGGCGAGACGCGGCGACGCCAGTTCCTCAAACAAAATATACTGTACATCGTTTTCCTGGATAAACGAAGCGATCTTTTGCAACTGTCCGGCAGTCGGTTCCGCATCCGGGGAGATGCCCATCACCGACACTTGTTCTAAACCGTAATCGTGAGCCAAATATTGAAAAGCGCTGTGGGTAACGACAATGTGATTGCGCTTGGCCTGCTTTACGGTGGCTTCGAGCTTTTGGTCCAAATTTTCAAGCTCTTTTATCAATTGTAAATAGTTTGCTTCATATGTGTCGCGATGGTCCGGATCGGCCTCGACAAATCCGGCCCGAATATGATCCGCCATCGTCATCGCCCGCTTTGGGCTGAGCCATATATGAGGATCGTGTATTCCATGATCATGTCCGTATTCGCGACGATCTTCATGACCCTGTTCCCGTTCGTCTTCATGGCCGTGATCTCCATGATGATCGAAACGGATCAAATCGATATCGCGGCTGGCCTCCACGACAACGGTTCGTTCTTCCAGACTGTGCAACATCGAATCCATCCACACTTCAAACCCCGCGCCATTATAAATGAAAAGATCCGCCTGTGTAATGCGAGCCATATCCTGAGGCTTGGGAGTCCATTCGTGCGGATCCACGCCTACCGGAACCAGGTTGACGACATGGGCATGTTCACCGCCAATTTTCACGGCAAAATCATAAAGCGGATAAAAAGTCGTGACCACATTCAATTTTCCCTCTTCCTGTTTTCCGTGATCACCGCTGCATCCGCTGAAAAGTACCATGATGATAAGCGAGAAAATCAGGCAAACTCTCCATTCCTTCCGAACCATATTTTCTCCTTCTCACTTAATCGTAATGATTACTATGTAGATTATACGCCTATAGCCTTCTTTCTGTCAATTTGAAAAATCAGTGAAAAATACGAATGTAACAAAAAGAAAAAACCCGGTCACAACGCGCTGAATGCGGCCGGGCTTGTCTGGATCTAAAGATTTATATTTACCAGCTAGCTTTTCTTACGCCGGGGATTTGTCCTCTATGCGCCAGTTCCCTGAAACAGATCCGGCACAACTTGAATTTTCTCAACACGGAATGCGGACGTCCGCAACGCTCACAGCGGGTGTACTCACGCACCTTAAACTTTTGCTTGCGGCGCGCCTTTACGATCATCGACTTTTTGGCCAAACGACACACACCTCCTTTTTGCGTGAAGAATGAAAGATCACCTGAAAAGATCACATCTCCAGAATACCAGATGTGGTCAAACTGAGGCAATCCGGTTCGGACCAGGTATAACAAAAAAACGCACAACCTTGCAGGGCGTGCGTCTGTCGTGCTGAAATCAGCAACGAAATTCCCGTCAGACCGTTAGCGAGTCTCGCGATGAAGTGTATGAGTTTTCTCGCGCGGACAATATTTTCTCAATTCGAGACGATCGGGATGGGTTTTCTTGTTTTTTGTCGTTGTATAGTTGCGCTCACCGCATTCGGTGCAAGCCAGCGTAATCGTTACTCTCATCGTTGATTACTCCTTTATTTCAAGTATTGAATGAGTCAGTACCAAGATGACTGAATTCCGTACAAAACCGAGCCAGACATTTAATTACTTTACCTCAATCCAGAGGAAATGTCAACTGGATGTACCATCGTTTTTCCATAATAAAAAGCCGTCCAGATGGACGGCAATGTGATTATGTGTATCGCATTATTCAGCGCTTTCCTCTTCCAATTCCGGCTCTTCAGCATCAGCGTCCGCATCCGCATCAGCTTCTGCATCTGCGTCAGCTTCTTCGTCCAGAGCTGCTTCGTCTTCAGCTTCTTCTTCCTCGCTCACTTCATCTACACCTTCAGCGTCTTCTTCAACGGCATCTTCATTTTCATCAGTAGCCGCATCTTCATCTGCCGGCGTTTCTACGTTAACGTCCTCCTGAACTCCCGTGTCTCCTTCATCCGAGGAAGAGCAACCAGCTGCCAGTCCCAACACGAGCAATGCGCTTGCCAACAGCATCAACAGTTTTTTCATCTAGTTCCCCTCCATACTTTTTTTCTTTTTTCTTTCTTTTTCTGTCTTTTCTCTTTCTTCTTTTCCTAGCAGATGATCATCGGCCGTTTCTCTCTATCTAGCCTTTCGATCATCTTCATCACCCATTATAGTCACTTCAATTTCGAATGTAAATAGTTTATTACAAGAATGTTACTTTTGTATTACAATTACATTACTTTTGTTTCATTTATGTTACAAATAGGGGGTTGTCGTTGACAGGACGGGCGGTTGTTTGTAACGTTCCGCTTCTCTCCTTCCCTTGTCGAGGTTCACGGTCACGAGCAACGCCATGCCAACGATGAAAAAGAAGAGCAAGCTCAAAATGCCATAGCGGTTTGATCCCATCAACTGTCCGACGAGTGCAAATACAAACGGTCCGAAGATGGCCGCAAATTTGCTGGATATGTTTAAAAAACCGAAAAACGATGCCGATTTGGACACCGGGATCAAATAGCTGAACAGCGAACGGGCAATCGCCTGGCTCCCTCCCTGCACAAAACCGACCATGATGGCAAGGGCGTAAAAATGCACTGCACTGGTCATGAAATAACCGAGCGCGACGATCATCACGTATATCGAGAGAGATAAATAAAGCGATCTTTTGGAACCGATCTTCTCGGCGATTTTCCCGAACAAGAGCGTAAACGGGATGCCGACAAACTGGGTAATGAATAGGGCGATGATCAAATCGCTGGTACCGATGCCAATCTCACTGCCGTAAATGGTCGCCATGCGGATAATCGTGCTGATCCCGTCGTTGAAAAACCAAAATGCGATCATAAACTTGAGCAATTCCGGGAGCTTCATGATTTCCATAAATGTGTGCCAACCGTTCTGAAAACCGGCGCGTGCATACTGCACGATGTTGAGCCGACGTTTGACGCGGCGATCGCGTACGTTGCGAAAAATGGAAAGTGAAAAGATAAACCACCACAGCGCTACACTGGCGAAAGCAAGCCGTGTGCCGGACAAGGAATCAGGCAACCCGAACAGTTGCGGCATCTGAATCATGACCATATTGACGGCTAACAGAAGGCCGCCGCCGATATAGCCATAGGCATATCCCTTCGCTGATATATAATCCCTTTTTTCTTCCGGTACGAGATCTGTGAGCAGCGCATCGTAAAAAACATTCCCTCCGGAATAACCGACACTGGCAAAAATAAAAAGGATCGATGCCCACAGCCAATCCCCTTCACCTATGAAGACGAACATGAGCGTAGAAAGGATTCCAAGATACGAAAAGATACGTAAAAATAAGACTTTCGCCCCAGCCAGGTCAGCCAAGGACCCTAACACCGGCGCCAGTACAGCAATAATCAGCATGGCGACCGACTGCGTATATCCCCAGTAAGCGGTCGCCAGATGTCGTTCCAGGCCGCTCGCCGCCACGGTGGAATAAAAAACAGGCAGCACCGCGGCCATCATGGTGGTCGCAAATGCTGAATTGGCCCAGTCGTACATGACCCAGGATCGCACCGCTTTTTTCTCCAACGTTTTCACATCTTTCTGTCGTTTGTTTGGTTTTATATTACCTTCATTTTCCTGTTTGTACAACCTTCTTTTTCCTGTACGGACAAGAATGATCAACATTCACGATTTACCAACAACTGTTGACAAATTCTATATATTGTAGTAAAGTCGAGTAACGACAACAACATATAGTGGAGACAGGACCAACGAGGAAAATTTCCTCAGCGGTTTGCGCCAACATGGGGGTACATTATCCCCGGTGCAACAGGGAAGTTCGGTGAAAATCCGACGCGGTCCCGCCACTGTGACAACGAGTCAGGACCATCATGCCACTGGATGCCAAGTCCGGGAAGGCGGTCCAGTGCCGTACGTACATCGGTCAGCGCCTGTTGCGGCTGTCCAGCGTCCGGCCATGACGATGAGTTGAAGCCAGGATATCTGCCTGTCTCGACGGCACCGTTGTTTGACCTACGGACGATAGGGAGGTGTCTTGCTTGGCGCTGGCGATGTATTGCTGTTTAAAAGCCGGTTGCTGCCGGCCAGCTTTGTCGTTTTAACGCGTCGAATAAAGACATGCGTCCCTATGCGGACGCCTTTTTTTATGACTTCAAACAGACAAGGAGAGATCGTGCGATGACGATAATGGCAACCCGATCGACGGAAGTGGTAAAAGACGGAGGAAAAAGACGGCTTAAGTTTGACCGGGAACGGCTCTATCGATTTATTGAGCGAATGACCCAAGATGTCCATCTTGCCCGCGAAGACATTGACACTTATGCGCACAAGACGATCCGCATGATCGAACGGCGCCAGCAGATTGAAGCCCGGGAAATTACCCGCCTCCTCAAACTGAATGCACTGGAACGCATCCATGAACAGACACCCGATTGGACCAAAGTAGCCCGAAACGTATTGCTGAATGAGATGTACCATGAAGCGGCGCGAAACCGCGGCTACGATCCAAAACGCAAATACGGCAATCTGAGGGCACTGATTCAAAAGCTGGCCGAACAAGGGATCTATAACCCGGAATTGCTTAAAAGTTACGATGAGGACGAGATGCGTTTATTGGAACAAGAAATCTGTAGTTCAGCCGATAAACGCTTTGATTACCTGGGGTTGCTGCTTCTGTCCGAACGTTATCTCGTGCGGGACTTTGACCGCCGCTTATACGAATTGCCGCAGGAACGGTATATGATCGCAGCTATGGATCTGATGCGGCGTGAAGCGCAGGATAAACGCCTCGAATATGTAAAAGAACTGTACTGGGCGCTATCCGGCCATTACCTGACGCTCGCTACGCCTACCTTGCGCAGCGCAGGACTGAAACATGCCCAATATGCCAGCTGTTATGTCGATACGGTCGACGACAGTTTGCGCGGCATTTACGATTCGAACACCGATGTGGCCGAACTGAGCAAAAACGGAGCAGGACTTGGCATTTTCATCGGTTCGGTCCGGGCCAAAGGCTCCGATATCCGCGGATACAAACAAGCCGCCTCCGGTATCATGGGCTGGCTGAAACAACTGGACAACACCGCTCGCACCGTCAATCAGCTCGGTGTCCGCAAAGGTGCCATCGCCGTCTATTTGCAAGTTTGGCACCGCGATATATTCGATTTTCTGGACATGAAACTGAACACTGGCGATGATGCGATGCGCTGCCATCACCTGTTCCACGGGGTTTTGCTGAACGACCTGTTCATGGAAAAAGTAGAAAAACGCGAAGATTGGTACTTGTTTTGCCCGCACGAAATTCGCCGGACGATGGGCTGGTCGCTAGAAGACTTCTACGATGAGGAGCGGGGCAAAGGATCGTTCCGTGAAAAATATGAACAATGCGTGATCCATCCGGATTTACCCAAGCAGAAAGTGCCGGCGATCGAAATTTACAAACGGATTCTGAACAGCCGTCTCGAAACCGGTACTCCCTACATGATTTTCATTGATGAAGTCAACCGGCAAAATCCGAACAAACATGCCGGTATGATCCGCAGCAGCAACTTGTGCACGGAAATTATGCAAAACATGAGCGCCACTACCTTTGTCGAGGAGTCGCTCGATGAAGACGGTACGATCACCATCAAAAAGAAAGCGGGAGATTTTGTCACCTGCAACCTTTCCTCGATCTCCCTGGCACCTGCCGTACGGGACGGCGTGCTGGAAAGAGTCGTACGCATCCAAATGAGGGCGCTTGACAATGTGATCGATCTCAACCACATTCCGGTCAAACAGGCGCAATGGACGAATCAAAAATATCGGGCGGTCGGTTCCGGTGTCATGGGACATGCCCATTTGCTCGCCCTGGAAGGAATACCGTGGGAAAGTGAACAAGCGGTCGAATATGTCGATCGATTGCATGAAGATATCGCTTATTATGTGTTTCGTGCCAGCATGGAACTGGCCAAAGAAAAAGGGGCATATCCGCTCTTTAAAGGCAGTGAATATGAAAGCGGCGAATACTTCCGAAAGCGGGGCTACAACTCCGAACGCTGGCAAACATTGATCGCTGACATCCAACGTTACGGACTGCGCAACGGCTGGTTGATGGCCACCGCGCCAACAGGCAGCATCAGTGTGATCAACGGCACGACAGCCGGGATTGATCCGGTATTCAAGACGATGTATTACGAGGAAAAAAAGGATTACAAAGTGCCGGTCGTAGTACCCGATTTGAATGAGCGCACACGCTGGCTCTACAAATCCGCCTTTCATATCGATCAAAAGTGGTCGATCAGACAAAACGCCAAAAGACAGAAACATGTCGATCAGGCGATCAGCTTCAACTTGTATCTCAATCATTCGATCACGGCCAAGGAGATTCTGGAATTGGATCTTCTCGCCTGGAAGCTCGGATTGAAAAGTTTGTACTATACCCGTACCCAGTCACTGGAAGCTGCGGAAGAGTGCGATCATTGCAGCGGATAACAAACCCATCCATCAGGGTTATCAATCATGTTCCTGAAGAAAAATGGAGGATTTAGCGATGAGGACTGTTTTTCAACGCGTGAAATTGTTTGAGCCGACCCATCCCAACCGCGCCACCCGCCTTTTTGGCGGTGAATGTTCCGGCTTGTTGAACTGGGATGATATTGGTTACCCGGTTTTTTATGAAATCTATAAAGTATTGCGCAACAACTTCTGGATCCCGGAAGAAGTCAGCATGAACGAAGATCGCAATCAATGGTTGCGCCTTAAGCCCAACGAACAGGAAGCCTTTCGCAAAGTGATCGGGCTGCTTTCGGTATTGGACAGCATCCAGACCCGGTTCGTATTCGAAATCGCCCGCTACGCGAGCGACAGTGCGGTGCATGCGATTTGCGCCAACATTTCCAATATGGAATCGATCCATAACCAGAGCTATTCCTATATTTTAAGCTCACTAACGCCCAAACACGAGCAGGCCGGCATTCTCAATCTTGCCAAAAACGATCCGGTCGTTATCCGGCGCAATCAGCTTGTGCTAGACCTGTACCAGGCTTTTGTCGACAACCCGACGCCGGAAACGACGATGCGCGCCCTTGTGGCCAATACCATTTTGGAAGGAATCAACTTTACGCTCGGTTTTGCCTTTTTCTATTCTCTCGCTCATCGCGGTCTGATGCTGGGCACTTCGACAATCATCGAGTTTATCCAGCGCGATGAAACCCAGCACGCTTATTTCTTTGCTCTTTTGTTCCGCATTTTAATGACGGAATATCCGGAATTGAACACGGAAGAAAACGTACGTTGGGTGGTGGAGACGATCGACGAAGCCGTCCGTCTCGAGATCGAATGGTCCCGCTATGCCCTCCATGAGCTCGACCATATCGACCTGTACGAGTTTGAGCAGTATGTACGCTATGTCGCCAACAAAAGATTGCGCCAGCTCGGGTTGGACAACCTGTACGAAGGTCTCGGGGAAGGCAACAATCCGATGCCCTGGATTACTGCATACGACAGTGTCAACAACAGCAAAAAAGATTTTTTTGAACAAAAAGTGAACGCGTATTCCAAAACAGCGGAAACGAGGGGGATTGAGGAATTGTGAAGAAGCTCGCGATTGTATACCATTCCCTTTCCGGCAACACGCGCGAAATTGCCGAGGAGATCCGGCAAGGATTTCATCCCTATCGCAGTGATATGGAAGTGGATCTGATGACCGCCCTGGAAGCGGACATGAAACGGCTGCAGCGCTACGATGCGCTCATCTTTGGTACGTACACTTGGGGAAATGGGGAGTTGCCTGAGGCGATGAAACCACTCTATCTGGCTGTGGAAGAAAACGACATCTTTCGCCAAAAAACGACCGGAGTGTTTGGCTCCGGCGACAAAAACTATCCTCATTTTTGCCGGGCAGTTGACCTGATGGCAGACATGCTGGCAGCAAAGACGCGGCTGGTGCTGAAAATGAAGGTGGAATTAAATCCGAAAGAGGGTGATATTGAGCGATGCCGCCGGTTCGCTCGCCGTTTTGCCGAATATCTTCGCATGACGCCGACACATCAAAACACGGCACCAACGCTTAACATGACAACGACACATCAGACGCTCGCACCGGGATCGGCGTGTGTGACAGACAATTCCGCATAATGGATGCCGCGGTGCACTTGCACCTTATGGTGCAATTCGCGCAGCCTTTCGTAGACGCCGCGCACGACGATAATTTCCAGACACTGCTCGTGATTGAGATGGATATGCATCGTTGAAATGATGGAATCGAGATATTCGTGCTGCAGCTCCATCAAATAGGAAACGAGGTCGCTGGCATGATGGTTGTATACGATGACGATCGTGCCGGCGACCGTTTGTCCGGGCAGCAACGTTTGCGGCTGGACGAGCGCTTTTCGTACGAGATCGCGCAGCGCCTCGGAACGGTTTCCGTATCCTTGCTGCCTGACCAGGGCATCGAAACGCTGCATCAACTCTTCCGGCATCGAGACGCCGAAACGGATCAGCCGTTCCTTTTCCCTCTTTTTGGAGTCTTCCAACCCCATCCCCACCTTTGTCACATCCGTTTATTCCAAATGCAATAATTTCAACCCTAAATACAGACCGCACAACGTTAAAAACAAAATCGGTACAGCCAGCGTCAATCCCGCTGCAATCCCGGTTTCTTCTTGCCGCTTGTCCCGTCCTTTGTATCCAATGAATTCGTCGACCGCCATCAAGGCCGCCACCGTTCCAAACGGAGCCAGCAACTGACCGTAATGCGCACCGATCAGCTGGGCATAAAACAGACTCTCGCCGATCAACGGGCTCGTTTCCGTCGCCAAAATCGACTCTGTAAACAAAAAGGTAGACGGAATCTGATGAATGAGCGCCGCCAGAAGGGCGGAAACAAATCCGGAACCGAGCACGGCCACGAATGGTCCTCTATGTATGAGACCGGCCAACCATTCGCTTAGATGAAGGGCCAGATCGACGTTGACGAATCCGTAGATGAGAATTAAAACGCCAAACATAAAGAACATCAGCGACCACGGAGCCTCTCGAACCATCTCTATAACCGACACATCCGGCATGCGCCTTACCGCCACCATCAGACAGACGGCTGCCAAAAGCGCAACGAGAGAAGAAGGAATGCCGAGCAAATCCCCAAACACATATCCGACCGCCGTCAATACAACCATCACCCAGGCCAAACGAAACAAGGTGAGATTCCGGATCGCCTGGTACGGATGTTTGAGCGTGGGCACGCTGAAGACGGCGGGAACCCGCCGCATGAAAAACAGCATCAGCGCGACTGCTGAAACGGCGAGCGCCACTACAAAAGGAATAGCCATGCGCAATAGAAAAGACAGAAAACCGACCTGCGCCATATCCGCCGCCAGCTGGTTGATAGGATGGCTGATCGTAAAGGGCAGCGCGGCCGCAGCCGACATAAAGGCGACCGTGACTGTAAGCGGGATCGGATTCGTGCCACGCCCGTTGATTTTGCGGGCTATCTCGATCATGACCGGCGTCAAAATGAACACCGCAGCATAAGCAGAAAAAATGGCGGCGACCAGACCGGTCATAAGACTGATATTCAGGAGCAGGAGCCGACCATTTCCCCTGCTCAATCGGACCATATGGATGGCCGCCCATTCAAACATTCCGATCTGTCCCAGAGAAATCGCAAGCAAAACCAACGAAAGAATAGAAAGCGCAGCATTCCATACCCGTCCGATCACTTCAACGACATCGGTCCAAGTGAGGACTCCGAAAAGGTAAATCAAGAGCGCCCCGATCAATGGCGGCCATGCGATCGACAACCTATGGGGACGCCAAAATGCAAAAAACAAAGACAAGATATAGATAAAAACGGCGAAAAACACAGGATGCGTTATCGTTTCCATCGAACCACAAACCTTTTTCTCTCCTAAATGGACGAAGGCGATGGCTATGTCAGCCGCTCGCCCCAAGTAAAGCGCTTATAATTTTTTAATGCAAACGGAGCCGCCGTTTCGCCCCAGCCCATTTCCGAAAAGAGCTTGCCTTCTTTGGCCGCCTGTTTGATCCAATTCTCGCAGTCCCGGATATAGGTGGCGATCGTGTTGCCTTCCGGCTTTCTTTCCATATACTCTTCCGGAATATCCCGGATGATGCCGGAGGATTCAAATGCTCCGTTCGTCAACATTAAATAATGGAGGGAACCACCGATCGGCGCCAGCAGCTGAACTTCCGGATCGCGGATCGCCTCGATCAGGTTGCGATACATATTGGGCATCAACTCCGGTGTCACCAGCGGTTCATAACGATATTCGCGCTCATGACCCGAACGGTCGGTGACCACCAGCCGATTGTTATAGTACCAGTGCATTCGCCCATCGCTTCCCTCCACCTCGATCGAGGGAACCGCATTTTCCGTATGGCAGAGTGTCGTATAAATATGAAGCTGAACGCCGCCTTGCATCGTAGCCCGTACACAAGCCGTATCTTCGCTTTCGATCCGATGCCCCCGGTACAGCTCAGCCTGGACGACATCCGGAACCGCCTGCATGACATCGCCGCTTCCGGCAGCAATCATGCAGTTATACACCAGATGGGCAAATGGATTGTGCAAGGTGCCATCGAGTACATACTCACCCTGATGCTTCAATTTGCCGGCCCAAGGTGTGCGCTCGTAATACTCGTCCGTTCTTTTCCACATACCGATACCGGTGACTTTGCGCACTTCTCCGATCGCACCTTCTTTTAAAAGCTGCACCGCCTGTCGAAACGCCTGCCCGGACGTATTCTGGAATTGGACCGCGCATCGTTTCCCGGTTCTTTTTTGGGCGTCAATCATTTCCTGAACGTCTTCGACCGTAACCGCCGGCGGCTTTTCGGTCAATACATGAAAACCTTGTTCCATCGCGTAAATCGACATCGGTTTATGCAAAGCGATCGGAGTGGCGATCACCACAAACTCGATCTCCGGATGTTTCGCCAACATTTCCTTGTAATCTTCGTAATGAATGGCTCCGAGTGCTGTCAACGTTTCGTATTCTTTCTTCCATTTCTCCATATTCATCTCGGCAAAAGCGACGCAACGAATTTCGCCGCTTGCTGACAACTGTTCAATGATTCGAGTATGAACGCTGCCAAATCCTCCAATTCCGATGATGGCCATATTGCAGCTTTCCACAGTGGTTCCCCCTCACCTTTCTTCGTCTCAGCCATTGTCGATACCAGTATAGAACAGGCAAGAAAAGGTGTCAAACGAACAAAGAAAGGTTCGAAATCGCTTTTATACGGCTAATTTTATGCAAATTGAGGAAAGATAAGGCGGGGGTGAAGCACATGAAACCGATCGACCAAAAACAACAGGCCTTGGAGAAGCTTGGTCTTTCTGCACATGCGACCATGGACGATATTGAACACCGTTATCGCATCTTGATGCGCAGGGCACGGGCACGTCAGTTAAGAGGCGAATGGGGACCAGAGGAGGAGAAAGAATGGGAAGAATGCCATGCCGCCTACCTGGCGCTGCGGAAAGAAAGAGACCATGAGTGGCTGTCTCATTACCTGCAAGACCGGTATGGCCGCTTTGGCCGGTTTGCCACAGTAGCAGAACGGTTAGACAATTTCTGGTATCATTATCGGCAAGCGGTGATCGCTCTGCTTGTCTCTGTCATACTGATATCCTCGCTGATTTTCGGTTATACCAAGATGCAACGGGATCTGGAAGTGCTCGCTGAATTGCCGCCGGCCGATCTCTCCATCATGGTGGTGGGGGATTTTGGTTTCAGCCTTTATGACCAGGATGAAGAACGCGCGGCTGAGAAATTATTAAAGCGGCTACCCGAATGGCGGCGCATCGAAACGAAGCTGTATGATGTACCGCTCAATCCGGATAACCGCACCGACTACGCCAAAATCCGGTTGGCTCAAATGGCGTTGATGAGTGAGCGTCCTGATCTGTATGTTCTGGATCAGGAGCAATATTACAATCTGTTGCAAATGGGCTATTTGCGAAAGCTGGATCGTTTTGACGATTACGCGATTTATATGGGGCAAGGTCCCTTGTCACAGGCGCTTTCCCTCTCCGGCGGACCGGTAATTGCTGCCGTCAGCGTCTTCTGTGAAAAGCCGGACAATGCCGAACTTTTTATCAAGCGCTTTATGCAACAAAACTGACTACCCGAAGATCGCATTCCACAAGTTGGTCGTTTCTTCCGCCGGATACAAGACATAAAGCAGCATAAAGACGGTAAATCCCGTAACGGCCGTGCAAAACCAGATCACGGCCGTTGTTCTGCCCAGACGTTTATGCTTCAAAAACGTTCCTTTCACCGCATACACGATCGTCAAAATGCCAAGTACTGCTGCGACAGTAGACAGAACGATATGAAAAAGCAAAAACACGAGGTAAAAAAGACGTAATGAATCCGGGCCGTTGAACGGCGCGCTGCCAAAAATGATCGTTCTTAACGAATAAATCGTAAAAAACAGAACAGCGCAAATCGCCGCCGCCACCATCAACCTCTGGTGCGTCTTCCGCCGCCCTTTGCGGATATGATACCAGCCGAAGGCGACCAGAATTGCGCTGATCATGACACACGAAGTGCTGATCACAGGTAAAATGGTATGCACGTTCGGTTTCCTCCTAACTCCAATAGACCGCTCAAAATTGCGAAAAGTCTGAATCAACCAGCACCCCTACTCATGCTGGCTCAGGCTTGGTTGAGCTGGCTGGATACGACTTCGTTCGTATCCTCATCGTCCCCTTTTTCTGTGCGGTACCATTGATTGAAAATATAGAACAGGATCGAGCCATAAATCGTTTCCTGCATCAGCTTCATGAGTACGCCGCCCAATTGCTGATCATGCCGAGCGCTCAACGGTGAAAATTGGTCGGGACCGCTGAACTGCTCCAATACGTCTTGAACTCCCCCTGGCACACAATAGGCCATCTTTTGTGCCCACATGAGCGGATCGGTAAACGTTTTGTACAACGGTTCTGACGCAAAAATAATGAGCGCGCATGCCGGTGTAAGCAAAACGCCGTTCAAAAACATGTATCCCATCTTTTTCAGATGCGTTAAGGAGGAAAATTCGGGGAGCGGACTGAAGATCGGCCACCACATCATCATGGCAGCGACGAGCAGCAACAGGTGGTACAACGTGTGCAGCACAAAATGGGTCATCACAAAGTCATATATGACGGGCATATGGTAGATGGAAAAGGACATGTTGAAAAACAGGATCGTAAATACCGGGTGCAACAGTTTTTTGCCGTATCTTTGAAACCATTGGTCGCGGGTGAACGGTCTCAACAGCCATGCCGGCAATCCGTAAAGGATGAGCGGTGGCGCCAGCAAGTAGGAGATCGCCATCGCGGCCATATGCGCGGTAAATGTCAAATGACCGAGCAGGTTTAACGGGCCGGCCTGGGTCAAATAAAGAAGCACCATTCCGACCACAAACGAAACCTGTTTTTTACGGGGTACCGGCTCCGATTCCGAAAAATGATGGCGGCCTTTTTCCGTTACCCATAAATAGACAAAGATGAGTCCGAGCACAAACAGCATCACAATCGGATGCCATACCGCTAAAAAGCTGAAGTTTTCCAAGCCTAACATGCACACAGCCCTCCTTTACAGCATGGTGACCGTCATAAAAAGGGCTGTTCATCCGAACAACCCTTTTCTTATCCCGCTTACCACCACATCCAGTAAATGGCTGCGATAAAGCAGAGAAAAGCGACGATTCCGCCAATGGTCAAAAACAGTCTGGGATAAAAATGACCTTTATCTTTCAAATGCATCCAATAAGCCAGCTGCATGATCGCTTGCGAAAATGCCATTGCCACGAGCAAAAAGATGACAAATCCGGTGCTAAGCGACTGGTTGGCAGCGGCCATAAATGCGAGAAAGGTTAAAAGCAAAGACAGTGCAAAGGTGATCAAATGGTTTCTCGGGCCTTCGTGAACTGGAGCTCTTTTTATTTTGTTTTGGGCCGTTTGCCCGTTGGTTTGATCCATGGATTATCCAGCCACCTTTCCCAGCAAGTAAACGAGTGAGAAGATGAAAACCCAGATCACGTCAACATAGTGCCAGTACAGCGAAGCCAGATATACTTTCGGTGCCGTTACCGTGGTCAGCCCTTTTCTCTTCAGTTGCAAGAAGATCAGGGTAAGCCAACCGATTCCGAACGCAACGTGAGCACCGTGAAAGCCGACCAGCGCATAGAACGAAGAGCCGAACGCACTGGAATGGAATTTGTGACCTAGACTGACGTAATGCACAAATTCGTAGATCTCCAGAGCAAGGAACGAAAGGCCGAGCAGGACGGTCAAGCCAAGCCACATCCGCGTTTTGCCCAGGTCGTTGCGGTGCATGGCCTGCACCGCAAACACGCTGAACAAACTGCTCGTAAGCAAGATCAATGTGGCCAAGGCGATGAGCGGCAATTCAAAAAGTTCCTGTGGCGTCGGGCCGTTTAACGTCTGATTTCTCAGCGTAAAATAAGCTCCGAACAGCGTTCCGAACAGGACGGTCTCGCCGCCGAGAAAGAGCCAGAAACCCGTGATCTTGTTCCGGCCTTCCAAAGTGGCTCGTTCAGGCTGGGGAGGTAACTGGCCATTGCTGTGTACATTTGCCTGACTCATGCTCTTACCTCCTTCTCCTGAAGTTCTTCCACTTCGATATGGTAACCCGGATCGTCAAACAGCGATCTCAGCGCCATGCAACCAAAGAAGATAACCGCACCCAAAATGGCGACGAATTTGCTGTTAAACAGCATTCCCAGGAAAGCATTATCAAATTCGTAACGGTGGTAGATGATACCGTAGCCGAGAATGAACAGTCCGAGCGACATCATGAACGGCAAAATGGACGGTCCCGGCATATGGATCGGCTGCAACGGCTCAGCCGGCGTCATCTCTTTCTTGCCTTCCATCTTCTCTTTCCAGAAAGCATCCAGTCCGCGCACAAGCGGAATTTGTTTAAAGTTGTACTCCGGCGGAGGCGACGCGATGGACCATTCCAGCGTCCGTCCGTCCCACGGATCCGCTTCTGCTTTTTCGCCCTTGATCGTGGTGATGACGACGTTGATCAACAATACGACAGTGGAGATCGCCATCAAGAAAGCACCGATCGTGCTGACATAGTTCGGCAGATCCCATCCTTGCCCTTCCAGATAGGTGTACACGCGGCGCGGCATGCCCCACAGACCGAGAAAATGTTGGATGAAGAACGTCAGATGGAATCCGACGAAAAACGTCCAGAACGTAATCTGACCCAGCTTTTCATTGAGCTTCTTACCGAACATTTTCGGCCACCAGTAGAACGTACCGGCCAGAAGTCCGAATACGACACCACCTACGATTGTGTAGTGGAAGTGACCGACAACGAAATACGTATCGTGATACTGGAAGTCCGCAGGCGGCACTGCCAGCATGACCCCGGTCACGCCACCCATCACGAAGCTCGGGATAAAGGCAGCAGCGAAGGTCATTGCTGTCGTAAAGCGGATTTTACCGCCCCACATCGTAAAGATCCAGTTGAACACTTTGATACCGGTCGGAATCGCGATCAACATCGTCGCAACCCCAAACAGGGCGTTCGCGACCGGACCCAGACCTACCGTAAACATATGGTGCGCCCACACCATGAAACCGAGAAAACCGATCAAGGCGGTAGCAAACACCATCGAGCTGTAACCAAACAGACGTTTCCTGGAAAACGTGCTGACGACTTCAGAAATAATTCCGAAAGCCGGCAGAATCAAAATGTACACTTCCGGGTGGCCAAAGATCCAGAAGATGTGCTGCCAAAGCACCGCGTTTCCACCCATGGCAATATCAAAGAAGTTCGCATTAAAGAGACGGTCAAACGTCAGCAGCATAATTCCGATACCGAATGCCGGAAACGCAAACAGAATCAGCGCCGACGTCACGAACGTCGTCCAGGTAAACAGCGGCATGCGCATGAACGACATGCCCGGAGCACGCATGTTAATGATCGTGGCGAGGAAGTTGATCCCGTTCAAGAGCGTACCGATACCGGCAATTTGCAAGCCGATCGAGTAATAGTCAACCCCTCTTGTGCTGTAAGGCTCCGTTGCGAGCGGAACGTAAGCCGTCCAGCCCACATCGGGAGCACCGCCGGTAAACCAGCTCAAGTTCAACAGCAATCCACCGAAAAAGAATGTCCAGAATCCGAGTGCGTTCGCAAACGGAAACGCTACGTCACGCGCACCAATCTGCAGCGGAACGACAGCGTTCATAAACCCGAACACAAGCGGCATCGCGGCCAGGAAAATCATCGTCGTTCCATGCATCGTCAACAATTCGTTAAAAGTCTGGCCGCTGACGAAATCGAACATCGGATACATCAATTGGATCCGCATCAACAATGCTTCAATTCCGCCGAGCAAGAAGAAAAACGCACCGGCACCAAAATACAATTTACCGATTTTTTTGTGGTCGACGGTCGTCAACCAATCCATAATCCCGCGATATCGTTTGACAGCGTGAGCGTTGGCCATCGAGCCTAAACCCTCCTTAAAAAGCGCCCGTTTATTTCAGGGATCTCAAATATTTTACGAGTTCTTCTACTTCTTCGTCCGTCAACGGTACTTGCGGCATCGTCGTACCTTCTTTCAATTCTTGCGTAGCCGTCAGCCACTCGACGAGCCATTCATCCGTGTTAGGTAAGTATCCAGCAAGCACTTGTCGGCTCGCAAAGCCGTCCAGGTTCGGACCGATGCTCGGGATGCTTGAATCTACAGCGTGACAAGCCATGCATTTGCTTTTGAACACTTCCTGTCCGCGAGCAACATCTTCAGACACGACGACAGGTTCTTGCATTTTGGCAACCCAGGCATCAAATTCTTCTTGCGTGTAAACGACGACCTTGAAATCCATCAGTGCGTGAGAAGCACCGCAAAGCTCAGCACATTTACCTTTGAAAACCCCGGTTTCTTCCGCTTTCAGATACATCTTGTTCGTAATTCCGGTGAGCGTATCCATTTTACCGCCAAGTGCCGGTACCCAGAACGAATGGAGCACATCAGATGCGGTCAGTTCGAACTGAATCGTCGTATTCACCGGAATGACCAGGTCTTGCGCTGTGAAAATGCCATAATCCGGATATTCAAATTCCCACCAGAATTGATGCGCGGTCACTTTCACAAGCATGGCATCGGGGTCCTCGGTGTAATCGGTTGCCTGCCCGAACGTAAAGGCGACTGTCGGGATCGCCAAAATCGTCAGCAGCAAGATCGGAATGACCGTCCAGATAATCTCCAGCTTGTGATTGCCTTCGACCTGTTTCGGAATTTCATTGTCCCCTTTTCTTTGGCGGAAACGAATAATGACATAAAAGAACAACACAAACACGACAACCATGACAAACAGCATGATTCCCGTGGAGAGGAGAATCAGGGTCAGCTGTTCTTGCCCGGTTTCACCTCTCGGATCGAGCGGCCCCGGTTCGGTTCCCGTCAGGCTGCAGCCCGACAACAGCAACGAAAATGCGAGCAATAAGGGGAAAACGCGCTTCAACTTTTGCCACCGTATCAATTCCATCAACCCCACTTTTTCGTAATATCCGTCCGCTCGGGCCGGATGCCGGTCCATGGCAATATTGTCACTTAATTAACTATAAAATTCATGTAGACTTTTGTCAATGAATCCGAAAAAGCTTCACAAATTGTTCTAAACTGGGCGCTTCCGGACCCGGTCTGAGCACTGAAATCAGCCTGTTTTACGAAGACACACCAACCGTTATATTTTGTTATTACCATTATTTTCATCAAATATGCATGCATGCATAATTCACGCCAATTTATTCACGCTAAATACGAAAAAGAGATAACAGGAAAGGTGTGCATCGATTTGAGCAGATGGGCGGTTAAGGAAGGGTCAAAAGATAAGCGATGGTTTAGTGGGTTGAAACGTTGGTTTTTCACTGTACTCGCACTGATTGTTGCCGCCAGCATCTTCAGCGGCTGCGGCAATCCTTACAAAAGCCGGTTTGACTCAAGCCCCAACAATCTGGGCCAACGTACTGAAGGGCGATACAATGAAGGCCCTCGCGCATACGGCTATACCCGCCGCGGCGGCCATCATCATGATAACCAATGGATGGAATTCAGCCAGGTCACCGCAACGGAAATTATGCGCATGCCCGGGGTAGCTGCGGCTTACGTCGTTTTGACGGATAAAAACGCCTACGTTGGTGCCGTTTTGGACGACACCGCCACCGGGACTGCCGCACACGGCGGTATTCGCGATGTCGACAATTCCGGTACTTCCGAAGGCGTCTATGATGTGCGCGACGGAAGCCCCTATGCTGATCCGCGCAAAATCGTCACCGATCGGAACTCGTTCAACACATTTCCGGAAGCGGATGACATCTCTCCGAGGTTAAAACAGAAAATCGCCCTGAAAGTGCGGGAAATGAATCCGGACATCGAAGAAGTGTTCATATCCGCCAACCGCAATTTCGTCAATGACTTAAACGAATACGCTATAGAATACCGCGCAGGCAAATCGCTGGAACCCTATATTCAGGAGTTCAATCGCAAGGTAGCTTTCTACTTCCCGCCCCCTTCACAAACAGAAAACAAATAAAGGTTTCTGCCACTCCATTTTCGGTCATCGATTTGGCCTATATTGAGAGCGCTCCGCAAACGAGCGCTTTTTGTGTTATGATGATAGGCGGTAACGACTAAGCGGATTGACGAATGCGCTGTTTAAAGGAGTTGGACAAATCTATGTTCCGCATGATCGCAATCGATATTGATGACACACTTATTACGGATGATAACATCGTCACCGAAGGTACGAAAGAAGCGCTGCGGAAAGCTCAAGCCCAAAACGTGATTGTCACGCTCGCTACCGGCCGGATGTTCGCTTCCGCCAAACAGATCGCACGGCAAATCGATTTGAATGTTCCTATTATTACGTATCAAGGCGCCCTGATCAAAACGCTTATCGATGAAAAGACACTATATGAAAAGACGGTACCCCAGCGGACAGCCGCTTTTTTATTTGACTATGCCGCCCGGCACGGTTTGCACCTTCAGGGCTATTACGAAGACCGTCTCTATGCCAAAGAAGAAAACGACAAGCTGATCGGTTACAGCCGGCTCTCCAATGTCCCCTACATCATCGAGCCGGAGTTTGAGCGTCTCGCTTCGCTGCCGATGACCAAACTGCTCATCATCGATGAGCCGGAGAAGTTGGATCAGATTGCTGCAGAACTCAAGCCTAAAATCGGCGAAGAAGTGCACATCACGAAATCGAAACCGCACTATCTGGAGTTTATGCATAAAGAGGGAACGAAAGGGCAAGCTCTCCGTTTTCTCGCCGGACACTTCGGGTGCTCGATGGAGGAAGTGATCGCCATCGGCGACAGCTGGAACGATCACGACATGCTGGAGGCAGCCGGTCTCGGCGTCGCCATGGCCAATGCGGTGGATTCACTGAAGCAGATCGCAGATTACGTCACCCTTTCCAATAACGAAGAAGGCGTCCGGCACGTCATCGAAAAGTTTATCCTCTCCCAGGAAGGTCAGACCACACCCTGACCGGCGCCTAGAAAACATAAACGGAAAAACAAGGAGCGGGCGAAAGGGACCGAACCTGCCAAACCGCAGGTGGGTTCACCCTTTCAGCCCGCTCGTGCTGATTCCTTCTACTATATAGCGCTGAAAGACGAAGAAAACGATGAGAACCGGTACGAGCGACAATACCGACATCGCAAACATCGGTCCCCACTCCGTATACGTTTCCGAGTCGATAAACAATTTCAGCGCCAGCGAGACCGGATACAGGTGTGGCTTGTTCAGGTAAAGCAGCGGCCCCAAAAAATCATCCCATCTCCAGTAAAAGGAGAAAATCGCTGCAGTGGTCAACGCCGGCACGATCAGCGGCATGATGATGCGGAAAAATATCGAGTATTTGCTGCACCCGTCTATTTTCGCCGCTTCATCCAGCTCCGCCGGAATCGAGCGGATGAATTGCATAATCAGGAAGATGAAAAAAGGGGCTCCGAAAAAAGCCGGTACGATGATCGGCT
>CALAME010000052.1 GCA_937925675.1 uncultured Paenibacillaceae bacterium | reverse complement strand
TCACGTAAATCCGCGGATTCAAACTTATCCGCGGTAACGCAAACCTGCGGATTCAAACTTATCCACGGTAACGCAAACCTGCGGATTCAGAGCAAATCAGCGGCCAGTTGAGCAAGCTGTGAACGTTCGCCTTTTTCCAGCGTCACGTGGCCGCTCAAAGCCTGTTCCTTGAATCGTTCCACAACATAGGAAAGACCGTTGCTCGTCGCATCGAGATAAGGATGGTCGATCTGCTCGGGATCGCCCATCAGTACAATTTTGCTCCCTTCGCCGACGCGGGAAATGATCGTTTTGACTTCATGTTTGGACAAGTTTTGTGCTTCATCGATGATGATAAACTGACCGGGAATCGAACGACCGCGTATATAGGTGAGCGCCTCCACTTGCAGACTGTTCATGCCCGCAAGGATTTTATCGATGTCATCGTTCTTTTTCGTATTGAACAAATATTCGAGGTTGTCGTATATCGGCTGCATCCATGGGCGCAGCTTCTCCTCTTTTTCGCCCGGCAAATAACCGATATCTTTTCCCATCGGCACGACGGGGCGGCCGATGACCAGTTTCTTGTACACCTGTTCGTCTTCTACTTTCAAAAGTCCCGCCGCCAAAGTCAGCAACGTTTTGCCCGTTCCCGCCTTTCCGGTCAGAGTCACGAGCGGTATGTCGTCGTTCAATAGCAGTTCGAAGGCCATTCGCTGCTGGGCATTGCGCGCAGTAATGCCCCAGACCGATTCGTTGCCGAATTTGAGTGCTTCCAGTTGCTTCGTATCCGAACTGACTTTTAACAAAGCGGATTGGGAACTGCCCATAGCGTCTTTCAAGATGACAAACTGATGCGGATATAGAGGAATGCGATTGGTTACAAGGGTGGATGGAATCGAACGCTGGGAATAAAACACATCGATCAGAGAAGGATGGACTTCAATCGTAACTACACCGGTATACGATTCGGACAGGGATGGAAGGCGATCATTCAAGTAATCTTGAGAAGGTACACCGAGCACATCAGATTTGATGCGCACCAGCGTATCTTTGCTGACCAGATAAACCGGTTTGCCATCCGGTTTGCCTTTTTCCTCAAGATGATAGTTCATGGCGACAGCGAGGATCCGGTTATCGTTGCTCATGTCCCCGAACGTTTCTTGCAATTTTAAAAAACTTTTATGATTGAGTTCCACTTTCAGTATTCCGCCGTTTTCAAGCTGAACACCGTCATGCAAACGCCCTTTTTCACGCAAACCGTCTAGCAATCTGGCCACCAAACGTGCATTTCGTCCCAGTTCATCCGCATTGCGCTTTTTGGAATCGATCTCTTCCAAAACGATAGCTGGGATGATGACGATGTTGTCTTCAAAGGCAAACATAGCCATCGGATCGTGTAACAGCACATTTGTATCCAGCACATAAATTTTTTTCATCGGGTCGCCTCCATATTTTGGGCATGTAAAAAAGCCCGTTGTAAAAATACAACTAGGCTTTTTTCAAGGCGGTGAAAACCTGGTTGTCCAATCTTTCCGCTGCTCTTTGATCATACGTTTTTTCGTATTCCGGCTCTACGGTCAGCTTCGAACCGAAAAACATGGCATCTCTCACCGCATCGATGTTTACATCGATACACGCCAGCTTGAACGGAACGCCTTCAAGCGCCTCTGTCACCAGTTGAGCACGACCATGTATACTGTGAATCGTTCCTGTCGCAAACACGGTCAAAGCCACCTGTTCGTTGTTGCGAATATTGTTGACCAGCCGCGAACGTTGATCGAGAGCAAAGCGGATTTTGTTGCGATCGGGCGCATACACCCAAGAGATCGCGCTGCTTGTCGGTGCACCGGTTTCAGCATCGATCGTATGCAACAGCACGAGCGTTTCACTTTGCAACTTCGTAAAGAGAGCTTCGGATAATTCCGTAGCCGTTTTGTCGCGCGACATGAGCATCCTCCTGTTCTATCCTACAATAGGCTCTGGTGACTGCGAGCTTGGAGACAACATCGTTATTATATCATATTTCCGAAAGCGGAGACCATGCCGATTCCCCCAGCAAAATCGGTCAATTAAACTTTGGGTTGCTGTTGATGTCGATCAGAAGCTGGTCGGCCATTTCACGATCGAATTTCTTTGTATCCGGACCGGTTTTCCCATCGATCGCCACATAATAGTACCGGTCATCGCTCCGCTCGATCTCAAACCTTTCCAAATGATGATCTTCCCTTAGGATCATCTCGAAAAAATCAAGGGTATCCTTCGCTGCGCGGTCATCCGGCCTGTGATCATACACGATTTTCATCTGCAACCAGTTGAACAGGGCATCGTCCAGCTTCATCGCTTGCTTCCCCCCTTTTCCTGCAACCAATAGCGGATGCGGACGATCCAGATGAGCAATACAGCGATGATGAGGCAATACATAATCGGCAGCCCCATATCCACCTGGAAAATAAGCAGCAGGAATGCTCCAAGCGCCAGCAAAATATACACGATCGCCATTTTCAATAGAGGCAGCCGGCGATTTTGGAATACCCGATGATAAATATAGGCAAGGCAGACAATAAAAATGAGATAGGTAATACCGTTATAGACTTCGATCCCGAAAAAAGTTTCCGTATCGGAAAAAAATTCGCGGAAACTAAACTCGGGAATTTCTATCTCTTCTTGCATCGTTTCTGATCCTCCTTTTTGGGTATTCAAAGTTTCGGCATATTTTTAAGACGGGTTTCGTTTTTTCTGTTTTTCATAACGTTCCCGTTCGCTTTTGTTCAGCCACTTTTTGCGCAGCCGTACCGATTGCGGTGTCACTTCACAATACTCGTCATCGTTCAGAAATTCAAGCGCTTCTTCCAGCGACATTTTCCGCACCGCCTTCATCTTGACCGTTTCTTCTTTCGTCGATGAGCGGATATTCGTCAAATGTTTTTCCTTGCACACATTGACGACAATATCATGGTCGCGATGGTGTTCGCCCACAATCATCCCTTCGTACACTTCCGTACCGGGTTCAACAAACAACGTGCCGCGGTCTTCAACGGACAGAATTCCGTAAGTCGTTACCGTCCCTGTCTCGCTGGCAATCAGGGCGCCTTGCCGGCGGCCGCCTGCATCGGCCTTGGCCAGCGGGGCATAGCCGTGAAAAGCATGATTCATCACGCCGTAACCGTGTGTAAGTGTCAAAAATTCTGTACGGAATCCGATCAATGCGCGGGCCGGAATCAAAAACTCCAGCCGCGTTTGGCCGTTTAAGGCCGCAGTCATGTTGATCAGTTCGGCCTTGCGTTGGCCCAGGCTCTCCATGACGGCGCCGGTGCTTTCCTCAGGCACATCCACGATCAACTGCTCGACCGGTTCCATCTTCACCCCGTCGATTTCCTTGATGATCACCTGTGGCCGCGACACTTGGAATTCATAGCCTTCACGCCGCATCGTTTCGATCAAAATCGCAAAATGCAACTCTCCTCTGCCCGAAACGACAAACACATCTTTTTCATCGGCGGGCTCGACTCGCAAACTCACATCCGATTCCGCTTCTTTCTCCAGGCGTTCCTTCAGTTTGCGGGCCGTGATCCATTTTCCTTCACGGCCTGCAAACGGGCTGTTGTTCACAATAAAGTTCATTTTCAGCGTCGGCTCTTCCACTTTGAGAGCCGGCAACGGTTCAGGGCAAGCGGGATCGGCGATCGTTTCACCGATCTGAATATCTTTGATGCCGGAGATCGCGACGATATCCCCTGCTATCGCCTCTTCGATCTCCTTTTTCTTCAATCCGGTGAAGGCATACAGTTTTTCGATGCGCGCGGTACGCTGGCTGCCATCATGAGCAATCACCTTGACTGGCTGTCCGGCGCGAATTTTGCCGCGGCTGATGCGACCGATCGCGATGCGTCCGACGTAATCGTTATAGTCCATCAATGTGACGAGCAATTGTAACGGCGCCTCGGTCTGCACATCCGGAGGCGGTATATGGGCAATGATCGTGTCAAACAGCGCCGCCATATTGCCATTTAACCGTTCCGGTTCCTTTCCCGCTTTTCCTTCCAGCGCCGAGGCATAGACGACGGGAAAATCGAGCTGTTCTTCGCTGGCATCCAGCTCGATAAACAGTTCCAGCACTTCATCCAACACTTCCGCAGGCCTGGCGTTAGGGCGATCCATCTTGTTGATCACGACAATGGGAACGAGCTTTTGCTCCAGCGCCTTTTTCAACACGAATTTGGTCTGTGGCATACAACCTTCAAAAGCGTCGACGATCAAAAGCACACCGTCCACCATTTTCAGGATCCGTTCGACTTCACCGCTAAAATCGGCGTGACCGGGTGTATCGATGATGTTAATTTGGTACCCATTGTAAGTCATGGACGTATTTTTGGCCAAAATCGTAATTCCTCGTTCCCGCTCCAGATCGTTGGAATCGAGCACCCGGTCCTCAACAGCTTCGTTATCGCGAAACACCCCGGACTGCTTCAACATCTTGTCTACCAGCGTTGTTTTTCCATGATCCACGTGTGCGATAATGGCAATATTCCGTATTGATTGTACATTCATATTCGCTGCAAACCTCCTGGCGGCCAGATCAACCGCGCAGCTCAGGAATGACGTTTGGCGGAGTTTCACCACGCAGACCGGCTATCATATTTTCAACGGCACAGACGGACATCGCCGTGCGTGTCTTGACCGTTGCTGAACCGATATGCGGAAGCAGCACCGTGTTGGGGAGTTTCGTCAGCGGATGTTCGGGCGGTAGCGGCTCCTCACAAAACACATCGAGCCCTGCTGCACGGATCGTACCGTTTTTTAGCGCTTCGACCAGAGCTTCCTCATCGACCGTCTGTCCGCGCGAAGCATTGACAAATATAGCCGTCCGCTTCATTTTCGCAAACTGCTCGCGCCCCATCAACCCTTCTGTCTCCTTCGTCAACGGGGTCATGAGCACGACAAAATCGCTCGTTTCCAGAAGCTCATCGAACGTGACATAGCGGACACCGAGTTTGTTTTCGGCCTCTAGTTTCCGCGAACGGTTGTAGTAGCAAACATCCATCTCAAACCCGAAGCGAGCGCGCCGCGCCACCGCTTCGCCGATCCGTCCCATGCCGATGATCCCGAGCCTCGCATGGTGAACATCCACACCGAACCATTCGTCGCCGATGGGCTTGTCCCATTTTCCAGCGCGGATCATCGCATCCAGCTCTGTTACCCGTCTTGCAGCTGCCAGCATCAGCGTGATGATCAGATCTGCCACCGTATCGTCCAACACATATGGGGTGTGTGTCGCCAGCACTTGATGTTTTTTGAGCGCTTCGATGTCAAAATTGTTGTATCCGACCGATACGTTGCTGACGATGCGCAGGCGAGGCGCAGCGGAAAGCAGTTCGTCGTCGATGCGGATACCGGATGTGATCAATCCATCCGCTTGGGCCAGCTCTTTTTTCAATTCTTCCCGAGATGGCGGCTGCGCTCCTTTCCACACTTTATATTCGCAATGTTCAGCCAGCAATTTTTCCGCTTCCGGATACAATCTTCCCGAGACAAATACATAAGGTTTACTCATCGCAGTTCCTCCTGTTTTCAAACTGTGAAGTAGATCGATTGGATCGATTGGATAGATCCAAAACATGTTGCGCCAGCCATTCGGCCAGATGCACGACTTTCACCTTGTCATGGAGATGGGCTCGCTTTAGACCGAGCTCTAGCTGCAGCATACACCCCGGATTGGTGGCGATCACGGTGGTCGCACCGCTTTTCTTCAACGCTTCCATCTTTCTGTCCAGAATATCCATACTTTGCTCATAACGAATGAAATTGTAAATGCCAGCGGAACCGCAACACATGTCCGCATTTTCCATCGGCACATACCGTATGCCCGGGACGGAATGAATCAGCTTCAGGGGGGCTGACCGATTTTTTTGAACGTGCGTCATATGGCAAGACGGCTGATAGGTGACCGTTTCCTGTACGGTTTCCTGTGCAGAATCGGCGGACGAACGCCATTTCACCTGATTGCCGGAGTCAAGCAACACGTAGCTGATATCGACACATTTGGCGGCAAATCTTTTTGCCCGCTCGCGCCATTCAGGCTCGTCCGACAACAGTTGCGCATATTCTTGCAGCATCGCTCCGCATCCGCCTGCCGCATTGACAACATAATCGATACGGTAGTTCAGTTCCAGCCGTTCCAGCGCCTCAATATTGTGTTTGGCTAGCTCACGTGCGCTTTTTTCATCGCCTGCATGGGCATGCAACGCGCCGCAGCAACGGGCCGCCTGAAAAGGAATCACTTTTATGCCCGCAGCCTTTAACAGACGCATGCTGTCAAGATTGGCGTTTCGGTAAAGCACATCCATGACACAGCCTTGGAAAAAAAGAACCGTAAGCTCCCCCGGGCTGGGCGGCTGGATTGGTCTTGACTCCTTGCGAAGAGCTAGCGGATGAGGGATTTTGGGCAATGCCGGCCAGATCGTTCGGATCGGCGCGGGAAGGAAGCGATCGAGTCCCACTTTTTGTACGGCTTGCGGCAATCGAATCGCCTGCATGAATGAAAGAAGCATCCCCATCAACTTAAGCGCACCTTTGTGCTTCACTGTTCGCAATAAGCAGGTACGCACGAATCGGACAAAGAAAGAGGGAGTCCGCTCCGCATAGAGCAGCCGTTTCGCCGATTCATAGATCTGCCCGTATCGCACACCGCTCGGGCACGCGGTTTCGCAAGCCCGGCAGCCGAGGCAATTGTCTATCGCCATGGCCAGCGAATCCAGGTCATTCAGCTTCCCTTCTGCAGCCGCTTTGACCAGCTGAATACGTCCGCGCGGCGAGTCCGTTTCGCTTCCCATCGTCTCATAGGTGGGACAAGCTGGCAAACAATATCCGCAGCGTACGCAAGAAAGCGTCTCATTGTAGGCGAGGAGGCTTAAATTCGATTTCGATTCAGTCATCGCTCAACACCAACCTCTGCCCCGGCCTTGGAAAAATTTTGCCTGGATTCATGATGCCATTCGGATCCCACGCCTGTTTGATTTTCTCCATAAAACGAATGCCGTCCGGACCGAGTTCCCATTCCAGAAAGGGTGATTTCATCGTTCCGATCCCGTGTTCCCCCGACAAGGTCCCACCGAGTTCGATCGCTGTGCGAAAGATGGCTTCAACCGCCTGTTCGACACGCCGCATTTCCTCTTTGTCCCTTTGGTCGCAAAGGATGTTCGGGTGCAAATTTCCATCGCCGGCATGGCCGAATACGACGAGATGCAGTTTATACTCATCGCGAATTTTTCGCAACCGCTCAATCGCTTCCGGAATTTTACTTTTCGGTACGCAGATGTCTTCCGAGATTTTGGTCGGTTTGATCCGGGCGATCGCCGGTGACACCTGTTTGCGTGCCCGCCACAGTTCTTCGCGTTCAGTCTCATCTTTCGCACGGCGCACGTCACGCGCCCGAAAACGTTCACAAATTCGGATGATCTGCTCGGCTTCTTCTGCGATCGCTGCCGGATGACCGTCCAGTTCAAACAAGATCAGTGCATCGGAATGAATAGGCAGACCGCTCGGTTCATACTGCTCCACCGCTTCCATGCAAGCGCGGTCCATCAGTTCCATTTTAGCAGGTACGATCCCCGCCGCCAAAATGCTGGAGATCGCCCTTCCTGAATCCACAATATCATCGAAAACGGCCATCAGCGTCTCCGACGCCGGAGGTTTCGGAATCAGGCGCAGCACGGCTTCGGTAATAATGCCTAGCGTCCCTTCCGAACCGACGATCAGTTTGGTCAAATCATAACCCGTTACATTTTTGATCGTGCGGCCGCCGGTGCGAATCGTTTCCCCTGTTGGCATGACCACTTCCAAGCCAAGCACATAATCTTTGGTCACGCCGTATTTCAATCCGCGCGGTCCCCCTGCATTCTCGGCAATATTGCCGCCGATCGTGCATACGGATGAACTGCTTGGATCGGGCGGATACATGAGACCGTGCGCTTCCGCTTCACGATGCAGACGCGCTGTTGTGACTCCCGGCGATACGACAGCTACCAGATCGTCCGTATCAATCTTCAGTTTGCCATCCATGCGGCTCAGATCGAGGACGATCCCTCCTTTTACCGGGAGCGGTCCTCCGCTCAAACTGGTACTGCGACCGCGCGGAGTAATCGGGATGAGATGCCGGTTGGCAAAACGGACAATTTCTTCGACCTCTTCCCGCGCCAGCGGCTGTACGACCACATCCGGCAAATGCCGGCCGAAGGATGCGTCAAACGAATAGCTGTGCCGATCTTCCTCCCGCCATTTGACCCGATCGCTCCCGCATATCCCCTCCAGTTCCGCCAGCTCTTTATCCGTAAGTCTCTTCATTGAACCCCCTCCGTCACGACTGTCACAGCCTGTCCCTTCATCCAGATCGCCACGATCCATCTGTGCTGCAAGACTTCGCTGGGTAACAAGTCTTTTACCAGTATAAATCATTTATGTTCATGCCGCTACTCATACATCTCGCTATCGTGCAGTTAAGCGCCGCCATACACCGAATACCAGCAAGAAGGACGTACAGAACAGAGGAACTGCCCAATGATAGGAAGGATGGGCATGAAGAAGCCACTTATGAATCACCGGCTCCGTCACAAACATCTCTCCCGCAGCAAAACCGAGAATCGCTGCCCCCAGTATGATCAGGATCGGATAGCGTCTTAACATATGGATAATCATCTGACTTCCCCAGACGATAAGAGGAAGGCTCAAGGCCACCCCGATACATAACAGGACAAAATTGTCGCGGGTGATGGCTGCGATCGCCAGCACATTGTCCAGGCTCATGACCAAATCAGCAAAAATAATCGTCCATATGGCCGACGAAACCGAAACCGCTTCTTTGATAGAACCGTGCTGCTTATCTTCGGTCAGCAATTTGATGGCAATATACATCAGTAACATTGCACCGATCGCTCTCAAATAAGGAACGTTCAACAAAGCAATCGCCACCAGCGCGAGCACGATGCGAAGGACGACTGCTCCCGCTGCCCCCCACCACACGGCAAGCCGACGTTGGTGCGGGGGCAAATTTTTGCTTGCCATCGCGATCACGACCGCATTGTCTCCACTCAGGACGATATTGATCAGCATGATTTGCAAAAATACGATCAGATGCTCCATCCTTTTCCTCCTTCTTCAACCGATCCCATCTTGTTCGATTTTATGAAAAGGTTGTATAATGTATGAACATATACCGCGTGGAAGGGGTGTGTTTGATGAGCAAACTGTCCGATGAGCAGGTACACGTTTATTTGAGGAAGTTGCCGGGTTGGAGGTATGAAGACAGCGCGATCAAGAAAACATTCGAATTTGAACGGTTTTCTGACTCCATTGCTTTTGTAAATGAAATCGCTAAATTGGCGGAAGAATCCAATCATCACCCTGATCTTGCGATTCGATACAACCGTGTTGAAGTGCTTTTGACAACACATGACAAAGGTGGCGTCACCGGAAAAGATTTTATGCTTGCAGAGCAGATACAAAAAATAACTTGACCGGTCTCACATGATCGCATATAATAATGGCATAAAACAACTGCATAAAGTTTGATACTGAGCTCAAAGGGGAGTAGCTAATACAACAAAGTCGTCATTTCGGGACACGTGAACGTCAAGTTTCGCGATCCCCGGCTTTGTTGGCAACTCAGTTGTTAGCAAGACCTTTGCCGATGGGAAGGCAAAGGTTTTTTTGTTGGATTTTTTAACCAATACATCATCAGCAGTGGGAGTGGATGAGATTTGGAAATGGAATTATTTTCGTTATCCTTTTTGATCGCGCTGGTCAACATCATTTTGATTGACCTGGTGCTGGCCGGCGATAATGCCGTCGTCATCGCCATGGCGGCGAGAAACTTGCCTAAAGAGCACCAGCGGAAAGTGATCCTGTTGGGGATGGCAGGTGCGGTTGTCATCCGCGGGGCTGCGACATTGATCGTCGTCAAATTGCTGCAAGTTCCCTGGTTATTGCTCATCGGGGGGTTGGTGCTGGTCTGGATCGCCTACAAATTGCTGATCGAAGAGAAAAAACATGAAATTCAGGCGAAAAACCGAATCGGAGCGGCGATCGGTACGATCATCCTGGCCGATGCGACGATGGGACTGGACAATGTCCTGGCCGTGGCAGGTGCAGCACATGGCAGTTACTTGCTTGTCATTTTGGGGCTGTTGATCAGCATTCCCATTATTATCTGGGGCAGTACCTTGTTTATTAAATGGATCGAGCGTTTTCCGCCGATTATTTATGTCGGAGCAGGCATCCTCGCCTTTACAGCGGCAAAGATGATCACCGAAGAAAAAAAACTCGCGTTTCTGTTTCAGGAACATCCTTTCCTGAAATGGGGCACGATCATCTTCATTATCTTGCTTGTTGTCATCGCGGGACGACTCACCCAATTGCGCCGCAGCCGGCTGGCCGCCGCTAATCAAAATGACACTCAGCAAAACGAAAAAAAATACGCCGGCGAAAACCGTTCTTCCGCCGACGTATAAGGCTTTGACATATAAGGTTTTATGGATTAAAACAGATGGCTCGTTTCAGCAGCCACTTCTTCAGGCGTAATATCCATCGTTTCCGTATTGAGCACAGCCTGTTCAATGAGCGATTCCAGTTCCGGTATTCCGCGCTCGATTCGCTCTACGATGCCGAGGTTGGGATTCGTGCTCGGTGTTTTCGGAACGAACAGAGTGCAGCAATCTTCATAGGGCAGGATGGAAATAGGATACGTCTCGATCCGCTCAGCCAGTTCGATAATTTCCTGTTTGTCCATGGCGATCAGTGGACGCAGGATCGGCATGTGCGTCACCCTTCCGATGACATTGATGCTGGCCAGGGTCTGGCTGGCCACCTGTCCCAGACTGTCGCCCGTGATAATCGCGAGTGCGCCGTTTTGTTCAGCCAGTTTTTCAGAGATGCGCACCATCGCTCTGCGCATCAGCGTGATGAGCAGATGATTGCGTTTGCTCTGATTCAAACGGATCTGAATATCCGTAAACGGCACCATATGCAGGCGGATGGTGCCCCCGTATTCTGCCAGTTTTCGGGTCAAGTCGATCACTTTTTGCTGTGCGCGTTCACTTGTATAGGGAAAACTGTGAAAATGAACCGCTTCGATCTCGACGCCGCGTTTCATGGCCAGCCAACCGGCAACCGGGCTGTCGATACCCCCGGACAACATCAGCATCGCCTTGCCGCTGCTGCCTACGGGGAACCCCCCCGGTGCTTCGATCACTTCCGAATAGACAAATGCGCCCTCTTTCCGGATTTCCACCATGAGTTCGGCTTCAGGATGGTGAACGTCGACTTTCAAACCGGGGACGTTTTTTAATACATACCCGCCGATCAAATGGTTCAATTCAAGCGACGTATGTTCATATGCTTTGTAAGCGCGCTTGACTTTGACTTTAAACGTCCGTGGCCTCGGCTCCATATTTTGGATGGTTTCTAGCGCGGCGCGGCGAATTTCATCCAGTGAGAGCGTACAGCGAATCACCGGACTGAATGATGCCAGCCCAAACACTTTTTTCAGCTGGTCGGCCACCGCCTGAAATGGCGCTCCGTTCAAACGCACGTAAATGCGATCATACGTTTTTTCAATTTCCACCTGCGGAAACGATTTTAACACCCGTTTGACTTGTTCCAGCGCTTTATCTTCAAACATGCGGCGGTTTTTACCTTTCAGGGTCAGTTCCCCGAATCTGAGCAGCACATCATCGACTTTCATCCGATTTCCCCCTTTTTCGTTGCCGGTTTTAACGTTTTGATCACAGTTTCAAGCGCCTGGATAAAGCGGTCCATATCCGCTTCTGTCAATTGTGGAGACAGGCTGACACGGATCGCGCTGGACGCCTCCGCTTCACTTAATCCCATCGCCAACAGCACACGGCTCGGCTTTTCATCTCCGGAAGAACAGGCTGAGCCTGCTGATACGTATATGCCATGCTGCTCCAACGCATGGACCACCACTTCCGATTTCAAACCCGGAATCGAAAAATTAATGATGTGAGGAGCCACTTTTCCTCGCTCCTGCACACCATTGAGCCGAATTCCGGGGATGTCGCGCAGGCGTGCGATCAAAGCGTCACGCAATGCATACAATTTGTCCATATGTTCTGCACGTCTTTCCATGGCGATGCGCAGCGCCTTTGCCATGCCGACGATCAGCGGTACATTTTCGGTTCCTGAGCGGATACCGAACTCCTGTCCGCCTCCGGCCAGGAGCGGCCTCAACTTTAGCCCTTCCCTTTTCAACAACAGGCCGACCCCTTTTGGACCATGCAGTTTGTGCGCAGACACGCTCAACAAATCAATCCCCCATCCTTCCGGAACCAGAGGGATTTTTCCTACGCTTTGCACCGCATCGACATGGAACAAAATGCGCGGATGATTTTTTAACATTTCGCCGATTTCTCGAATCGGCTGGATCACTCCGGTCTCATTGTTCACATGCATGATGCTGACCAGTATCGTATCTGGGGTCAGCGCTTTCTCCACAGCCTTGACAGAAACCGCTCCGCTCGAATCAGGTTTTAAATAGGTTACGCGGAAGCCTTCCTCTTCCAGTTGACGAAAACATTCGTATACCGAAGCATGTTCGATTTCGGTCGTGATCAGATGTTTACCACGGGAACGGTAACTATAGGCCGTCCCTTTGATCGCCAGATTGTTGCTTTCTGTCCCGCCCGATGTAAACACAACCCATTCCGGACGAACCCCCAAGCTTTGTGCAATAACGGTTCTGGATTGATTCAACAGCTGTTCCGCCTCCATCCCGAGCCTGTATAAGGAGGACGGATTTCCGTAATGCACTTTCATCACTTCAACGATCGCATCCACCACTTCATCCAATGGGCGGGTCGTGGCACTGTTATCGAGATAAAGCATAAATGATGATGCTCCTTATGCCAGAATCGTTCTGGATTGTATTTTACACCAAATCCGAGGGAATGACAAAAGAAGCAAGCCGCGTGGGCTTGCTCCTTTTGTAACTTCAGGCATAAAGGGGCAACAAAAACAAAGAGACCAAAAATGAAATCAACCCGAGCACGATTGACCCGATTCCAAGTGCCCGACTTCCACGCATCCATGCTACGATTCCCGCAACAACCGCGATCGGTCCGAGGATTGCTGGCCAGACAAATAAGGAGAGAAATGCCAGCGCCAGCGCGATCCAACCGGTCGTTTGATCCCCTGTATCGGCATCATTACCGAATGTGGAGTTTTCGGTTTGTTCAATTTCATTATTGGCAACGTCCGCGATTTCGCTGGAAAACTCTTCTTGCCCTACCGGATCAGAATCTAGACCGGGTGCATAGCGAGCTTCCTCATTTTGTTGTTCATCACGGTTTGATGGTTCGGGCGTTTCGTGGTCCAACTCATCCCGCCTCCTTTTTTGCGTTCACTGTCACAAGCTCTTCGGCTTGAACGTATGACAACACGTGTTGGAACTGTCGTTGGCTACATCTCGGTGGTTGGAATCAAACGATTCTCCTGCATATTCTTCGTTGAATTTGGCATCGGCGTGTTCGTCCACTTCAATCATGATCAAATCGGCGCCGCACTCATTTCCTTCGGTCCAATAGCTGCAGTTCGAAACGCTGCATTTGACTAATGGCATATGATCACCCCCATCTATACCGTCCCCATGCGGGCGATATTCTATGCGAAATAGAAAGGTTCGTGCATGAATAAACACCCTCCAGCCTCCCCATGATAATGCATGTACGGAATAATGGAGGGCATCAAGATGAGAAAATGGCTGATTTCAACGGCATTGATTGTCGCTACATTGTTTATCATCACCAGTCAACATGGCGGACAATCCCCTCAACAGTCGGATCCGATGATCAGCGACAAACAAGAAAGTTACGGGAAAAAGTCCGTTTTGGAACAAGATGTGGAAACAACGCGGGCATTGTATGCCCGCCAATGTAAAACTGCGCTGGAAAAAACATTAAGCCACATCCAGCAAACTGACGATGAGCAGATGAAGATCCAAGAACTGAAAGAAGTGTTGAAACAATATCCGGAATGGGAAAGTTTGACCTGGGTGAAACCGGACGGTAAAACGGTGCGCGCTTTGCCAGAGAACACTTCTGTTTCCAACATGGACAAACAGATACTTAAAGCCAAAAAAGCGCTCGAGCATTCTCCACGCTATCAATCCGAAGTATTCCACAACGGTTCCCACGCCTACCAGATCATCGGTGTCAACCGCAATGGCCATCGCCTGGTGGCGCTCGTTCCGCACCACATTTCGGCTCAACTGGAAACCCAGCAGAAAAAAAATCTGCACGTCATCATTTATCCGGATGAGAAGTATCGGAGCCGCATGCAAACCATACAACCGGATACGCTCAACCCGATCTCGGTACGTTCGCCGGAACAAAATGAAGGGAATAGCCACGTGTATGAAGGAGAAGTGGTGGTCAAATTTAAGCAGCAACCCGATCCGGACAGACTCAAACGGATCCAGGACGCTATCGATTGTGTGCACGTTCGTCAATTGAACGGCTCGTATATCTTTACATCCCAATCGAAAACGACCCACGAATTGATGCGCTATTTTCTAGACGAAGACATCGAGTACGTAGAACCGCATTACATGTATTTTCCCAATGATGAAGCCTGGAAACCCAATGATGAGCTGTTTGATCCCTATCAATGGAATCTGCCCCTTGTCGCGGCGCTTGAAGGATGGAACATTAGCCGCGGCAGTGAACAGGTGATCATTGCTGTCCTCGACACCGGCATCGACCTTGAACATACGGATTTGCAGGCGAACCTTGTGCAAGGAGCCAACATGATCAATGAAGGAGAGCCTCCCCGTGACGAGATCGGTCACGGTACACATGTGGCCGGCGTTATTGCGGCTACCGTTAACAACGGGGAAGGGATCGCAGGCATGAGCTGGTTCAATCGCATCATGCCGGTGAAAGTGCTGGATGAAACCGGAACTGGAAGCAGTTATGCGGTCGCAAGGGGAATCATCTGGGCAACCGATAACGGCGCCAAAGTGATCAATATGAGCCTGGGCAACTATGCCAATGCCGAATTTCTGCATGATGCCATTCGCTACGCCTACGAACGGGACGTCGTGCTGATCGCCGCCACGGGCAATGACAATACAGATCAGCCGGGTTATCCGGCTGCCTACCCAGAAGTGCTGGCCGTTGCTGCCAATGATGCCAAACAAAATCGAGCTGTATTTTCCAATTTCGGCGATTATGTTGATGTGAGTGCTCCTGGCGTCAACATTGCCAGCACATACCCCGGAAACCGATATGCGGCCATGTCCGGTACATCGATGGCCAGCCCGCATGTAGCGGCTTTAGCCGGACTGATCCGTTCGGTGCGCCCCGATCTGAGCAACCAGGAAGTGATGGATATTATTCGCCAAACGGCAACGGATCTAGGGCCCTCCGGCAAAGATCATTATTTCGGTTACGGCCAGATTGATGTATACCGTGCCTTAAGCCGTGTCACCAATCAGCAGATGGAATGGGTGGATCCCGCTCCGACCGAATTGCCATCACCGATACACTGGCTGCAGCAAAAATGGGATCGATTGCGCTCGCTTTTTTAGTCTTCAAGCCATCACATCAAAAAGACCTCACATAAAAAGACCGTCTTGTTTCATTCGGATGAAACGAGACGGTCTTTTTATATGGCATGACTGATGCCATCTGTTCTTTATGTATATTGAACCGGAGGAAAGTTTGACGATAAGCCGGGTTCTGTACTTTCTGCGGTCATAACGGGGTCCGGTTTCCCCTGCCGCTGAAAGCGACAATCATCTATCTGGGCACGTCCATTACTGGACGGCTCAAGCGACCAACCTAACGCACCCCGGGCCAGGGCTGCAATGGATGAAACCATTGCTGCGTTACTTTTGGTCTTGCTCCAGGTGGGGTTTACCAGGAAAGAAGTCGCCAGCTTTCCTCGTGGTCTCTTACACCACGGTTCCACCCTTGCCTGTGCACCGAAAAGGTGCCATCGGCGGTCTGTTTCTGTGGCACTATCCTTCAGCTCGCGCTGACTGGATGTTATCCAGCACCCTGCCCTATGGAGCCCGGACTTTCCTCCGACAGCAGTGCAAAAGCTGCCGGCGATTGTCTGTCAAACTTTCCGGAACGATATTATATCTTATGCGCCCCCGAAACACAAGTAGCGCTTTTTTCCGTTCGTCTTCAAGGCTCATCCTTTGACGCTGCCGAGCGTCATCCCTTTGACGAAATATTTTTGCAGGAACGGATAAACCAAAATGATCGGCACGCTCGCTACAATCGTCATCGTCGCCCGGACCGCATAGGGCGTGACGAAGTTGGAGCCGCCGTCAGGACCATCAAATGCGCTTGCAGGCGTGCGCGACGTCATCGCCGAGTTGGAGTTTTGCAATATTTTCATGAGTTCATATTGCAACGTGCTCAAATGCGGACTCTGCGGATTGTAAAGGAACACGTCGAACCAGCTGTTCCACTGCCACACTGCCGTCCAAAGCGAAACGGTAGCCAAAACCGGAATGGTCAGCGGCAGAACAATTCGGATAAACGTCGTAAATTCCCCCGCACCGTCGATGCGGGCCGACTCGATCAAACCTTCGGGCAATCCGTCGATGAATGAGCGGATGACGATCAAGTTGAATACCCCGATCAGCCCCGGCAAAATATACACCCAAAAATTGTTCAGCAATCCCAGATCACGCATCAGCAAAAAGGTCGGAATGAGACCACCGTTAAAATACATGGTCAACACGAAAATAATCGTGACAAATTTCCGCAGTACGAACTCCTGCCGGCTGATGGTATAGGCGACCATGGCCGAACAAAATACGGTGGCGATGGTTCCGATGACGGTTCTGAGAATGGAAATGACGATGGCATCAGCGATAGAAGCTTGGCGGAATACATATTTGTAGTTGTCCAGTGTAAACTCGCGCGGAAGCAGATAGATGCCGCCGCGAATGGAATCTTCGGCGTCGTTGAATGAAATCGCGAGCGTGTTCAGAAACGGATAGAGCGTCACAATCATCAGACAGATCATAAACAGAATGTTGAACGTGTCAAAAGCTCTGTCCGACAGCTTTGTGCGGCGGGATCGGATAGCAATTCGGTTGGCTTCCATGATTGGTTCCCTCCTTTACGTCTGTCACCTTAAAACAGTCTGGCTTCACCGAGTCGTTTGGAAATATTGTTGGCTGCAAACAGCAGGATAAAGCTGACCACCGTTTTGAAAATGCCTGCCGCAGTGGCCAACGAATAGTTTCCTTGGTTGATCCCGTACCGCAATACGAAGATGTCGATGTTTTCAGCATGCGTCAAGTTGAGCGGGTTCATCAGCAAATATTGAGCTTCAAACCCGGACTCCAACAGATAGCCGATGTTCATGATCAGCAAAATCACGATCACCGTACGCATGCCCGGAAGTGTAATATGCCACATTTTCCTCAATCTTCCGGCTCCATCCATTTCCGCCGCTTCATAAAGCGAAGGATCGATCATCGTAATGGCGGCCAGATATATGATCGTGTTCCAACCGACGTTTTTCCAGACATCAATGACACCGAGTACCCACCAGAAGTATTCGCCTACCCCGAGCCAATTGACCGGTTTGTCGATAATCTTTAGCCACATGAGAAATTCGTTGACAATGCCGCCGTCGATATGGAGTGCATTGGACACGATGCTTGCTGCGACAACCCAGGACAAGAAGTAGGGCAAGTAGCTGATCGTCTGTACGACTCTCTTGAACACTAAATTGCGCAATTCGTTAAGCAATAAGGCCAATGTAATGGCCGACACAAATCCGAACACCATATTGATGATGCTCATCGCCAACGTATTGCGCATGATACGGTAAAAGACCGGGTCTGTAAACAGAAACTTGAAATGGTAAAGTCCGACCCAGGTTTGTTCCCATAAGGTCAGATACGGTTTGTAATCCTGAAATGCCATCGTCCAGCCCCATATCGGTACATAGCGGAAAATGATCACCCAGATGACAAACGGGACTGACATGAAGACAAGCGACCGCTGCAGGCTCAGTTTTTTCAGAAACAGTCTGAATCCGCGCGGTTTGTTCGTATCATGCTCCGTTAAAGCCGGAGACAGATTCGGACCGGCGTGATTTTGCATAGTTCAATTCCTCCCAACGCTGCAGAACAACAATCCGTAAAAAAGCGGAAGAGGGGAAGGAAGTTCGATCGCGCCTGCCCCCCGCTTCCCTTTTGAATGATAAATTCCGGCATCGGCATTGCGCCGATGCCGGACAATCAATTGGATAAATTTAATTTCCAGTCACAGCTTCTACTTTGGCGCGAATCAGTTCTGTCATGGTTTGTTCATAAAGCTCTACATCCAGCTGATTGTACAGGGTTTCATATTCGTTCCACACCGATTCGAACTCTTCCGGCGAAGCCAGAATAATTCTCGGGAAATATTCACGCTGCAAGTCATCCCTGCGCTGTTCGAACAGCTGCGCCGGCGAACCTGTTTCAAGCGAGATGCTCCATGCCGGATACCACGGACGATCATCAGGCGGTGAAAACAATTCGGCGAAAGTTTGCACCCCGTACTTGCTCAGAATTTCCCTGTCGCCTTCCGTAAAGGACATCTGCGCAACTTCGGGCTGATTGCCCGGAGCTACAGCGTTTCCATCCGGAAGCTTTGATTCTGGCGAATACATCGGCCAGTAATAGGAGAAGTACGTAAGGCCGACTTCCTGTTGATATTCCTGGTCGCGAAGCGCTTCAATTTGCTCCGGAGTACGGTACAGGCGTCCGTTTTCGTCGACTTCGTACGTTACGCCTTCGATTCCCCACTGGTTCATGATCTGGTTTTCCTCTTCCAGCATGAAGTCCCAGAACTTGATGATACGTACCGGATCTTGCGCGCTGACCGTTATACCGATACCACGGTTGTTGACGAAGGAAGGCGGATCGATGTACTGATCCTTGATATCGTGATCGAACACGATCGGCAGCGGGAAGTACTCGAGATCATCATTTCCGGCTTGCTGCAGGCTCATGTTCGCTTGGTTGACTTGCCATCCATAGTCAAAGTAACCGAGCACTTTGCCGGAAACGAGCCTTGCCAGATACTGGTCATAGTTGTTGGTGAAAGAAGCCTGGTCTAACAGACCTTCCGCATTCAGTTCGTTGAGCGCTTTCAGCCAGCGTTTCATATATTCGCTTGCCCCATAGTCCGTTGCCTCAAGCGTTTCCATATCAACCATAACCGCGCCGTCGTTCGGATATCCGGCGAGATGGTTGGCCGGGTTGGTCAATACGAAGAAACGCCAGTCGTCTGTCAAAATCGTAAATCCGATCAGATCTTCATTGGGATATTTGGCAATATATTGACGAATGAGATCGAAATATTCGTCAAGTGTCTTGATTTTCGGATAGTTAAATTCTTTCAGAACACGACGTTGAATCCAGAATGCACCTTGGTCGATCACCGGGCTCGGAATATATTCTCCCACCAGGGGGCTGAACGGCAGGAAGAAGATCCGTCCCTGATCGTCCTCCATCAAATTGTAATAAGGCTCATAAACTCTCTTGATGTTCGGTGCGTGCTCTTCAATAAGCGGTTTCAGATCGATAAATGCGCCAGCGTCGACCATCTTGTCGATCTCGGTATCCGGTACGACGACATCAGGATATTGACCACCTGCGATCATCGTTCCGATTCTTGTCTGAACCTCACCGACAAGATGCTCAATTCGCCAGTTAACCCCCGTCGCATCATAGTAAACTTTACCGATCATCGTATCCTTGGTTTCTACGTCCTTTCTGGACGCACCCGCGTTAAAATAAGTGAACGTGACCGGATCCGGCGGTCCTTCTTCCGTGTCGCCGGTTTCAGTGGTCGTTCCATTCTGACTTGTCGACGGCTCTGCACTGTCTCCGCCGCTCTTGGAACCGCCACCGCAAGCCGCCAGCAACACGATCAGCAGTACCGCAACTAGCGCAAGTAATAACTTTCTGTTGATCATGTAACTGCTTATCCCCTTTCTAAATTTGATGTTCACCTCATTTCCTAGTATAAAAGTTGCAAAATGGATTGTTTACCCAGTAAACTAAAGGTTCTACTTAGAAAATCATATAAGTGTTAGCTTTTTAAGGGGATTTCCAGGCGAACAGATGTTCCTTCTCCGGGTTCACTGTCCAGCTTAAAATCGAACTGATCAGGATAATACAGTTTCAGCCGATAGATCACATTTTGCACGCCGATCCGATCCCCCATATCCGTATCGTGTTTTAAATAGGAGCGCAGCATTTCCTTCACCTCTTTGTCCATGCCGACCCCGTTGTCCTCGATCTTAAACACGAGTCTGTCTTCCTCGGCTTTGATGGTAATATCGATCATTCCCTCCCCTTTCAACGGTTCAATCCCGTGTATACTGGCGTTTTCCACAAACGGAAGAAACGTCATCTTCGGAATGAGGCTGTCCAGCACCTGTTCATCGGCTTCAACATGATACATCAGCTTGTCCCCGAAACGGTATTTCTGAATTTCCAGAAAGCAATGGATCAGTTCCAGCTCTTCCCGCACCGGCACCATATCTTTGTTCCAGGTCAAGTTGTTGCGCATGATTTTCGCCAAATTGCGGATGATGCGGGCTGTTTCCGTCTCTTTTTTCATCATGCTCCGCATGCGAAGCGTTTCCAGCGCATTGAAAATAAAGTGAGGATTGATCTGGCTCTGCAGTGCATTCAGTTGGGCTTGTCTCCGCTCCAGTTCCAAATTTTTCCGATGAATATCCGCCATGTATACATCGTGGATCAAGCTTTTGAGCTGCAGCGTCATGCGGTTGAATTCGCTTGTCAACTGCCCGATTTCATCGTTGGAATGCTCGTCATCGATGGTCGCAAAGTTTTGCAACTGCACCTTTTTCATATGTTTTAATATCCGGATAATACGCGAGTTTAATGTTTTGACCATCCAGATAATAATCAGTGTCGGAATAATGAGGATAATGCCGGCCAAATAGAAAATAAACTGGCGTGATTTTCTCACTTCCTGGATCACTTCATATTCCGGTACGGCCGCAATGATGCTCCATCCGTTCATATAATCGAGCGGTGACAAATGCTCCACCAGCTCGATCATCATTTCCTCATGGTCCAGATCATGGTAACGGATACTCTCCAACTGCCATGGAATATCAGGATCGGTCGTATATTCGATCTCCCCAAATTCGTTGAGCAAATAAATTTCACCCGGAAACTCGACATTGCCAAAAATACGGCTGATCACTTCACTGCTCAAATCGATTTTCAGTACTTTCACCCAATTGTTATCGTTTTCAAAATAGTTCATAAAGCGAATGACGCTAAATGTATCGCGGCCGAACGAATCTCGGGTAAACATGCGGTTACTTTCGGTACGTGTGACAACGAGGCGATTTCGGGTCAATTCTTCAAACCAGTATGAATTTCTCACTTCATCGGTCAGCCGCTGGATATTGCCGCCGAAAGGGGCAATGGTGGGGTTATCGACGTAAACCGTGATCGATTGTACAGAATGATATACCGGAATATAGCTGTTCAAAATGCGGCGAACATAGGAGTCGTATGCATAAATGTATTCAGCCGGATGTTCATAGGTATCATCGAGAATATCGTTCAGCAAGTAATCCATGAGCAAGACGAGAGATACGCCTACCGCTTTTTCAATTTCGGCTCTGAAATCACGGCTGATTTGTTCCACCGTTCGGCTCAAATCCTGGATGCGCTGGTTTTTGACGTTTTCCGTTGTAATAGAATAGAAAATGATGTTGGTGATCACGATCGGAAAAAACACGGCAAAAAAATAGACAATGAGCATTTTTTCCCGCAAACGCACATTGTGCAGGCTTAAGCTCAATTTTCTCCATTTCTTTTTCAAATACCATGCCCTCCTTTGTCCGGGATGGCTCTGCCTGATGCTGACTTCTCCCGATCAAGACGTCCCTTTTCTCTCTTATTGTTGCAACAGGCGATTGCGGTATTCGGAAGGTGTGACTCCCTCCGCTTTTTCGAACTGGGTGACAAAATAGTCCGCATTGCTGAATCCGACCTTTTCCGCAATCTCATAGATGCGCATATCCGTTTGCCTTAACATCTTTTTCGCTTCTTGCACCCGGAGTTTCAACAAATATTCGTTAAAATATATACCATACGTCTTCTTGAACAATTGGCCAAGGTATACCGGATTCATGTAAAACCGGGCAGCGATGCTTTTCAAACTTATATTTTCATGGAAATGGGTATCGATGTATTGCTTGATTTTCTGAATGCCGCCCTTGCTCGTTTCTTTGCGCTGTTCTGCAATCATGTTAGCGCTCTCAGCAATGAACAAAGAAAACAGGCGACGAATTTCACCGAGCGTCACGTTCAAATCGTGCCAGCCGAGCATCGGCTCCAGCGATTGCATTTCCCTCTCATCGATCCCCATGTCTCTCATGACTTTCAAAACATCTGTCACCATGCGGTGAATCGCCATTTTTACAGCCTCGGGTGCAAACCGATTTTCGCGAAATGTCTTGAACAGTTCATCGATCAATTGTGTATACTGAGCTTCATCCTGTTCCTCGACTGCTTCCAGCAGTTCGCCAAACATGGACTCTTCCGGTTCCAGAAAATTCAGTTTTTCCGATGCAATCCGCTCGTACAGAACCGGGCTCTCCTCATCGACAGCAAAGCGGTACTGCAGCGCTTCCTTGGCCGTTTGATAGGCCAAAGCCAATTCAGCAAGCCCTTGTACCGGTTGCCCCGCATAGACGCGAACCGCTGTTTTCATTTCGCTTCTCAATCGTTTTTGCAACATTTCAGCAAAGCGTTCAATACTGTTGCCGAAAGCATTCAAATCACTTTCAGCACAGATCCATCCGAATCGATTGCGGTGCTCTATCAGGATGACATCCCGATGCACCAGTTCGCTGATCGTCTTCTGCACATGCTCATCGAAAAAATCGGAAATGGTGGGTTCCTGCTTATTCCAAGGATGATCATTGTTATTTTCAATAAATACGTAATAACAGCGGTCATCCGCCTCGATGCCGAAGTGGGAGGCCGCTTCATCGAGCTGCTGCTGGCTCGTTTTGCCCTTGATCAGATCGGCAGCCAGCCGCATCGCCATCCGCAGCTCCCCTTCGCGGCGCAACTCCCGTTCTTCACGCAATGTACTATCCAGCTTGCGCAATGTTTCCTCAATGGACGACTCGTCCACCGGTTTCAAAATAAAATCGACCACGCCGAAGCGCACCGCCTGCTGTGCATATTTGAAATCATCGTACCCGCTAATGATGATGAACCGCGGCACATGGGTTTCTTTTTCGATCACTTTCCGGATCAGCTCAAGCCCGTCCATGACAGGCATGCGGATGTCCGTCACCACAAGGTCGGGCTTGAGCTCCTGGATGCGCAAAAAGGCATCTTCGCCATTGTCCGCTTCCTCAATGACGCGAAATCCGCACGCTTCCCAATTGACCAGTTCCCGTAATCCTTGTCGGAAGTAAATCTCATCATCGACCAACAATACGGTATGCATGCCGTTCCCCCCCTGTATCTCTGTTATCGGACAAAAAACGGATCGGATTCCGACTCCGCGATTTGCACCTCCGTCTTTGCCTGCTGCGCTTGAATCTGTTTTTGTAAATATTCCGCTACTTTCGTTTTCATGATTTTTTCCGCGTAATGTCCGGCATCCACGAGGGCTAATCCGGAAGCCAGCGCATCCTGGGCCGCATGGTAATCGATATCTCCTGTCACGAAAACATCTGCACCTGCCTGTATGGCACGTGTGATATATCTTCGTCCCGATCCTCCGAGCACGGCCACTTTCCGGATGGAAGTGCCAGATGTCCCGACGACGCGGACAAAAGACATATCCAACGCTGTCTTCACTTGATCAGCAAACTGTTCCAGCATCACAGGTTGCGAAAGCTCCCCGATTCTTCCCAAACCGTACCGGAATCCTTCCAATTCGAGAGCATACAGATCGTAAGCAGGTTCTTCGTAGGGATGGGCTTTTTTCATGGCTTGAACGGTCTGGTTGAGAACTGACATGGGAACGACCGTCTCCATGCGCACTTCCGCGACTTCACTCAATCGTCCCCGTTCGCCCGTATACGGGTTCGTCCCCTCACCGGGCAAAAATGTTCCGGTGCCCTCAACGTTAAAACTGCAGTGACTGTATGCACCGATCCATCCCGCGCCGGCATCGAATATCGCCTGCCTGACCGATTCAAGGTGATCTGTCGGGATGTAGACCACCAGTTTGAACAGTTTGTCTTCACCTGTGGGTTCCAGACATTCGATATTTTTTAAACCGAGCGCCTCCGCCATCATGTCATTGATCCCGCCGGGGGCAATATCCAGGTTCGTGTGTGCACAGTAGATGGCGATATCATGTTGCAGGCATTTGGCCACCACACGTCCCGACGGAGTGTCCAGATCGATGCGGCGAAGCGGACGATACAGCAACGGATGATGGGCTACGATCAGATCCGCTTGTTTACGAATCGCTTCATCAACCACGTTTTCTGTCACATCAAGTGCAACGAGCACTTTCCTGACTTCCTTATTGACGCTTCCAATATGCAATCCGACCGGATCATCGGGAAGAGCATAGGAGCGGGGCGCCCACTGTTCAAGCGCTTGGATGATCGTTCTTACTTGGACAAACATGCCAGTACCTCCGCTATTTTTGTTCTTTTTTGCTGTAACCATTTTCGTTTTTCCTCTGCTTCATGCGAATTCGCTCGCTTTAGATTGTTCAGGATACGGTCAAGTTTATCCAATTCACCCGACCATTTATCTACCAACAGCTCATGACCCTGCCTTAATAACAGGGGTCCCATTTCTATCAGCATATCGGAATCGGCCCCTTTTTCGCAAGCGAGTGGCAAAAAAGTGTACAGCTTCTCATTTTCTTCATCTGCGGTCTCTCTTTTATCCGCAACAAGAATTTCATAAAAATGGCGGTCTTCCTTGACCAGTTCCTCCGCTTGAAGCACCCAGCCGTGGTCTCGAAGCCATAACCTCACCCCGGGTACTCCCACATTGGGTTGCAGCACCAATCTGTTTACTTGTTGCAGTACCTCACGACCGGCGTCCAAGATCGCACACATCAGCGGTCCGCCCATACCAGCGATCACTACCGTGTCTACTTCACCGGGCGCAACTACACTTAAGCCATCGCCTTTTCGCACCTGCACAACATGCTCCACACCGCTTTCTCTCACCTGATTCAGGGCAGCCTGAAAAGGTCCTTCGTTCAATTCCCCGGCAATGGCTGAAACGATTGTTCCTGTTTTTGCCAAATATACGGGCAAAAGGGCATGATCGGTACCAATATCCGCCATCCTAGCCCCTTTCGGAATATGGGCAGCAATTCGCGACAATCTCTGAGACAATACGGTCATCTCAAGTCATCCACTCCATCCATCTCTTACGTGAAAGCCAGAGCGAAACGGCAAGAACGAGTGCTTTGCCCAGAAACCACATGAAAAACTGTCCGCCGCCAAAAAAACCGTTCAAAATAAGATGTACTTCCGGAACGAAAACAGTGATGAGCGCGATCAAAAGCAGAATGCGGGACCACGAAGGAAAACGCCGATGGAATCGCCATCCGCATCCGGCAAACAGCAAAGTCACCACCAGCCAAAGGATTTGCGCCTGCCACAGGGACAGCGGCTCAAAGGATGTTTCCAGCCACCACCCATAGACAAGCAAAAGTCCCGCCCATCCGCACAATTGCAAAAAGGAGATCCGAAACAGCAAACCGAGCGCCACCCAGATCAAACTGACGACCAAAATATAACCAAAAATCGCATACGGACTTGCAATCCCCAGCAGTTGAATCAGGTCAGGGCCGGACAGGAGTATGAGGAGCGAACCTGCTCCAAAAAAAAGGGAAGATATCAATTGTCTTCGTTTGTGCATGAAAAAACCAGCGGTGTACAGAGTAATGATCCAAATACACGTTAAACCGAGTTGCATCTGCTGCGAAAGAACGCTAAAATAAAAAGAAACTAAGACATATATTGTCAACAACAAGCCGGAAATCCCGATCAAGGCCAATAGCGGCCGGATTTGAACATAAATACGTTTTGATCCTTGTCTGGCAAAACCAGCATGTTCATCCTCGTTTCGATACAAATTTAGCAAAAAATCACAATATTGTTCAGGAAGCAACTTGCTTTTCCGCCATTTCTCGATCTCCCGGATGATGATTTGCCGATGTTCCAATTGCGCCACCTCCGTATCACTGCAGGCGGACAAATTCAAATAAAAAGGCTGCTCCTGATTTTGCCGGAACAGCCCTCTGCAAGCATTACGTTATTCCAAAAAATCTTTAAGCCGTTTGCTCCGGCTCGGGTGTCTCAGCTTTCTCAATGCCTTCGCCTCGATTTGCCGGATGCGCTCCCTTGTCACGCCAAACACTTTCCCCACTTCTTCCAGCGTACGGGTGCGACCGTCATCGAGGCCAAAACGAAGCCTGAGCACATTTTCTTCGCGCTCTGTCAACGTATCGAGCACATCTTCCAATTGCTCTTTCAGCAATTCGTACGCTGCGGCATCAGCAGGAGCTAACGCTTCTTGGTCTTCTATAAAATCGCCAAGATGAGAATCATCCTCTTCTCCGATCGGTGTTTCGAGAGATACCGGTTCCTGGGCAATTTTCATGATTTCACGCACTTTTTCCGGACTGAGGTTCATTTCCTTGGCGATCTCCTCTGGCGTAGGCTCCCGTCCGTATTCTTGCAACAGTTGGCGCGACACACGAATCAGTTTGTTGATCGTTTCGACCATATGGACAGGGATACGGATCGTCCGCGCCTGATCGGCAATGGCACGGGTTATCGCCTGTCGAATCCACCAGGTGGCGTAAGTGCTGAACTTAAATCCTTTGGCATGGTCAAATTTCTCAACGGCTTTGATCAAGCCCATATTGCCTTCCTGGATCAGATCGAGAAACAGCATGCCTCTGCCTACATACCGTTTCGCAATGCTGACAACAAGACGCAGGTTGGCTTCTGCCAGACGACGTTTCGCTTCCTCATCCCCTTGCGTGATCCGCTTGGCCAGTTCCACTTCGTCTTCCGCTGACAACAGCGGAACGCGGCCAATTTCTTTCAGATACATCCGCACCGGATCATTGATCTTGACGCCGGGTGGAAGCGAAAGGTCATCATCGAGTGGATAATCATCGATATCTTTCGTCTCATCGAAATCGACATCGTCATCATCTTCGTTTTCGTTGATGACTTCGATGCCGAGATCGGCCAGCTGCTCGAAAAATTCATCGATCTGCTCGGGATCCTGATCATAGGGAGCGAGCCGATCTACAATTTCCTTGTATGTCAACGAAGAACGTTTTTTCCCCAGCTCAATCAACTGTTCCTTGGCTTGTTCCAAAGTCAGTTCCGTTTCCATGTCAGTATGCTGTTCGTTTGTCATAATCCAACTCCCTCCTCCCTAGAACGTATCAACCTGTTTCAATGAGGTAGGCCCGATGATGATCTGAGGTCTCTTTCCAGGGATATAATCTCTTTGGCGATTTGCGCGGCCCGCAAAATATCGCCGGCCTGTTCGGCCTTTCTCATTTCTTCTCTTTTCTCTTGCAGTATGGAATCGCGCTGCGCATACTTTTTGATCGTGGCGATGTAGTCGTTCACGACCCGTGCATCGGCCGCATGTCCCGGGTCGATCATCGAAATGGACACCGCCGTCTGCTCCAGTTTCTCGTTTTGCAGTATGGACAGGAACTGATGAAGATCAAGCTGTTCATGTTCGTCATAATAAGCATATAAATAAGCAGCTAAAGCCGCGTGCATTTCCACATTGAATTGATCGCCAAGCTGCTCTTGTACATAGTGGGCGATCTCGCCATCCTGCATCATCAACGCCAGCAAATACCTTTCAGCGTTATAATACGCGGGAAGTAACGCAGGCTCCTCAATTTCCGACCTTCTCCTATTCCTTACATTATTCCACCTATTGTCAATATTATCCGTCAACATCCGTTTTTTATTGCGTCTCAGCCGGCGCAATTCATTCGTTTCCTGCTTAAGCGATTCTAAAGAATAACCGAATCGGGATGACAGTTCACGCAAATGATGCTCTCTTTCTGTCGGTGAATCTCGGTCAGCGATAATGGCAAGTGCCCGCCGAACATAAGCCAGCTTGCCCTGATCGCTGCTGAGATCGAATTCGCCCTTGGCCTGCAACAATTTAAAAGATGTTGAAGATACCGCCCCCTCGATGATCTCGCGAACAAACCGTTCCTTTCCATACCGACCCAGGTATTCATCCGGGTCAAGACGATCGGGTATGAGCGACGCTCGGACGACACAGCCAGCTTGTTCCAGCAATTCGATCGCTCTCACAGCAGCGGCCTGCCCGGCCCGATCCCCGTCGTAGCAAACAATCACCTCGCTGGCATAGCGGCGAATCAATGCAGCATGCTGTTCACTGAGAGCTGTCCCCATCGTGGCGACGCCATTTTCAACTCCCGCTTCCCACGCTTTGATCACATCTACATAACCTTCAAACAGGACGATCTGATTTTTCCTGCGTACCGCCGGACGGGCCTTATGCAAGTTATATATTTGATTACGTTTGTTGAATAAAATGGTTTCAGGTGAATTCAAGTATTTCGGTTGGGATACATGTGCATTTCCCATCACCCGGCCCGCGAAAGCAATCACCTTGCCCCCCATATCGAAGATGGGAAACATGATCCGGTCCCTGAATCGATCCACATATTCCCCTCCGGACCTTTTCTGGATCAATCCCCCTTGTTCCAGCAACTCGAGGGAAAATTTCCGCTCGTTCAGAAAACGAACGAGCCGGTCTTTCATCGGAGGAGCATAACCGATCAGGAAAGTGTCGATCATTTTGTGGGTGAAACCGCGGTCCGTCAAATACCGCATCGCTTCTTTGCCTTGTACCGTATTTTTTAGCAAATAATGGTAAAACTTTGCTGCTAATTCGTGTGCTTCTAGAAGCTGGCCGCGAAGATGTCTCTTCCGATCCCGCTCGGGATCATGGAATTCCTCCTGTTCCGGCCAATCTACCGCCACTCCAAATTGTTCTGCCAGCGTTCTGACGGCTTCCGGAAACGTGCTTCCTTCCGTTTCCATCAGAAATTTGATCGCATTGCCACCGGCGCCGCAACCGAAACAATAGTACAGCTGTTTTTCCGGTGATACTGTAAATGATGGGGTTTTCTCTGAATGAAACGGGCATAGTCCCTTCAGATTTTTGCCCTGCTTCGTCAAATGGACATACTTACCGATCACTTCAACGATATCACTATGCTGCAGCACTTCCTGTATGATGTCTTCCGGTACGAATCGAGTGTGCACCTGATCACCCTCGAGATGTTGTGATCGTATGTTCGGAATTCCGGCTTAAAAAAGGATAGATAATTACTTCGCTACAAATACTCATATTTCCTGCATATCTTGCAAAACTTTTGTCAAAGTATGTAGAAATCGAGTGCGGTCTTGATTATTGAAAGAACGAGGACCTTTGATACGCATACCTCCACGCCTGGACCTGGACAACGCATGCCGACGTTCCAGCATGAATCCGATTCTTTGCTCCGAAAAAAGGTGACCACGGAAGGAGACGACGGTTGCCTTGCGGGCAAGTCCGATCGTCGCCAATCCGTAATCATCCGTGACGAGCACATCTTTAGGACACAACCGGTTGGAAATATACAGATCCGCTGCTTGGAGAGAACGGTCGACCTGGACGACAGTGACTCCTTGCTGCTCTGGAAGTACATGCGCGTAGGAAGCGACCATGATGACGGGTGTTTCAAACCGAGCGGCAACCTGAACGATTTCTTCCTTGACTGGACAGGCATCGGCATCGACGACGATTTTCATTCGTTTTGCATTTCATCCTTTCGGATCCGCCTATCCGCTCTATGCCCGATCTTTTTTGTGCTTATTCCATATATATATACGTTGTTTCGATGAAAAATCCTTCTGATGATGCAAAATTCTTTTTAGCGGACGATTTTGCGGAAGTCAGCGAATTTCATCACATCAAGATGAATGGAGGCAAGCAAAGCGAGGCGATTGGCCCTCACATCAGGCTCATCAACCATCACCATGACCTCATCGAAAAACCGGGTGATTCCGTCTTTAAGTCCAGCCAGCGTATCCAGCGCTTCCGGTTCTTTTTTGGCAGCCATCAGCTGATCATACCGATCGTGAATTTGCTGCCAGTTGCCATAAAGCTCACGTTCGGCTTCCGCTTCGAAAAGCTCGGGCCGAATCAAGGTCGATTCCGCTTTTTCAGCCAAGTTGGCCACACGCGTAAAAGATTCAAGCACAGCCTTGTTCTCATCAGCGGCAACGAATCGCTTCAATGCATTTGTCCGCCGTACCGCAGCGGGAATGTCATCAAAGCCTGCAGCCATCACCGCATCGACTTCGTCATAATCGGCCAGCTCATCGAGCACGGCTTTGACGCGCTGGGCGAAAAACTTGCGCAAGTCGTCTTCAATGTCTTTCCGCTCTCGCTCGAGCGCCCGTGCTTCAGCCAAAACATCGAGAGCGATCTGGATCAGATCGGTCAAGCTGAACGGAAGTTCGTGTTCCAGCAAAGTCTGCACAACGCCTGCCGCTTGTCTCCGCAAGGCATACGGATCCTGGCTGCCGGTCGGCACAATTCCGATCGAAAAACATCCGGCAAGCGTGTCCATCTTGTCCGCAATCCCTATAAGCGCTCCGAGCGGTGTTGAAGGAGGTGCATCTCCGGCATGGCGCGGCGAGTAATGTTCATCGATCGCGACTGCAACGCGCTCATCTTCTCCCGCTTTCAGCGCATATTCCCGCCCCATGACGCCCTGAAGTTCCGGAAATTCGTACACCATCTGCGTCACCAGGTCAAACTTGCAAATGGCTGCGGCCCGTTCGGCCAGTCCAGTCCATTCATCATCCCAACCCGCAAGATTTGCCAACCGGCTGCTGATCGCGCGAATGCGCCTTGTCTTGTCCGCAATCGTCCCCAGCTTCTCGTGAAAGACGACCGTTTCCAGCTTCTGCACGGCCTCTTCGATGGAAAGTCTCATGTCCTCCTGGTAAAAAAAGCGCGCGTCGGCCAGCCGGGCCCGCAATACTTTCTCATTGCCTCTGGCGACGGTAGAAACCGCACGTTCATCGCTGTTCAGCACAGTGACAAAGTAAGGGAGAAGCTTGCCATTCAGATCCTGAACGGGAAAATAACGCTGGTGTTCGCGCATCGTCGTGATGAGCACTTCCTGGGGTAGTTCCAGAAATTCGGGTTCAAAATGACCATGCAGCACGGTCGGATATTCGACGAGATGGACCACTTCGTCCAGCAATCCTTCGTCGATCGGAATCTGCCATCCCTTTTGAGCGGCCAGCGCCTCGATCTGCTCCCGTATTCGCTTCCTTCTTTCCTCCGCATCAGCGATGACATACTGTTTTTCAAGTGCAGACTCATACTGCTCTGCATTTGCCAAAACCGTTTCCGCGCCTAGGAAGCGATGGCCGCTTGTCCGATTGCCCGAACGCACCCCCGCAATCTCAAACGGAATGACCTCGTCTCCGTGCATGGCGACTATCCAGCGGATCGGACGAATAAATTTGAAATCGTAATTCCCCCACCGCATATGGACGGGAAAGGTCAGCGAAGCGATGAGCTCGGGCAGAATCTCTGCAAGCACCTGGGACGTCGGTCTGCCGGAAAAATGTTTGACCGCATACACATACTCTGTGCCTTTTTGCTCGCGAATGACCAGTTGTTCCGGATCGATCCCTTGACTGCGGGCAAAACCGAGCGCTGCCTTGGTCCAGTTCCCGTTTTCATCTCGCGCCACTTTGAGGGAAGGACCGCGCACCTCTTCCTCCATATCCGCTTGTTTCTCCACCAGTCCGGACACGAGCACAGCCAAACGCCTGGGTGTGGACAGCGACCTGATTTCCTGAAAGCTGAGACGCGCTTCCTTCAAACGCTCTTCTGTCTTCTGCTTAAGCTGAGCCGCAGCATCTGACACGAAACGGGCAGGGATTTCTTCCATCCCCAATTCAAGCAAAAAAGTCGAGCTCATACCGACACACCTCCGTTCGCTTTGAGCAGCGGAAAACCAAGACGCTCCCGTTCGGCCAGATACACCGCTGCGCACTCCCGCGCCAGATTGCGTACGCGCGTCATGTAACCGGTACGTTCTGTCACGCTGATCGCACCTCTCGCATCGAGCAGATTGAACGTGTGCGAACATTTGAGAACATAGTCATACGCCGGAAAGACCAGCTTTTCAGCCAGCGCCTTTTTGGCTTCCTGTTCATACATGTTGAACATGGAAAAAAGCGTTTCGGGGTCGGAAACCTCGAACGTATATTTGGAATGTTCGTACTCCGGTTGCAAAAATACGTCTCCGTAGCGAACACCCTCTACCCATTCCAGGTCAAACACGTTTTCTTTATCCTGCAAATAGGAGGCAAGCCGTTCCAACCCATAGGTGATCTCCACCGCTACCGGTTCCGCATCGATTCCTCCGACCTGCTGGAAATACGTAAACTGCGTAATTTCCATGCCGTCCAGCCAAACTTCCCAACCGAGACCCCATGCACCGAGGGTGGGGGCTTCCCAGTTGTCCTCAACGAACCGGATATCATGTTCCAGTGGATCGATTCCGAGTTCCTTCAGGCTTTCCAGGTACAGTTCCTGGATGTTGTCGGGAGACGGTTTCATGATCACCTGGTATTGATGGTGCTGGTACAAACGATTCGGATTTTCTCCGTACCGTCCGTCAACCGGACGCCGCGACGGTTCCACATAGGCTACGTTCCATGGTTCCGGGCCGATGGAGCGCAGGAATGTCATCGGATTCATCGTACCGGCGCCTGTTTCCACATCATAAGGCTGCATAATGATGCAGTTCTGATTCGCCCAAAACCGATGCAACGTTAAAATCATGTTCTGGAAATTCATCGTATGTAACGCTCCTCCCATTTTTTGCACATGCCTACACAACAAAAACTCCCGCCCCATCATGCCCGGCTCCGCCTGACATAGGGACGAGAGAACGTTCTCCCGCGGTTCCACCCTATTTGGCGAAAGTTCACGTCACCCTTCGCCCGCTTCTTTCCCCGATACTCGGAAAGCGCCATTCATCCGTATGCGGTTGCCGGGCTTCCACCATCCCCAGCTCGCTGATCGAACTCGCTGTCACGGATTACTCTTTTTCCTCATCGTATCGATAACGTATTTCATTTTCGATCCCATCAGAGAATAATCAAGAAATATAATATCATGTCGATTCGCCTTCGTCAAACGTCTTTATTATTGAATCCGGAAAGTATCTTTCCATCTGCTCCAGAAAGCGGCGAGACTTCGGTACAAAGGGAAAATGTTCGTCGGCAAAGGAACGGATCAGCGCTTTTACCCGATTTCGATTTTGCTCGGAAACATCGATCTTTCCGACCCGGGCGAGATCCAGATCCTGAAACAGAAGCAGAAGTTTCAGCGATGTAGGCTGGAGAGGAACAGCATAAGGGGCAAGATTGTGGCAGGAATCGCAAAGAGCTCCGCCATGAAAGGGGCTCCACCAGACAAGTTTAGTTTTGTCCTCTTTTCCACAGTGAGCGCAACACGTCAATACCGGTGCATAACCGGCGAGCTTCAACATTTTCATCTCAAAAATTAAGGTGACGATTTCAGCATCCTTACCCGCTTCGATCAGATCGAGGGCCGCATTGAGCTGGCGAAAGAGCGCGGGGCTTGCTTCACCATCCTCAACCAGGCGATCGACCAGTTCTGCGGCATAGGCAGCATAGGCAGTCTTTTCAATGTCGGATCTTAACGAGGCACGTGAACGCTCAATTTCACCGCTATTCAACGTCCCCATTCCCGACCTTCTGTAAAAAACAAATTCTCCTAGTGTAAACAGTTGGGTGACAGCTGCGAGCCGGCTTCTCGCTTTTTTGGCTCCCCGCGCCATCACCGCCAGCTTTCCCGCTTCTTCCGTATATAAAACGACAATTTTATTGCCTTCCCCGTAGTCGGTCGTTCGGATGACGACCCCCCTCACTTTGCTCAACATCGGCCATCCTCTTCCCCATCCATATATGTGCATCAGTCGACAAGCTCATGATCTTTGTTTTCATCGGTATTCTCCTGATCCGATCGTTTCTTGTTCTCCTCTCCTTCCCGCTCGGTAGCAGCCTTGTACAGCAGGTAAGCATCCAAGTTCCCCGTACGGGCAAAATATTGCCACGAAAACTCCCGCATTGCTTTTCATCCTTTCGATCATCATGGAGTCATGTCGATCATTTTATAGGATAACTCTCCATGATTGAAAGTATCCGAGCCGGGAAGGTGGTATATAGTGCCATTCAACGATCCTTAAATCCGAATTCGCTTAGCATTTGCTCGCGGTTGCGCCAATCCTTTTTCACTTTTACCCACAGCTGGAGATAGATGCGCGAACCTAAAAGAGCTTCGATCTCTTTTCTCGCCCGCTGACCCACTTCTTTCAGCAAGGCTCCATTCTTGCCGATGATGATTCCTTTTTGCGATTCCCTTTCCACATAGATCAGGGCGGAAATATGGACAACCCCGTTTTCCTCCCGCTTCATCTGTTCGATCTGGACGGCGATGGAATGAGGAACTTCTTCCCGTGTCAAATGCAAGATCTTCTCGCGGATCAATTCGGCGCAGATGAATTGTTCCGGATGATCGGTAACCGCGTCTTCGGGATAATATTGTGGTCCTTCCGGCAGAAGACGAATGATTTCGTCAAGCAACCTGTCGACGTTGTTCCCTTCCAGCGCCGAGATCGGTATGATTTCTTCGAATTTACACAGATCTTTGTATTGCTCGATAAGCGGAAGCAGCGTCTCCGGTGGAATGAGGTCTACCTTGTTCATGACGAGAAATTTGGGTGTATTTACTTGATTCAGCTGTTGCATGATGTAGCGATCGCCGCCGCCCAAACCATCTGCAACATCGACGAGGAACAGGATGAGATCCACTTCCCTCAGCGTACTTTCCGCCAGTTTGATCATGTAGTCCCCCAGCTTCGATTTCGGCTTGTGGATGCCCGGTGTATCCAAAAACACAATTTGAGCGTCCTTGCGCGTGTAAACGCCTTGAATCTTGTTGCGTGTCGTCTGGGGTTTGTCTGATATGATGGCGATTTTTTGACCGATGATGCGATTTAAAAGAGTGGACTTGCCAACGTTCGGGCGGCCGATAATGGATACAAAACCGGATCTGAATTTGGATGCCATATCTGAATCTTTCGCCTCTTTTCCGTATCAGAATGGTTTTTTTATTTTTCCAGATCAGCTCTTGAAAATGCACCGGGTAGCAGTTGCTCTACGTTAAAGACACGATGATCGCCATTTACGTTGCCCATGATGACCGGCATATCCGGTGCGCACAATTCAACGATCACTTGCCGACACGCCCCGCAGGGAGCGACGGGTTGCGGACTGTCCGCCACGACGGCCAAGGCTAAAAAATCCCCGGGACGACAACCGTCTGCGATGGCACGAAACAGAGCCGTGCGCTCAGCACAATTGCTCAAACCGTATGCGGCGTTTTCCACGTTGCATCCTTCATATATACGTCCCGTTTTGGTGATAACCGCACTGCCCACCTTGAATCCGGAATAGGGAGCGTATGCTTTCGATCGCGCTGATCGCGCATGTGCCATTAAACGGTCCATATCGATTGCAGATTCTTTCATTTTTGGCTCCCTCCTTACCATAACAGATAAAAACTGACCGCAACCACAATGCCAACAGCAGCGCCTCCTGCAATCGAGGTAAGCGAACGTTTCGTTTTGTCATACAACAAGATCGCAATGATCAGCGACAGCGAAAAGGCGATTAGCGAAGGGAGCGCATCCCCCGTCTGCAAAGCGATCATCGTCGCTAAAGAAAAAGAAAGAGCCGAAGTCAGACTGGGACGCCATGCCTTCCCTTTGCCGGTAAATCTCATATGTAACACGATGGTTATGAGCAGCACAAGGCATGTCAGAACCCATACAGGCCCGATTTCCAGCTGTTCGCTCCGTATTTGCCAACGTTCAAAACCGGTTTTCAGCAATGGTTCATAAAAAACGATAACACCGACAGCGATAGCAAAAAAAGCAGCGACAAGCACGGAAGCCGCAGCGACATCCTTGGCGATTTTCGCAATCGGATGCGTTTTGGGCATCGCCAGATCGACCGCTTTTTCCACTGCGGTGTTGATCAGCTCTGTTACAAAAATGAGTGTGACGGCCAGCAAAATGAATAAAATTTCTATTTTAGACAAATGCAAAAGAAGGGCAAGCACAAGTGCACAAAAGGCAGCAAAAAAGTGAAACTTCATATTCTTCTGCGTTTTAAGAGCATAGACGAGCCCTTCATACGCATAACGGAAACTTTTCAGCCACCTGTGCACCTTCACCGTGTGACGCCTACTTTCTGAAGCAATTGTTCCTGCAAGCTGAACATTTCCCGTTCCGATGTCTCGTCACCGTGATCATATCCGAGCAAATGCAAAAAACCGTGCACGAACAAAAAGGCGATTTCTCTTTCCAGCGAATGACCGTATTCTTCGCTTTGCCTGATGGCGGTCGGTACACTGATGATGATGTCCCCCAGCAGCTCCGGTACATCCTCTTCGTACCGGATTTCCCCTTCTTCCTCCATCTCATCTCTTAATGCGAATGACAACACATCGGTTGGCCGATCGATTTGGCGGTATTCTCTGTTCAGTTCACGGATCGTTTCATCATCGACAAAAGTAAGCGACACCTCACCGTCGGAAAGCTGTTCATGTTCAGCCGCTTCCTTAAGCAGTCTTTCCAACAGTTCGATCCATGAGTCAGGAATTTTGAACGATTCGAGCTCACTATTCCAGATGAGCCGCACGGCCATCGTTTACACCTCATTCGTTCTCATTCGTTTTCATCCGTTCGTGTCTCCGACGCACCCGAATCCGATGAAGCCGCCGCAGTTTCCGCGGTTCCGCCGCTTTTGTCCTTCGCGGGCAGATCGGGATATTCGATGCGGGAATGGAAAATGCCAAGCAAGGTTTCTTTCAGGGCTTGTGCAATTTTTTCGAGCTCTTTCAATGTCAGATCACATTCGTTGAACTGGTTGTCATCCAGACGCGATTTGATAATTTTGTCCACCATTGTATCGATCTGTTCGACCGTCGGGTTGCTGAGCGAACGAACGGCCGCTTCCACACAATCGGCGATGCCCACGATGGCCGCTTCTTTCGTTTGTGCCTTCGGACCGGGATAACGATAATCTTCTTCTCGCACCGGTTCGGTATTTTCGGGATTTTCCTCTTGCTGTTTCAGCGCCTTGTGATAGAAATACTTCAAAAGCGTCGTGCCATGATGCTGTTCCGCAATGTCACACAACTGTTTCGGCATTTTATATTCTCTTAACATTTCCGCACCGTCACGGGCATGCGCGATAATGATTTCCTTGCTCAAGGCCGGATCGATCCGGTCATGCGGATTTTCCATATTGCCCTGGTTTTCGATAAAATAGCTCGGTCTTTTCGTCTTGCCGATGTCGTGGTAAAAAGAACCGACACGGCATAACAGACCGTTGGCTCCAATTGCTTCCGCCGCCGTTTCTGCCAGATTGGCAACCATGACGCTATGGTGGTACGACCCCGGTGCCTCCGTCAGCAATTTTCTGAGCAACGGATGGTTCGGATTGGACAGTTCCACCAGTTTTAGTGGGGACAAAATGCCGAAAGCAACTTCGAAAAAGGGAAGAAGTCCGATGACGAGCACCGCCGTCAACAGACCGCTGGCAAAGGCAAATCCGAGCGACAGCGCAATGTCCATCATCACAAACTCGTTTTCAAGCAGGACGAGCGCGGCGATCGACAAACAGGCAAACAGCGATACCAACATCCCTGCCCGCAATATGGCCGAACGTTGCCCGGCCTGGTGAATCGCAAAAATAGAAACGAAGCAGACGACCGCAGTGACAAAACCGTAACGGTAATCAAACAGGATATCGGCATGCTCGATGTTGAACATGATGCTGGCCATGATGCTGAACAACACAAGGGAAATGAAAGCCAGTCGTGTTTCCAGCAAGATGGTGATGAGCATCGTGCCCAGTGCAACCGGGGCGAGGTAGCCGATAAACGGATAATCCATCGACTGCACCGATGCGATCACTTTCATCGCCAGCACATTCAGCACGAGAATCAGGATGAGCATGAGCAATTTGGAGTTGTCCGTACGGATTTCCCGCTCGCTTCTGCGAACAAAGACATGCAAGACGAACAGGAACAAGCCGACCATGATGATCATTCCGAGTATCGGCCAATAGTGAATGCGATCTCGGAGCAGGTCATTCGCTTCCAGCAGCTCGTACAGTTCGGGCGTAATGATCTGTCCGGCACGAACAATCACTTCGTTTTTTTCAATATAAACCGGTTCAACCGCTTCTTCCGCACGTTTTTTCGCTTCTTCCGTCAGCTCTTGGTCAAAAAAGGTGTTCGGAGTCAGCGCAAAACGGATGATTTCCTGGACGAGTTCCCGTTCCGTCTTATCGTTCAAATTCGATGCCAAAAGCATTTCCGCCACTCGTCCGCGCGGCACCGAGGCATCGATGATCCGATCTGAGGTCAGGCGCCCGACAATGTCGCGCGCGACCGTTCTCATATTTTCGATCTGCTCGCGATTCAGCCGCGGTAACTTGAAATACGTTTCCTCCGGTATACGGTATTGTTGGTCGGTGAGCTGTTCGATCACCTCATTCAATAGCGTTTCGCTCAGCTCCCGGTTACCGGAGATGGGACGGCGCAAAAGCTCCTGGTACTCCTGGGCAAAAAACAGGCGATAAACTTCGACCTTGTCGCTATCCGAAACTTGATCATCCGCATTTAATTGCAACAGCTTGGCAAAAATGTGTTCAATGATCTCCAAATTGCGCACCGGCAACACCGTATAGACGTCTTCTACCCGTTCGATCGCTTCCTGACGTGCTCTTTCCGTCGCTTTTTCATCATAAATCTGCCGCGGCGCCAAAATGTCTCGTCCTGCTCGGTCCCCCACCTCAAAATCGTACGTTTTGGAAAAGAGATGGCCGGACAGCGAAAAATAAAAGACGAGACCTAAAACAAGATACAACAGCACCCTTACCGTTGCACTTTTTTTCCAGACTGCATTTTCGTCATTCCAACCGAACGGAAACGTCCACTTGTTTTTCTTCATGGAAAGGACCATCCTCTCCTCAATGATCGGTGCCTAATGTCCGGTCGCATCACTGTTTTTCATACCGGTCGTAAGCATTGATAATTTTTTGTACAAGCGTATGGCGAACGACATCCTGCTCGGTAAAATAAATGAAACCAATTTCCGGAATCGATTTCAGCACTTCTCTTGCTTCCACCAGACCGGAATGTTGCCCACGCGGTAGATCGATCTGAGTAATGTCTCCAGTGATGACCATTTTTGAACCGAAACCAAGCCGGGTCAAAAACATTTTCATCTGTTCAGGCGTCGTATTTTGCGCTTCGTCCAAAATGACAAAAGAATCATTCAACGTCCTGCCCCTCATATATGCGAGGGGGGCGATTTCGATCAGGCCTCGATCCATCGCCTTCGTCACCTGGTCAGGACCGAGTACGTCGTTAAGTGCATCATACAATGGCCTCAGATAGGGGTCAACCTTTTCCTGCAAATCGCCAGGCAAAAAACCGAGGTTTTCCCCTGCTTCCACAGCCGGACGTGTGAGCACGATCTTTTTGATCCGGCCCGCTTTCATCGAAGCGACAGCAAGCACGACAGCCAGATACGTTTTCCCCGTACCCGCCGGACCGATACCGAATACGATATCTTTTTGACGAATCGTCTCTACGTAATGTTTCTGTCCTATCGTTTTTGCACGGATCGGTTTACCACGATACGTGGTGGTAATCTCACCGCTGAACAGTTCCAGCAATTCCTGAACTTGGTCTTCTTCCGCCAGATTGAGCGCATACATAATATCTCTTTCCGTCAACTGATAGCCATTGCGGATCAGTTTGAGCAATACGATAAACAGCTGTTTGAGCGACTCGACTTCATCCGCTTCTCCCTGCAGCACGATCTCCCCGTTGCGGGTGTTGATCGTCACGCGGGTACGCGCTTCAACCAGCTTGAGAAACTTGTCCTGCGGTCCAAACAAAGACAATGCTTCAGAACTGTCACCAAGCGGGATTTTAACGACCTGATCTAGCAAAAGCCTCATTCTCCTTAGTTTCTACGATATTCAAGGGTTTGAAATAACCGGTAATCGTTAGAATAGGTTTATTATATGTCCAAGTGTATATGATCTATAAGGAAAAATGCAACTGTTAACCGCTATTTGACCCCATTCCAGGTACAAGCGGCTGTTCAACCGCGATGTTCTGGTCCACTTCAAACAGGATTTTCATCCTTATCCTTTTTTCTTCCCGCTTTTCGAGCAAAATCTTTTCGTCCGTAATTTCAGCTCCTTCTCCCGCTTCTCTCAACACATCCGCCCGCGCCCGTTCAAGAGCGAGTCGACGCGCCTTTTCAACGTCAAGGCGTTCTTCGACGAAATCAACCTCCATTACCTTTTCATGCATCCAGCCGATCGGAAGCATCATCCCCCGCCAGCTGAGTTTATGTTCGTCAAAGATCGATTCGCTCTTTTTGAATCCAGGATCGCCAAAACCGGAAATTTTCAGCGCGCGTTGACCGAGCAATAAATATCGGCGTTCCTGCGTTTCTCCGGTAAACACCTTTCTTTTATGAATGAGCGGTACGTTCAGTTCGTATTCGTACCATACCCAGCCGGTTACCGTTCCCTCCGCTGCGATGATTTGCGTATTTCCTTCCTCTCCGATTAACCCCGAAATGAGCACATCCCCTTTTTTTACCCTCGTATTCGGCTGGACAACGGGTTTTCCTTTTTCGGCAATAATTTGGGAAACGACAGCATCTTTGGCTGCTACCAGATGACGGGGACTGACCAATGGCGGGAGTTCAGGCTGTGTCGATTCCACAATTTCAATGGTCACTTTCGTTCCTTCGATGTTAACGCCCACCCACGATACGCCCTGCAAACGTCGCGTCATTTCCGCCGCCAGCCTGTCAGGTTCGTCCAACCTGAATTTCCATTGAAAACGGTAGATGCCGATTTCCTTCGCTGTTTCTAACACCGTTTGCCTCGAAACCGTTTCGGTACCTCGCACCTCGACATCCCAGACTATAGATGATAGCATGTACAATCCGACGACAAACAAAATGAGCCCAAACACGAACGTCTTTTGTTTTTCCATTTTCACAAGCCAAAACGGAAAACCATAACGTGCGATCACTTTGACCCGGCAACCGGTTTCCTTCAGCAGTGGTCGTAAGCGAAAAAAATCACGGATATGGATGTGGAGTACCAGCGTCTCTAGATCTTTGCGGCGAATGTCCCATATGTACATACGCTGATGAAGCAGACGGTTTAAAAACCATTCCACTTTTTCGCCGCGAACTTCAATCGCAACCGAACCGCGTATGAATGTCAAAAGTTTGGATCGCATCTCGCTCTCCCCTTTTCGATCTAATCGTTTCGCCTAAAGTCCGGCCAATATTTGACCTGTTCCACCACACCTTCGATAAATACCTCTTCATTGAGGATCGCTCGGATCACAAGTTGCTTTCCCGTAATTTCCAGACTGCCCGAGCTCAACTGCAAAGTCAGCTTGTCTGGGGTAAATTTGCGTACTCCGCGATGATTTTCTACATACAATTGCATATTGCCGATCATTGTGATGCGAGGCAGATCAAAAATCACATCTTTGGGCAAATCGAGCACACGGTTCCCTAAACTGCGCAGCTTTTTGCTGAGTCGGCGCATGGAGTTCACGTTTCCTCCTTGAATGTCCTATCCATAAAACGTATGCCTTTCCGGCTGGAATTATGAAACAATTGCAGCCCAAAATGCGTCTATAGCGATAAAAGAGACACACTCCGCCATCGGTTTGAAGGAGGCTAAACTCTTGCAATTACCCCAGGTTTTCAGAGTGTCGCCACAAACATTAAAATCGTTCCAAAAAACAAACTGGGCCGTATTTATCCATCTCGCGCTCGCTGTTTTTATTTTCCTGTTTCACATCGCGTTCCCGGAGCATCCTGTTCCGTGGATCTACATCGTCTTTTATCTTCTGTTTTTGCTTTCAGGTTTTGCGTTTGCGCTAATAAGGTGCCGTTTTTTTGAGAGCCAGTCTGCCCAGCAATTTCTTGTCGTGATGGAAAAGGGGATTGTTCATCTGAAAAACGGAACCCGAATCCATCTGGATCATCGGAAAATCATTCATATCGTGGTCAGGGAAAAAAAGGATGGGGAATATTGTGAGCTCGAGCTTTATACACGGGATGGCGTATTAAAACTGTCCGGATTTGAAAACTTGAAGCATGCGCTTGAAGCGATGAAGCCTTATATCGATGATCTGGTCGTCATCGTTCGGAAACGGCTGACCTGTATGGACAAACCCTGGATTTTGATTCATATACCGCTTTCGCTCGTTGCAGCCGCTGTATGCGGGCTTTATGTACACGCCCCTGAGCTCCTTGTCGCCGCCTATTATATCGCCTGGACTGCCTTGGCAGCCGTGCTTTGGATCAAAAAACCGATCAGCCGCTTCCTCGGAAAACATGTGCGCGGTTGGGAATATGTACTTGCTTCCCTGTTTGTCATATGGATCGGCTTCAGTTTGAAACTGTAAACAACAAAAGACACCCTCGCTCTTTTACGGCGAGGGTGTCTTCTTTCTCCAACTTTGCGGCCGATATGGATTGAGGGCGCGGGGCGGACCGAACACTTCCGACCACATCATGCCTTGTACCGCCTGATTCGGCAACTGTCTCCGGTTGAAACTTAAAGGCAAAACCTGGCCTTTCTTCTCTTGGATGACCCGTTCATGGGGCGGTTTATAGAACGTACTTTCAAATGTAGCCGTTAAAGGCTCCGTTTGCGGCTTCGGATGGGAACGATCCGTAACCCGCTTACGCTCAGTTTGATGAAATGAGGGAACTTCCTTTACGATTTCCTTTTTCTCTTCCAACTTTCGATCCACAAAAATGTCACGATCTTTGTCCGTATCCCCTCCCGGAATCGGTATTTGTATGGGAGGGGGTGTGACAGGTGGCTGAGCAACGGGCGGTATCTCCGGTCTCTTCCGCTTTTTTTCATCCTCTGCATCTCTTTTGAACAAGAAAGAATACAGGAGGCCGAAGATGACCACGACGAAGAAAATGTTGTCAAAGATCAGATCCAATAGTGTCAGCATCGGCTAGATACACCCTTTAGCTGCCTTGTTTTTTCGGTCCTTCTGGACCTGGACTTGTTTCGTTCGTCACATTGCCGAACGATTCGCGCATCCGCGTATCAGCCGTAATGTTTTGCAAGTTCAAATAGTCCATCACGCCAAGTTTCCCTTGGCGCAAAGCTTCGGCCATCGCAAGCGGGACCTGCGCTTCGGCCTCGACGACCTTGGCCCGCATTTCTTCGACGCGCGCGCGCATTTCCTGCTCCTGGGCAACCGCCATCGCCCGCCGTTCCTCCGCTTTTGCCTGAGCAATTTTCTTGTCCGCTTCCGCCTGGTCCGTCTGCAAAGTTGCCCCGATATTGCGCCCTACGTCCACGTCCGCAATGTCGATGGACAAAATTTCAAACGCCGTACCGGCATCCAGACCTTTTTGAAGCACCGTATGCGAAATACTGTCCGGATTTTCCAGGACTTCCTTGTGCGAATTGGAAGAACCCACCGTCGTGACGATCCCTTCGCCGACACGGGCAATGATGGTTTCCTCACCGGCACCCCCGACGAGACGATCGATATTGGCGCGCACCGTTACACGTGCCATGACCTTGACCTCGATTCCATCCTTGGCAACTGCCGCCACCGTCGGCGTTTCGATCACTTTCGGGTTGACGCTCATCTGCACGGCCTGCAATACGTCGCGGCCGGCCAGATCGATCGCTGCCGCACGCTCAAATACGAGATCAATATTGGCCCGCTGTGCGGCGATCAGCGCATTGACGACGCGGTCAACGTTACCGCCAGCCAGATAGTGACTTTCAAGCTGGTTGATCGTAAGGCCAAGTCCTGCTTTCGTCGCCTTGATCATCGGATTGATAATCCTGGCCGGAGCCACCCTCCGGATTCGCATCGCGACAAGTGTGAAAATGCTGATCCTGACCCCGGCTGCCAACGCGGAGATCCAGAGCAAGATCGGTACAAAACGGAGAAATACACTCACCACAATGATCGCCAGTGCTAAAATGACCAGGATCGCGATTAAACCTTCACCCATCAAACGTTCACCTTCCTCGTGATTTTTCTTGGTATTTTGAAATGTCTTGACGTTTTACCCTTCCTGTTCGTCCAGCGAGACTTCCTTCACGACGATCCGGTTGCCTTCAACTTTACTGACGACAACCTGTTTGCCCGCGGGAATAAATTCGCCGGCTGTGACGACATCGACGCGTTCATCTTCGATCATCGCTGTCCCTGAGGGCCTGAGCGGGGTCACCGCTTTACCGGTTTTGCCCAGCAGATCCTCTCTCGGTTTGGTAGGAATGTATCCGTGTTCGGTCGTAAATTGATCCCGCAAAATAAATTTGTTCCAGACGCCTCTTTTTTGAAAAATTTTGCTTACAATCACAATCGTCACGATCGCACAAAACAGAGCGATGAGAAGCGAACGCACCGCATTGCCGGTATCGTAGGCTGCGAGCACAATGCCCGCCGACAGGCTCACAATCCCCAGGATGATAAAGATGCCGAAACTCGGGACAAAAATTTCAATAATGAGCAGGACAACCCCGGCCAAAAACAGCAGAATATGCTCAATGCCAGCGAATCCGGCCACATATTGTCCAAGAAAATAAGCGACCAGAGCGGTAATGCCCACGATCCCCGGCAGCCCGAACCCGGGTACGAACAGCTCGATACCGATTCCCGCCAATCCGGCGAGCAAGAGCAATGTCATCACTACCGGGTGAGTCAGAAATCGAGCCAGTTTTTCCGCTGGTGTCAGTTCGACTCTTTCCACGACCGCATTTTGGGCACCAATATGAGCCAGCACTTCATTGAGACTGTCGGCCAGCCCTTCGGCGTAGCCAGCCTGCACGGCCTCCTGTGCCGTAAAGGTGATCAGTTCGTTGGGACCGTAGGTTTTGTTCAGTTCCTCGACATGAACCACTTTGTCGACAACAACCATTCCTTCAGCATAATCGGGATTGCGGCCGCTCGCTTGCGCAGCTGATCTCATTTCGCTGACCCAATACGACAACGTTTTCGGGTCCTGCACCGGTTCACCCGTAAGATCGACGATGGCAGCGGCACCGATCGAACTTCCTCTGTCCATGTAAATCTCGTCGGCATTCAGCGCTATGTAGCTGCCGGCTGAGATCGCTCTTCCTTTGACAAAGGCAACCGTATGAATGGGGCTGAGCCGGATCATCTGTCCGATCTGGGCGGCCGCATCCACCGCTCCCCCCAACGTGGTTATCTCGAGCACAATCACGTCTGCACCGGCTTCTTGCGCCTCGTCGAAAGCGCGTCTCAAAAAGCGCTCAAGCCCGGTCTCAATCGTTTGATGAATCGGGATCACATAAACGAGACGGACTTCGTCAGCGTTCTCCGGCGCTTCGGTTTCGTTCTGGGCGTAAACCAGAACATCTTGAAAAGGCAATGCGCACAACCAAACCATCAACATCAACGTGAACCAAAGCAGGCGTTTTTTCAGCATCAGGCGTTCCCTCAGCGCATCCATGCCCCCTATCCCTCCTTCCTCGACCTGTTTTACATTATACTATATTCTGGTATAGTATAGCCTTCCGTTTGCAAAAACATAAAAAACCCCCCTCGCGGGGGGCTTTTTCAGTTATGAGAGGGATGACAGATGCTTTTGTACGATCTGGTTGACCGTTTTGCCATCTGCTCTCCCTTTTATTTTCGGCATGAGCGCACCCATCACTTTCCCCATATCCGCTTTCGAAGAAGCACCGACTTCCTGAATGGTCTGTTTTACTAAAGCTTCAACCTCTTCTTCGGAGAGCTGTTTGGGGAGGTATCCCATGATCACTTCAATTTCTTTTTGCACCTGTTCAACGAGGTCTTCGCGCCCTGCTTTTTCAAAGTCTTGGAGGGAGTCTTTGCGCTGCTTCACTTCACGATTGAGGATGTCCAGCACTTCGCCTTCATCCGGAACCCGCTGTTCGCTAATTTCCTTGTTCTTGATCGCCGAACGAATCATGCGGATGACGGAAAGCCGGAATTTGTCCTTATCTTTCATCGCCTGTTTCATATCTTGTTCCAAACGTTCAAGCAAAGACATGGCGGTTTCCTCCTAGTATTTCCGTTTGCGCGCAGCTTCGGATTTCTTTTTCCGTTTCACGCTGGGCTTTTCGTAATGTTTGCGTTTCCTAAGCTCGGCCAGGACGCCGTCTCTGGCAATGGTGCGTTTAAAGCGTCGCAGCGCTGCATCGATTGATTCGTTCTTGCGGACTTTCGTCTCAGTCATCCGTTTTCCCTCCCTCCGCACAGACCGTTCGCGTCGGTAGCGGTTTCAGGTCAATTATATGTTAAATGAAAAGTGAGTGTCAACTGGAGGGAAACAACTTTAAACCTTTAGCCTCAAGTTAAACCTTTAGCCTCAAGTTCGTTTAAAAAACGCAAGATCGTATACCGATCGCGAATCCGGTGCGCTAGTTTCAGACCCTGGCGTACCTGTTGTTCATCGATGCCCAGCGCGTCCGGACTCGTGGCGCCGCCCATTTTGTCCAAACTGTCCCGGTAAAATTCAGCATCGGGAATGAAACGGAGCGCTTCTTCCAACTTCTCACGGTTGGCCCACAGGCGTTCCCGGACTGACGGTTCGAGCCATTTGGCCAATTGGGCCTCCGGTTGACGCAATATGCCGGTCAATTCCTGTTTGTACCGGTCTGCCACCAGCTGTGAGGATACGCCGACCTTGGCCCCATGCAATTGCTGCTTGCTGTTCGCCTTGAGTGCACTCATTTCCCAATAGTGGGAAAGATGATGCTCCCCGCCCGAAGCCGGATGGGAGTGGCCGAACACGAGCATCGCGACTCCGGACAGGATAAGCCCTTCCATCAGCGCGCGCACCCCTTCTTCGCTGCCCGCGGCAATTTCATCCATATGGTGCAGGCAGTGCTTGAGCGCCTGTTCGGTTAGACGATAAACCGCCGGACAAAACGGCTCTCCACCGATCAGATGGGAAAAGGTCCAGTCTGTCAGAGAAGTGAATTTTCCGATCATGTCGCCAAAACCTGCTGCCCGCATCACCCGCGGGGCCTGAGTCAGCACGTTCAAGTCAGCAAACAGAGCTACAGGGGCATGGAGCTGGAACGTCCGTTTTTCTCCCCGAACAATCAGCGGCGCCCCCATTGAATTGAAGCCATCGACAGAAGGAGCTGTCGGTACAGACAAAAAAGGAAGTTTCATCTTGAAACTGACGAAGCGAGCAATGTCATGAATCGTACCGGCACCGACAGCGATCACCATTTCACAGTCCTGCGGAATCTCAAGCAGCGCCTGGACGATCGTGATCTCATCAGCCAGGACGTCGCCGTTTTCATTCGGTTTCAATTCGACGACATGTATGCGAACCTTCTCTGCGGCAAGGTAATCCTTCAGCGCGGATCCTGCCGCCTCATACGTTCTTTGGTCCACCAGCATGGCCGCTTTGCTGACGGAACGCTGGGAAAGATAGGCTGCAGCATCTTTGAGCGCGCCTTTTTTGATCAGGACTTCATCGAACCGAAGCGGATGATGCGGATGGCCGCAATCGCATGACTCCACTTCCCGGATCGCGCGCTGTAGCATTGTTCTCATGCTGATCCACCATTCCCTGTTAGCGGTTCAATGGTCCAAGCTTTTCTCCGCCAAGCAGGTGGAAATGGAGATGGAAAACGACCTGTCCGGCATCGGGACCGCAATTGTTGATCAGCCGGTAACCACTTTCATTCACGCCGAACTGCTCAGCGATTTCGCGTGCAGCCAGGTGAATGTCTGCGAGCCAGTCCGCATCCTCTTGGGTCACATCATTCATGGAAGCAACATGCTTTTTCGGGATAATCAGAATGTGGACCGGCGCCTGCGGCTGAATGTCTTGAAAGGCAACGACCTTGTCATTTTCCCACACTTTTTTAGAAGGAACGGAACCTTCTACAATTTTGCAAAAAATACATTCCATTTTGAAACGGACAACCTCCCTTTCATTCGTTCATTTTTCCATTATATATCATCTAGTCGCCGGCTTGCTACCTGAGCCGGCAAGATGATATATTGATAGTGGAAAGAAGGGAGTTAGCAGCGATGAAGACAATCACATGCATGGAACCTAACCGATTTGTAATGACTGAAACAGAACGACCGACGCCGCAGGCTGGCGAAGCGCTTGTACGCATTCGCCGCATCGGCATTTGCGGAACGGACATGCACGCTTTTCGGGGGCGGCAGCCATTTTTTGAATACCCTCGTATCCTCGGACATGAATTGGCTGGCGTCATCGAAGAGATCGGCGAGAATGATTACGGTTTGTCCGTCGGCGACCAAGTGGCCATCTTGCCTTATATCGAATGCGGCCGCTGTATCGCCTGTCGACAAAATAAACCGAACTGCTGCACCGAACTGAAAGTGCTCGGCGTGCATACTGACGGCGGTATGCGTGAATATATGACGGTGCCTGTATCCCACCTCATTCCGACTGCCGGACTGACGCTGGAACAAACCGCCATCGTCGAACCGCTCAGCATCAGCGCACATGCTGTGCGCAGAGCCGAACTCAACGAAGGCGAAAACGTACTGGTCATCGGTGCTGGACCGATCGGCCTGGGTGTGATGAAATACGCCAAACTCGCCAACGCAAGAGTCATCGCGATGGACATCAACGAAGAACGTCTCCGTTTTTGCGAAAAATGGGTGCCGGCCGACGCATTGGTCAACGCCCAGCAGGATCCTGTGCAAAAATTGTTGGAGTTGACCGATGGTGATTTGCCGACCGTCGTGTTTGATGCGACCGGCAACAAACATTCGATGACGCAGGCGTTCAATTACGTGTCGCATGCGGGCAAGCTGGTCTATGTCGGCCTCGTCAAAGATGATCTGTCTTTTTCCGATCCTGATTTTCACAAAAAAGAGATGACATTGTTGGCGAGCCGCAATGCTACCCGCGCTGACTTTGAATTTGTCATCGATTCGCTTCGCAATGGACAAGTAGACTCCGATGCCTTTATTACACATCGGGCATCCTTCGATACCATGATCGATGAATTCGAGCATTGGCTCAATCCGGAAAGCGGTGTGATCAAGGCCGTCGTCACCCTGGACTGACGGCTCACTTGATCGCCCCTTCCGTAAAAAACGATGAGCGCCGGGATGATCGGCAGGATCATTCCGGCGCATCATTTTTAGAAAGTTTCCATCTCCATCACATGCCCGCCGTCAAACAGATACAGATAGGCTTCTTTCACATCTTTCTTCCAGATGTCCGACACGGCCCGGGCATAGAGTCCGATCTGCAAGCGGTAGCGTTGACGAATTTCATCCAGTCGATCAGGAGCATATACGGCATCCGTTTTGTAATCGATCAATACCAGGCCGTTATCACACTCAAACATGCAGTCGATGACCCCTTGCATCAGCACAATCTCATCCGAATGTCGGGCTTGCGGATAAATTTCGCCTGCCCGCACCCCGTAGCTGAACGGCATTTCCCGCCATACGTGTCGGGCATCAAGGAGCCTTCTCCCCAGTTCCGAACGGAAAAAGGCCAGTATTTCTTCCCCGTTCACGGCATCGAGCTGATCCTGCGTCAAAAGCCCGGCCTGTACCAACCGCTTAAGCTCGTCATGAATCCGCTCGATCGACCATTCCCCTTCAAGCGGCAAATGCTGCATCACCGTATGGTAGATCACGCCTCGTTCTGCAGGCGTCATTTTTTTTGCCTCCATAAACCGGGGACGCCTGAGCGGAAGTTTGTGGAATACCGTATCGTCAAACAGCGAATGGGAGGCCGGTTCATCCAAAGCAATCGCCTCTTCCAGCCGCCTCCATTCCGACACGGACGTTTTGGAAAAGACAATCGTATCCGCGTAAAAAGGATATGTCCAATCGAGCCGCCGCACCGCTTCATCCGCCAGGGGGGATGGTTTATACCCTGGCAACGGATCCCCTTCGCGCAAGGCTGTCATCATTTCAGGTTCCGGTGAAGATTCAAGCGCGACGGCAGCTTCCGCCCATGCATCCAGCGCCGGAGTGATGGTGTGAATCAACCAGCGCGAACTTTCCGCACGAAACGTTTCCGGGATCGCATTGGCTGAAACCCCTGCGCGTTCGCGCAAAGGTTTGGCATCCGGGTGGCGGATGAGCGACGGACCGATCCAGTCCAGGAAACAGTCAGCCTGTGTCAGCAGATGGGCGGGCAAAAGTCGTTCGCTCGCCCATAACGGTTCCGCCCACGTTTCCGCCAACTTGTCTAGCCGGCGCACGGTGCCGATGAGCATGAGCCTTTCCTTCGCCCGGGTAAGGGCAACATACAATACGCGCATTTCCTCAGCCATAAGTTCAAGCCGGAGTTGTCTTTGAATCGCCAGATGCGGCAAGGTCGGATAACTGACGCGCAACTGCGTGTCGACCATTTTCGGACCGAAGCCGAGCTCCCGGTGCATCAGAAACGGATGGTTCAGATCTTGCCGGTTAAATTTTTTACCCAGACCCGCGACGATGACGACAGGAAACTCCAACCCTTTACTTTTATGTATGGACATCAGTCTCACGACGTTTTCCTGCTCACCGAGCGCGCTGGCACTCCCCGGATCCGATCCGCTCTCACGCATCCGTTCCATAAACCGTAAAAAACGGAACAAACCGCGAAATGCGGATTCCTCATATTGCCGCGCCCGATCATAGAGCGCCTTCAGATTGGCCTGCCGCTTAGAACCGCCGGGCAAACCGCCGACGATTTCGAACAGGCCTGTATCCCGGTAAATTCGCTGGATTAATTCAGATACGGGACGTTGTCGCGCCCATTCGCGCCACCGTTCCAGCATGCTTAAAAACGAATTCAACCGATTTTGTAACTGCGGATTTGCTCCAACTTCCAGCGCAGCATAGCGTAAAACCGCATCGTAATAAAACCCGTCCGGTTCCGCCATGCGAATCTGGGCCAACTGCTCCGCATTTAGTTGCACGATCGGAGAGCGCAGTACCGCCGCAAGCGGAATATCCTGATACGGATTGTCGATGATTTGCAGGAGAGCCATCATCATCTCGATCTCACCGGCTGTAAAATAGCCGGAATCGAGTTCTGCGTAGCACGGCACCCCCAGTCGCGCCAATTCTTCCTCGATGATCGGAGCCCAGCCGCTCGTTGCTCTCAGCAAGATGACGATATCGCGGTATTCGAGCGGCCGCATCCCCCCTTGCTCCGCATCGTACACGTGGAGCGGTTTTCCCCCGTCGAGTCCCATCCATGCGCGGATTCGGGCCGCAATCCGTCTTGCTTCGAGGCGGGCTGCTTCCAGTTCAGTCGGCTCCTCCGCTTCCTCCCCGTTCGCTGAAGCCGCCATTTCTACATCGCGCCCAGCATCACCGGCGCCTTCCACCTGTTCTTCCGAGTCCAGAGCGTCCTGTTCAATGAGGTGCAATTCGAGGGCGACATCATCGGGTGGGAGAGGGGGGTAAGCCGCACCATGGACCAATTCTGCTGCGGAATCGTAAGTCAATTCCGCCACGGTTTCGTTCATGATTTGCCGGAACAAGAAGTTGACACCGGCGATGATTTGTTCACGGCTTCTAAAATTGCGGGACAGATCAATTCGCCTTCCCGCTTTGCCTTCCCGATAAGCGCGATACTTGTCCAAAAAAAGCCCCGGTTCAGCCAGGCGGAACCGATAGATGCTCTGCTTGACGTCTCCGACCATAAACCGATTCCCCGGTTGATCTCTGGAAACGAGTTCGATAATCGCTTCCTGCACGAGGTTGGTATCCTGGTACTCATCGAGCAAAACTTCTTCAAACATGCGCCTGTATTCCAGCGCTACAGGAGAAGGAATCCAGCGTCCTGGCTGCGATTGTTCATCAGCCAAAATACGCAGGCAACCGTGTTCCAGATCCGCAAAATCAACGAGCGAACGCGCCCGCTTTGCCCGTTCATAACGGCTGGCGAACTCCTGTACCAGTTCGGTGAGCGCTCTCACCACAGGCGCAATCCGTTCCAGTTCGGATTGATATTCATCCGTATTTCGCACAAACAGTTCTTCCCTAAGCTTCGCCCACCGTTTTTTCGCCTCGTCCCTCAGCTGTTTGGCTCGCTCCTGTTTTTGTTCGTCATATTCATCACCGCGACACGGGGAGAGCCGCCCGAACAAGGGGGCATTCAAATGTTCGCGAAGCTTTTCCCAGTTTCGTTCCGCCGCCCACTGTTTTGCCAACTGGACGGCTTTAAGCTCGGTGACAAGCTGGGGTTCGTAAGGGGCGGGACCGCCAGGTGAACGGGCGAGCATCAGCGCCATCTTCAGCTGTTCGCATGCTCCCTCCAACATGATATACGCATGGTGGAGCAAACTGGAAATCCATCTGTTCCAGTGGGAGGGCAAACGATCCTCAAAAGCAGCGGTCTGTTCATTCAGCCACTGATCGGGCAGAGGATGACTGCGTGAAAAATCATATACTTTAAGCACAAGCCGGAATAAAGATTCATCGCTTCGATCCCCGCCATATGCCTCAACGAGCGTCCAGAAAGGGTGATCTTCTTCAGCATGTGCGTAAAAATGCTCAAAGGTCTCCTCCAGCGCATCACGCCGCAACAGTTCGGCCTCGGTTTCAGAAGCGACGCGAAACGCTGGATCCAAACCGAGCACGCGGGCATGACGCCGCACCACATCCAGACAGAAGGAGTGAATCGTCGTGATTAAAGCACGATGGATGAGCGCCAGCTGCCTGCGCAGATGCGATGAGTGCGGTTCATCTTCCAGCTTCTGTTCAAGGGCGAGCCGGATGCGCTGTTTCATTTCCGCCGCTGCCGCATTGGTAAACGTTGCGACAAGCAAACGGTCGACATCGACCGGGCGGACGGGATCGGAGATGATGCGGATGATCCGCTCGACCAGCACCGCCGTTTTTCCGGAACCGGCCGCCGCCGATACGAGCAGATTTTCACCGCGGCGGACGATCGCCTCCCATTGTTCGTCTGTCCAGCGTGTGTGCGGAGGTTTTTCGGGCAGCGGATGCATGGAATCAGCTCCTTTCTTCTTCCTGGCGACCGGACTGGGATCGGGTGATCGCCGTCCAAACTTCCTCTTTCTCGAGCGCGTTTAAAATCCGATAATCGTTACCTTCATATCCCGGATCGAATTGACAAACCGATCGGTAAACGCAATATTCACACGGCGTTTTGTTGCCGAAACGGTACGGTTTTGCTTCGACGGTACCTTCCAATATTTCACCGCCGATGCGGCGGATGGTGCGGCGGGTATGTTGGCGCAATTTTTCCCATTCGGTCTCGGTGACGACAGAAGACGTTTTATAAAACTGTCCCTGTCTCGTGAGACCGGCTGGTATCAGATCGGAGCGTTTTCCCTGCTCAAGCGAAGCATCCATCTTTTGCACCGCATCCAGATCGGCGAGCACCAACCCGCTCATGCGGAAACGGCGGAACCATTCTTTTTGCGCCTCATCTGCCGAAGGCCGGTTCGGCTTGGATAATAGCGGATTGTGCACATGAAAGTACAATACTCCAGCGGGAATCACTTCGCTTTCCAGCCATCGATCGGCGTGTGTAACGACCACATCGAGATAGGTCAGCATCTGCAGGGAAAGTCCATAAAAAATTTCGGCAAAGGAAAGCGATGTACGGCTCGATTTATAGTCGATGATACGCAGATAAGTCCCTTTTTCCCCTTTTGCTGCGTCGATCCGGTCAATCCGTCCGCGCACTTCCATGCGCCGGTTGCCATTCAGCTGGAACGTTAACGGCGGCAAAGTCCCGCCACGCCCGAAGTCGATTTCAAGCCCGACCGGAACGAATTCGCCAAGCCGTGCATGTTCACTCAAAACCGAAGCTGCGCTGCCTACGACCTGTTTCAGTTTGCGTGCGATGTACCCGTAGCGCTTCGTGCTTTGCAAAATGGCGCTGTTCAAGTCGGGGGCAAGGCGGTCGACGGCTTCTTCTGCGAGGCGCAGACACTCGTCTGGTGTCAAATCCGCCCAGCTGATCCGGTTTTGCTTAAGATCCAGCGCAATCGCTTTGAGCGCCGCGTGAAAAAGCTTGCCGATATCAGGCGCTTCCAGCCGGTAAACTTTCCGTTCTTTCAGTTTGAGCCCGTATGAAGCAAAATGGGCAAACGGACACGCCACAAACAACTCCATACGCGAAACGCTCGCTGTTAATGTCGAACCATAAAGCTTGCGGCTAGTATCCGCACTCAGCTTACGTTCGCGGTTATCGAAAAACAGACCATATGCCATCGCTCTAAGCTGATCGCGCCACCGATCATGCGAGACGAACCAGTGATAGACGTCCCACCATAGCGGAGAAATCGGCATTCCGTTTTTATAGCGGCGGAGCTGAACGATTAGAGATGACAGCGTGCGGGCCGGGGCTACAACATGTTCGAGCTGCTCCTCCTCATCTCCGAGGGATTCCGGTTCTGCCGCTAGAACACGCAATGAAAGCTCAGGGAAAATCCGCTGCAACCTGCGGATGATTTCAGACGGTTTCAACCCTTTTCCTTCTTCGTCGGCCAGCGGGTAACTGATCCAAAGCCGTTCCTTGGAAAGAGTAAGCGAGCTGTAGATCAGAAATTGCTCATCCAGCAGCTTGCGGCGGCTGCCCGGTGCCAGCTCCAGACCGGACTCGGACAGCATGTCCCGTTCAGGTTCGCTCAGAACGCTGGATTCGGTTTGCACGAGCGGTATGACCCCGTCGTTGGCCCCGAGCACAAAGCAGCAACGAACCGTGCCTATGCGTGTCCGATCCATGCTGCCGACCAGCACCTGATCGAGCGACGGCGGTACCAAGCCGAGCCGGATGCTTTTCAGTCCGGTTTCGAGCATGCCGGAAAACTGTTCTGCCGTTATCGGTTCATCGCCGATCATTTCTACCATCGTGTCAAACACATCGAGCACGCGTTCCCACATCTGCACATGTTCCTTCGCTTCTTCCGCTTCACCGCGCGCCAGGCACTGCTCTCCCCACCGCGCCAAACGTTCTTGCGCATTCACTTCTTCCAGCAACAAATAGAGCGCTTCGATCCAGTCGCGCACAGTCACTGCACGGCGCGTTCGCTGTTCAAATGTCAAAAGCGGAGCAATAATTTTTTGTCTCGCTTCTTGCAGTCGCTCTATCTCCTCTTGCCCGAGCGATGGCCTCCTGTCGCTCAGCTCATCATCAAAAGTTCCTTCGGATTCGTGCAATTTTTCCCATATGTTCGCCCACAGTCGTTCGTCATGCCAGCGATTGCCGTATATGCCATGGGCGAGCACTTCATTTTCGAGCCGGTCCAGCCATTTTCTTTGCTCGCGGTCGTCCTCGGAAAGGGACAGCAAAAAATCGGTCTTTACGCAGCGAAACACATCATCATAACGCCACCGGTTGAGGACGACATCTACAGCGGAACGCACGAATTCAATGAGCGGATGATGGATCACCGTACGCTTGACATCAAAAAAGCAGGGGATTCCATAGTCTTCGAATACGTGTTTCAGCACATCGTCATAGTCCTCAAGCCGCCGCACAATCACGGCCATGTCCCGCCAGCGGTAACCGTGATCGCGGACAAGGCGGATCATTTCCCTGGCGACACCTTGCACCTCAGTGAGCCGATTGGGAGCTTGTACGATGCGGATCGCGTCCTGAAGGTCCACTTTCGACTCATGGTCACGGTCACCTGAACTCGTTTGTGCGGAACGTAAAGAACGGGCCAGGTGCTCTTCCAGCCGGGCAAGCGGAGGACTGGCCGCAAAGCGAGCACGGCCGGGAAGGGAAAGGCACACCGGCTCCCGTTCATCGACACCGCTTTCCCGAATCAACTGGCGCAGTTCGCACATCGTTTTCGCCGTCGGGTAAAAGAGATCGAGCTCATCCGGCATTTCATCCGCCCCGTACGGACGATCCAGGCACAGGGTAACGCGAACATCAGCAGCGACTTGGAAAAGAGCGGCCAAAACAGCGCGTTCCTGCGGTGTAAATCCGTTAAAGCCATCGATCCAGATTTGGGCACCTTTGAGCAATGAGGAGCGGCTGGCCCGCTCGGCAACGAGAGCAAGCATTTCTTCCGAATCGCCATATGACCCTTCCATCTCTCTTTCGTAAGCAGAAAAAACCCGTAACAGCTCAACCATTTTATCCAGAAAGAGAGGTGAATGTTCCCGCCAATGCCGTTCGTGTTTGCGAATGTGCCCTTGGAGCACTCCCGACGTTACACCATAACGCTTCAATTCGTCAAAAAAAGATTGCATGCTATCGATAAAACCGGCCAATTCTGCTGCAGCTCCAAACAGGGGCAACTGTTCGCGCAATTGATGCATAATTTTGTAGATCAACATTTTTTTTCCTGTTTCATCAAGCAAAGGGCGGGTAGCCCCGCCGGTCTCTTGCAGCACCCGGTAGCTGAGACGGCGAAAACTGAGTACCTGTGCACGCAGCATGCCTGAAAGTCCCGGCGTGCTGACCAATTCGTATTCCGCCTGAAAAGTGGCTTGTTCCGGCACGAGCAAAATGAGAGGAGGCCCCATAGGCCGCTCTTGTAGTTCACTTCGAATCGCTTCAAGGCAGAAGGTCGTTTTTCCACTGCCTGACCTGCCAACAATGAACTGCACCGCCATATGTATCCCTTCCTTCTCGCCTTGCTGCAAGGCATGCTTGGCTTTCGCGCCACATATATATGTAAAAACTCGGATGCTTGTCTCGCTGATGATGATCGCCTGTAAAGGGGTTCGAATGAAGCATGTGGAGCGGAATCTTGCTGCCTCTCGCCGTCGGGCTAGCCATTTTTTTGTTCGGCATGAAAGTGATGGAATTGGCTTTGCAACATTGGGCGGGTCCACTCATGAAAAAAATGATCGAAACAAGTACGGAGACGCCCTGGCGAGGGTTGTTGACGGGGACGATCCTGACCGCGCTCGTGCAAAGCAGCAGCGCAATTACCGTCATTACCATCGGGATGGTCAATGCCGGTCTGCTCACTTTTCCGCGTACGCTTGGCATCATACTGGGTACGAATATCGGCACTTGCATGACGACCGAACTGATCGGCATGAATCTGCATCGGTACGCTTTGCCGCTTTTAGTAGGTTCGCTCAGCATCTGGCTGGCCAGCTGGCTGATCCGTTTGCCCGGCAAAAGCGGGGCAGCTCTGCGCTCCCTTACATTGGCGGTCAGCGGCTTTTCCGCTGTCCTGCTCGGGATGGAGGTCATGCAAAGCATCGTGCCTGCCTTGCAAACCCGCGGGTTGTTTACCTGGTTTTTGGAACATTCACAAAAAAGTTTGCTGTGGGGCATTTGGGCCGGAACGATTTTGACCGCCTTGATTCAGAGCAGCACAGCATGCATCGCCATTGCCATGGGCCTTGCATCATCACAGGCCATCTCTCTGGAACTCGGCATAGCGATTGTCCTCGGCGCCAACATCGGAACATGTGTAACCGCGCTGATCGCTTCCATTGGCGGAAGCCGGTCCGGCCGCTTTGTAGCATGGTCACACGTGTTGCTGAACGTCGGGGGTGCGGTGCTGTTTTATCCCTTGATCCCGCTGCTTCATGCGGTGACCGCCTTGTTGACAGAATCGCCTTCCGCCCAGCTTGCGCATGCCCAGACCTTATATAATATCGTCTGCTCGCTCTTGGCATTGCCGATCTGCTACATGAAATGGATCGACCGTTTGCAACCGGAACGGGATCCGAACGCATCAATAGGCCGCAGTTCCTGATGCGCCGCTCATGATCGCAGGTCCTGCGCTGGTGCCGATCCGGCTGGCACCGTGAGCGATCATTTTTTCCGCGTCCGTACGTGTACGAATGCCCCCCGCCGCTTTCACTCGCACATGTTCCGGAGACGCCATTCGCATGAGTTTCACATCTTCCACCGTCGCCCCGCGCGGGCCAAACCCGGTGGAGGTTTTGACAAAATGGGCTCCCGCCTCTGCAACGATCCGGCAAGCCATGCGAATTTCTTCATCCGTCAAAAGACCCGTTTCCAAAATCACTTTGACCACCGCGCCGTTTGCGGACTCAACAACAGCGCGAATATCTTCATACACGGCATTTTCGTTTCCGGATTTCAGCTGGCCGATCGCCATCACCATATCGATTTCATCCGCACCGTGCTCAACAGCATATTGAGCTTCACAGGCCTTGACCTCGGTCAAAGAGGCTCCATGCGGAAAACCGCACACCGCACTGATGCGAATATCGGTTCCTTCCAGCTCGCGTTTGCAAAACGATACCCATCCGGAATGAACGCAAACGCTGTAAAACCGGTACCGCTTTGCTTCCTCGCATAAACGGGCAATATCTTGTTGACTGGCATCAGCCCTTAGCAATGTGTGATCGATATAACGGGCTATGTCTGGATAACCGGACGGATCTTGCTTTAGCCGGCGATCCGCGCGGTCAGTCGTCATGTACGATCACCCCTAATCGTTTCAAGGCGATCTGGAGCACTTCATTGTTGTTCAAATATCCGGATGTACGCTGAATCTCCCACGCCTCTTCCGGGGTATACCAATTGACATCCTCGATTTCCTCCACCTGGGGGGTAAGTGTTCCGCCTGTCGCTTCGACGAGAAAATAATGGACTTCTTTGTCCACTTCATCGCCGTTCTGGGTCAAATATTTATAGCGGACCACCGTGAGCGGAACAACGATCTTGCCGGTTATCCCGGTCTCTTCCTTAATTTCACGCAGCGCTGCTTCTTCAAACCTTTCTCCCTGTTCTAGCTTTCCTTTGGGGAGCGTCATTTTGCCATAACGGTCGCGGATCATCTGGATTTTCAAAGATCCGTCCTCATCTCTGACGAAAACAACTCCCCCTGCGGATATTTCTTTCACGGAAGCCCTCCTTTTTAAATGCCGGCGGCCTGTTTTTCTTCCAACACTCTAACGATCGTGCCGGTGCATTCATTCACGCCGGCTTTTTCGATCTTCACGCGACAAACTTGGCCAATCAGTGCGGGTGATCCGGGCATGACGACATGCAGATAATTGCCGGAGTGACCGGAGATCATTCCGGAACCAGCCGGTCCATGCTCCCGTTCCGGGATCACATCGACGACCTGGCCTTCGTAACGCTTAGCATAGGCAAGTTGCAGGCGTTCCGAAAGTTCAATCAACTCGCGTACACGCTGGTTTTTCACTTCTTCGTCCACCTGGTTATCCATTCTCGCCGCAGGTGTACCGGATCGTTTCGAATAGGGGAAAACATGCAATTGTGAAAATTGCAGTTTTTCCAGCACCTGGCGGGTGTTTTCAAACATCTCATCCGTTTCCCCCGGAAAACCGACGATGACATCCGTCGTGATTGCAACACCCGGCAAAACTTCATGCAATGTTTCGATCGTTTCCGCATATTGCTGGACTGTGTACTTGCGGCGCATGCGCTTCAAAATGTAATCATCGCCCGATTGTATCGGAATATGCAGATGGTGGCACATTTTTTCTGAAGACTTGAGCACCTCGATGATGCGGTCATTGATCTGGCTCGCTTCGATCGAGCTGATGCGAATGCGGTACAGACCATCGATTTTATCCAGATCCCAGAGCAATTGCGCCAGATCATAATCTTCAAGATCTTCGCCATACCCTCCGGTATGGATGCCGGTCAATACGATTTCACGGTAGCCGGAAGCCACCAGTTTGCGCGCCTGTTCCAGCACTTTTTCCGGTGCACGGCTGCGGCTCAGCCCCCGCGTCCATGGGATGATGCAAAACGTACAGAAATTGTTGCACCCTTCCTGAATTTTCAAAAACGCGCGGGTGCGATCGGAAAATTCAGGAACGTCCAACTCTTCAAATTGCCGCGTTTTCATAATGTCGCGCACGGCGTTGACCGGCCGTCTTGTCGCTTCGATCTGCCTTACGTAATCGATAATCTTGTCGCGATCCTGCGTACCGATAACCAGATCCACGCCCGGAATATCCATAATTTCATTTGGCGCTGTCTGGGCATAGCATCCGGTGACAGCGATGATCGCATCCGGGTTGCGGCGGATGGCCCGGCGGATGACCTGTCTGCTTTTTTTGTCCCCGGTATTGGTCACACTGCACGTGTTGATCACATAAACATCGGCCGTATCATTGAAATCAACTTGAACGTATCCGGCTTTTTTAAATAGTTGCCAGATCGCTTCCGTATCATAAAAATTGACTTTGCATCCCAATGTATGAAAAGCTACGGATGGCATCCGTTATCCCTCCATTTCATCCAGTTCGTATAACACACAGGCCAGTGCGACCATCGCCGCTGTTTCCGTCCTCAGTACACGCCGTCCCAAACCGGTAGACAGAAATCCGCTAGCGGCAAAACGGACCGCTTCCTGCTCGGTAAATCCGCCCTCCGGCCCCACGATCAACAAAAGACGTGCAGAATCCAGCGGGATGAGGCTTTGTTTCTTCCAGTCTCGAAGACGCGCCTTGATCCCGAACTTTCTCTCCTGTTCGTAACAAAAAAGAACCAGATGAAAGGAATCGGCCTGTGCGATCAATTCATCCGCTGTGCACGGTTTCTTGATCTCAGGCAGACGATTGCGCCCAGCCTGTTCGGCGGCTTCCTTGGCGATTTTGCGCCAGCGCTCCATCCGTCTTTGTTCTTTTTTGCTGTCGTACTGCACGATCGTCCGTGCGGAACTGAAGGGTATGAAACCGTACGCACCGAGTTCTGTGCATTTTTGGATCACCATGTCCATTTTATCCGCTTTGGGAAGACTTTGGGCGATCCAGATTTCCGTCTGCGGTTCATGGTTTCGCGGTAATTCTTCCACGATGGCAGCGATCACGATCCCTTTGTCCATGTGTTGCACTTCTGCAAGCACATCGCGGGAAACACCGTCGCTCGCCACAAACCGGTAGCCGGGCGTGGCGCGCAGCACCTTGATCAGATGGTGGGCATCGTCCCCGACCATCTCGATCTGATCCGCACTCCAGGCCGAAGGCGGTACAAAGTAGCGTTGCATGCGGTAAAACCCCAATCTATTCCAAACTCCATCTTGAGTGCATGGTACGTCTGTTTTACCTTCATCACCAGTTTACAACTTTTGCGCCGCAATTGCTACCCAAGCACCGGAAAGCAAACGCATTGCGCCGTCAGTCTTTACGGGCAACGAGAACAACCCAATCTTCCTTCTGTTTGCGATCGACAATGGAGAATCCCGCTTGCTGCAACCGGTCCGTCACCAGCGATTCCTTGGCGGTGATGATGCCGGATGCGATGAACAGCCCTCCCTGACGCAGGACACGCTGTACATCATCCACGAAAGATACGATGATCTCCGCCAAAATATTGGAAACGACCAGCTGCACAGGGAGTTCGATTCCAAGCGCATTTAAATCTGTATCGAGGATGCTTAACAGATCGCTTTCCTTTACCGTTATTTGCGCAAGGCCATTCTGGTGTACGTTATCCTGCGCGCTGGCCACCGCTACCGGATCCAGATCAAGAGCCAGGACATGACGGGCTCCAAGCTTCGCTGCAGCGATCGCAAGGATCCCTGAACCGGTGCCGACATCGATCACATCTTCCCCCGGCTTGACATACTGTTCCAGCATTTGAAGACAAAGGACGGTCGTCGCATGCGTTCCTGTTCCGAACGCCATGCCGGGATCCAGCTCGATGACGATTTCATGCTCATGCGGCTCATAAGGTTCCCACACCGGTTTGACCGTCAGTCGCTCGCTGATCTTGACCGGTTTGTAGTACTGTTTCCACGCTTCTGCCCAGTCCTCATCTTTCACGGAACGGATCTCGATGCTGGTTTGTCCGGCCTCAATGCCGTACTCCGAAAGCTGTGAAATGAAATCGCGCAAGCCGTCAGCTACATGCTGGACGCTTGCGCCGGATGGTGTCGGTCCGGATTGCGTTTGATCAGAATCCGTAGCCGGAAAATAAGCTTTGATCACGACTTTTCCTTCCGGAATATCATTGAACGGAATGTCATACCATTCTCCCAAACGCGTTTGCCGATTTTTGAGGGCATACCATGACTGCTCGATCGAAACGCCGTTTGCGCCCTGTTCATTCAAATAATGCGTTACCGCTTCAGAAGCTTCCTCCCTGATCGTAACAGCCAATTCGTACCAAATCATTGCTCGCTCCCTTTGTCGCTCTTTTTTTTCTTAAGATTCATTTCTTGTCTGATTAATGTCTGAGCCATTTCCAGATTTCCATCGGCGTAGCATTTTTGCCGTACATCAGAATTCCCGTCTTAAATATTTTACCTGCCAACTTCATAAAAAGCCAGATGCTCAGTAGCAGGAGAACGATGGAAATGACAATGTCCACCCATGGCCATTCCTCCATGATCGCCATACGGAAAATCATGATCGCGGGAGAGGTGATCGGCACATAGGAAGCGACTTGTGCCACGATTCCTTCCGGATTGTGAACAACCGGTCCGAACAGGATGAACGGAATCCAGGGAAGCATAAACACGATTCCTTGAAAGTTTCCGGACGTCGAAATATCTTCGATCGTTGCCCCCAAACCGACAAAAAGGGCCGCAAACATAAAATATCCTGCGATCGCAAACAAAAGCAAAAGCAACGTCTCCGGAACGAGCAAATAGGTGATGAGATTGAAATTGAGTCGCCATTGGATCACCGGCAGCGCAATGCTGATCCAGACCGCAACCTGGATGAGACCGAGTATAAAATAGCCGATAATCTTCCCATCCATCAATTGCGACGGTGTCACGGAGGAAAGAATCATTTCCGCCACTTTATCTTTCTTTTCCTGTGACGCACTTTGGAAAATCATCGTACCGGTAATAATGACGGAAAAGAGAATCAGACCGGCAAAAGCCGCTGGGATGATGCGTCGGAGCGGTAAAGTATCTTCTTCTGACGCTTCTCCCTCTTTCCCAACAGAAACGATGTCAAGCTTGATGCCGCGCAAAATCTGCTCCGATTCTGCCTGAGAAAAACCTCGATCCATGAGCCGCTTCATTTGCAGCGGCTGTTCGAGAAATTGCAACGGCTGCACCAACTTTTCGTCACTTTTTTCATTCGTGTAGACGATCATCCGCCCTTGTTCAAGCACATCCTGCTCTGTCAATACGATATAAAAGACATTCTCATTTTCTTCCAGTTCCTCCATTACGGCCTGTTCATTTTCAGGCTGGAGCACGATTTCCCACGTATCCGAATCCCCCAGTTGTGCAGCAATTTGTTCGTTCCAAATGCCGATTTCATCCTTGACGTACAATTTGACCGGCTCGGATTCTGCATTATCAATCCCGGAAAGGAGAACAGGAATCGTGATGAACAAAAGAAAGATGAGCGGCGTTACAATGAGCGAGATGAGAAACGACTTGTTTTTTAGGTTTCTCTTGATCTCCCAGCGGGCGACTTTCCAACTGTTAATCAAGGTTATCTACCTCCCAACGGCCCGTGGCAATGCGTACAAAAATTTCATGTAAGGAAATGCGATCCATAGACATTTCCTTAATATCCAGGTCTTCCGGCAACGATTTGAGCCAAGTCGCCGGCTGAATGCCTTCATCCAGATAGAGGATCGTCCGGTCATTTTGTACTTCCACTTGTTTTACACCGGGCAGCTTGCCCAGCTTTTCCGCATCGTTATGGCCCTTCAACGTGCATTTGAAATTGGCATATTTGGCTTTTACTTCATCGATCGTATCATAGATCACTTTTTGACCGCGGTAAATCATAAACAGCCGGTCGCAAAGGGCTTCGACCAGATTCATTTGATGAGAGGACAGCAAGATCGCCGTTCCCTGATCCGCCAACTTCTTGATCTCTTCCTGGAACAGTTCCTGGCTGACCGGATCCAGTCCGGAAAACGGCTCATCCAGTACGAGCAATTCCGGCTCATGAACGATCGAGGCGATAAATTGCACTTTTTGAGCCATCCCTTTGGACAATTGTTCGATGGGCTTGTTTTCTTTGCCAGCGAGATCAAATTTCTCGAGATACATCAATGCACGTTTCTTTGCTTTTTCACGCGGATAATTTTTCAGATCGGCAAAATACAAAATTATATCCATGATCGGCACATTTTTGTAAAGGCCGCGCTCTTCCGGCAAGTATCCGATTTTATCGCGAGGGATGGACCCGTCCTTGGAGCGGTGAAAACGGATCGTGCCTTCATCGGGAATGATAATTCCCATGATATTTCGGATGGTGGTCGACTTTCCCGCTCCGTTGGGGCCAAGAATGGCCATAATTTCTCCGGCATGTACATCAAAATGAATATCTCGGATCGCTTGCACGTCCCTGAACTTCTTTCCGATTCCTTCTACACTGAGCACTTTTTCCATCATCATTTCCCCTCCTTTACCGCATAAACCTGACTAAAAAATAGCGGCTTCATTCAGTGTGAACGTTCCTTTTAATGTACGTTGCGTACTTGCTGTCGGTTTCAGGCCATCCTGAAATCTCTTATTGAAAAATATGAGCAAACAGGGCTTCAACCTGCTGTTCACGTATGCCACCCATATACAAATCAAGTTTCTTGTTCCAAGCTGTCAATTGAGACTCGGAACGAAGCACTTCCATCATGATGTCTTCCCAGCTTTTCCTGCTCATGAAAGATGTTTCGTTTAGGTCAAATACGAGCCCGCTCTCCTTGAGATGCCGCAAATTGTACGCTTCCTGACCGGGGAGGGCCCCATATATAAAAACGGGGCGCCGCTTGCGCAAACATTCGCTGATCGTCACACCTCCCGGCTTTGTCAGCACCGCATCAGCCTGTTCATAAAACGCATTCATCTGTTTGCGGCAAGAGATGTACGGGACAGGTGTCAGGTGCGGATGCCGCTCTTTCATGAGCCGTTCATACAGCCCTTTGTTTTTTCCGCACAAAACCATATAATGAATTTGTCCAGATTGGGGCAATTTTTGAATCAGTCTGTGCAGACCTCCCACTCCCAGATGACCGCCTGTGATGAGCACGACCGGACGCCGTAAACAAGGTGTAACGCGGCGGATGGGCGGCGTAATCGCGGGATGTACAGGAATGCCCGTGACAAAAATCCGGTTTTCAGGCACCCCGCGCTGCAGCAAGACCTGTCCCGTTTTCGCGTCAGGTACAAGATGAAAATCAATGCCGTCCGTTCCCCACAAAGCGTTTATAAAAAAGTCCGTATAGACGTTGACAACAGGAACATCCAGCTTTTGTTCGATTTTCATACGATGGGCGATATAAGAAGGCAACGCATGGGTACAAATGATCAGATCGGGTCGTTCTCTCTCGATCAGTCTGGCAAACACCGGCCGGAACACGTAATCGTATAACGGAAACGATTTGCTCCCGGCACTTTCAACGGAACGACGATAAAGCCAGTGGTAAGTGCCGGGTGACAAGCGGATCCAGTGCAAATAAAAGCGGGATATCCACGTTTCCAATCCTCCAAAACCGTAATGAAGCAAATCGACTTTTTGGCAAACCCGGCTCGGATCATGGCGCAGGGCATATTCTGCCAGCGTATCAGCCACCTGGTGGTGTCCGGAAGACAGTTGCAGCAAAGGCAAAAACAAAATTTTTTTTACCATTTGCTCCTCCTTGATGATGCCGTTCTTTTTTAGATTCGACAGTTTCGTGGCAAAATATCCTGTAAGGACAGGTACGCAAGAAGGAAGGTCAAAGATGGAAGTCAGGTCCTGGTTTTTAAACGTATGGAAGTGGATTGATCCAATTTATTATGCTTTCACTCGCTTGGAACGCATCCAATCGGATTCCGAAAAAAATGTGTTCCGGGTTCGGCTGATGCGATATCGGGGAAAAGAAGTTCATTTTCCAGACGGTTCATCGCTGAAAAAAGGCGATCTTGTCTTGAAAATTCATTTACATAACGTGTTTATTTTGCAAGAAATGTTCAGCCTGAAAAACGAACTGGCGCGGGCGAAGTGGCTTTACAAAATGGTGCTCGATTCCTTGCCCGGATTGTGTCAATATGTACGTCAACATGTAAAGAGCGATCAGATCAAAGGAATCGTCGGCATTACGTTATTGAATCGAGGATCCGAGACGCTCGGTTTTCAAAGGGTGCCCCTTACCCATCCTTTATTTCGCCTGTACAAATGGATGACACTGTTGCCGATTCACCTGTTATCTGCAGATAAACCGCTCCGCTCCTTGAATAAACACCATCCCGTCTATTTATGCATGTCCAAAAAGCTACTGGAGGATCGTTACGGATCATAGATTTCGCTTTTATAAGTTCCACCCTTTTCCACTGACAACAATCCCCCTCATCCTTTATACTGTTATGATGGGAGAGGGGGAAATAACCTTGGTTTTGCCCTATGTTGCTGCTTGCACAGCGACTGCACTCATTTCTTCGCTTTGGAGTGCAGGCAGACGGAATACACAAAAAGTAAAATTGAATTATATTACGTACGGTGACCGGTCGATTCCGCGCGACCAGCGTTTCACCGTTTTACATCTTTCCGATCTTCATCTCGAACTGTTATCGATCACTCCGGAGCGTCTCCGTTTCATGCTCAAAGACAGAGCCTTCGATCTGGTCGCGTTTACCGGAGATTTTCTGGACCGTGCCAAAAGTATTCCAAAGCTGAATCCGTTTTTGCAAGTGATTCGCGAACTTCAGCCGTCCGCACCGATGTTTGCCGTACTCGGAAACCACGATTATGTATTAAAAGGCGATCATTTAAAATCGCTGGTCGCAACGTTACACCGCCACGGATGCCATGTTCTTCGCAACGAAAACATGAGTGCGGCCATCAAAGGGAAAAAGATCAACGTGATCGGAATCGATGATGACTTTACGGGACGCAGCGATCCCGATAAAGCTTTCAGCGGCATCGACCACGGAGCATTTAACCTCGTATTGACCCATGACCCCAACATCGTGTTGAAGATGCATGAACACGATTTTGATTATTTGTTGGCCGGACATTTCCATGGCGGACAGATCCATTGGCCCAAGCCGTTTCATCTGAATACGATGGGAGAGCTGGTGCGGATGAACATGATCCGCGGTGTACAAAAGATTGATGGCCGTCCGTTTTATATCAGCGAAGGACTCGGGCAGACCGGAATCAATATCCGCTACGGCAGCCGGCCGGAAATTGCCCTGCACGACATCCCGCTCATTCCGCTCCGAAAAAACACGCTCCGAAAAAACAAGAGCGCATGACCTTCTTCATTCAAGTGTCATGCGCTCTTTTTTAATCACCTAGAAAAGCTCTTCTCATTCTTTCAAAGATGGTCTGCTGTTTTTCGTGCGTATGCTCACCGCTCAATCTGGCGAATTCCCTTAACAGTTCCTTTTGCCGCTCAGTCAAATTGGAGGGGGTAACAACGACGACTTTGACGTGCTGATCACCTTGACCATAGCCGCGCAGACGAGGGACTCCCTTGCCTTTCAGGCGGAAATACGTTCCCGTCTGCGTACCCGGCGGAATTTTCAACCGGACTTTGCCGGTGAGAGTGGGAATTTCGATTTCATCACCGAGAGCCGCCTGCGCGAAGGTAAGCGGAACTTCGCAGTAGATATCGTCGCCTTCCCGATCGAAAAACTCGTGCGGATTGACCCGGATAACGACGTACAGATCTCCCGGCGGTCCACCGTTTGTTCCCGCCTCCCCTTCATTCGGAATGCGAATTTGCGAACCGTCATCCACACCTGCAGGAATTTTAATCTGAATAGTTCGCTGTTTTTTGACCCTGCCGCTGCCGTGACATGTCGGACAACGATCGCGCACGATCGTTCCTTGGCCGTTACAAGCACTGCATATACGCCGATTGACAATGCGTCCGAACGGGGTATTTTGTACCGTTTCCTGCTGACCGGTACCTCCGCACACAGAGCACCGCTCTGGTCGACTTCCCGGACGGGCGCCCGAACCTAGACAAGTGTCACACTCTTCCGTGCGGGGGATGCGAATTTCCGTTTCTTTGCCAAACACCGCTTCCTTAAATTCAATGCGCAATGTGTATTGCAAATCCGCCCCTTTTCTCGGAGCGTTCGGATTGCGGCGCTGTCCACCACCGAAGAACATGTCAAAGATGTCGCCAAAGCCGCCGAAATCCATGCTGTCAAAACCGCCGCCCATGCCCTGGGACGGGTCAATATGACCATAGCGGTCGTATTGCGCCCTTTTCTGCGGATCGCTCAATACATCGTAAGCTTCTTTTACTTCCTTGAATCTTTCTTCCGCATCGGGCGCCTTGTTCACATCAGGGTGATATTTCCGCGCCAATTTGCGGTATGCTTTTTTGATTTCGTCGTCCGATGCATTTCGGTCGACGCCCAGCACCTCATAGTAGTCACGTTTACTCATCGTTCCACTCCCAATAAGTTATTTAGCGGCTTCATCCGGTCCGGTCGGGGACGGCGCGAATAAATCCTCGACCGGCGGACAAAAAGGAAAGCCAAAGCCGGACGGAATCAGCCGCCCGCACTTTGACCTGTCCGCATGCACGTCATCTGACCGGTTATTTTTTCTCATCCTTGTCATCATCGACGACTTCATATTCGGCATCGACGACGTTGTCTTTCGCTTGGGATGCGGACGCACCATCACCGCCGGCGCTTCCACCACCCTGATCGCCTTGCTGGTTGGCCATCTGCTCATACAGCTTGACAGAAATCTGCTGGACGACCTGGCTCAGATTTTCCGTAGCCTTCTTGATCTCCTCGGTGTTGTCGGTTTCCATCGCTTTCTTGACTTGCTCTTTGGCTTCGTTGACCCTGTCTTTTTCGCTCTGATCGACTTTGTCGCCCAGATCCCGGATCGTCTTATCGGCGGTGTAGATCATCTGATCCGCTTCGTTTTTCGCTTCAACCAACTCGCGACGTTTCTTGTCTTCCTCTTCATATTGCTTGGCTTCGTTGATCATGCGTTCGATATCTTCATCGCTCAAGCCGCTGGAAGAGGTGATCGTAATTTTCTGGCTTTTTCCGGTCCCTTTGTCTTTAGCCGACACGTGCACAATTCCGTTCGCGTCGATGTCAAAAGTGACCTCAATTTGCGGTACCCCGCGCGGTGCCGGCGGAATATCACTCAAAATGAACCGTCCGAGCGTCTTGTTGTCCGCAGCCATGGCACGTTCGCCCTGGAGGACGTGAATCTCGACGCTGGTCTGGTTATCCGCGTAGGTTGAAAAGATTTGCGATTTGCTTGTCGGGATCGTCGTATTGCGCTCGATCATTTTCGTAAAGACGCCACCAGCGGTTTCAATTCCGAGCGAAAGCGGTGTAACGTCGAGCAGAACGACGTCTTTCACCTCACCGGTCAACACGCCCGCTTGTACCGCTGCTCCGAGCGCCACAACTTCATCCGGGTTGACCCCTTTGTGCGGTTCTTTACCGGTCAGTCTCTTGACCGCTTCCTGTACAGCAGGAATCCGCGTCGAACCGCCTACAAGCACAACTTTATCGATATCGCTAGGCGACAATCCTGCGTCTTTGAGCGCCTGACGCGTCGGCTCCAACGTTTTTTCCACCAGATGGGCAGAAAGTTCCTCAAATTTGGCACGCGTCAGATTCATCTCCAAGTGTTGCGGCACCCCATCGACGACAGTGATAAACGGCAGCGAGATCGTCGTCGACAACACGCTGGACAGTTCTTTTTTCGCTTTTTCCGCAGCATCTTTCAAACGTTGCAATGCCGCATTGTCCTTGCTGAGATCCACACCGTGCTCTTTTTTGAATTCCTCGACCAAATAATCGATGATCACCTGGTCAAAATCGTCTCCGCCCAGCTGGTTGTTACCGCTCGTTGCCTTAACTTCAAAAAAGCCGTCGCCGAGCTCAAGGATGGATACGTCAAACGTACCGCCGCCCAGGTCATAGACGAGAATTGTCTGATCGTCCTCTTTGTCGAGCCCGTAAGCGAGCGCCGCTGCAGTCGGCTCGTTGATGATGCGGAGCACTTCGAGCCCTGCGATCCGGCCCGCATCTTTTGTCGCCTGCCGCTGGCTGTCATTAAAATAGGCCGGAACGGTAATGACCGCCTGCGTCACTTCCGTACCCAAATACGCCTCAGCATCGGTTTTCAGCTTTCTCAGCACCATTGCTGAAATTTCCGGAGGCGTGTACGTTTTGTCGTCAATTTTGACTTTGTAGTCCGTTCCCATATGTCTTTTGATCGAAATAATGGTGCGGTCCGGGTTGGTAATGGCCTGGCGTTTGGCCGTTTCCCCGATGATCCGCTCCCCATCTTTTTTAAATCCGACGACTGAAGGGGTCGTTCGGTTACCTTCTGCATTAGGAATGACGACCGGTTCTCCACCTTCCATGACGGCCACACATGAGTTCGTCGTTCCTAAGTCAATGCCTATTACTTTTCCCATATGTTTGAATTACCTCCTCGAATTCGTCAGTATGTTCAATTATTTGCTTACTTTTACCATCGACGGCCGAATCACTTTGTCCTTGAGCATGTATCCTTTCAGCATTTCTTCAACAACAATTCCCTCTTCATGCTCTTCGGACTCCACCTGCATGACGGCCTGATGGTACTCCGGATTAAATGGAGTGCCCACTGCCTCGATCGGTTTAACCTCTTCTTCCTCGAGTAGTTTGTTCATTTGGGCATAAATCATTTCCAAACCTTTTAACAGCGAGTCAAAATCTGGGTTTTCCCGACCCGCCGTCAATGCCCGCTCAAAGTTATCCATGCAAGGCAACAGCTTTTCAATCACACTCAAGGAAGCATATTTTTGCATTTCTTCTTTTTCAGTTCTCGTACGTTTGCGAAAGTTGTCGAAATCGGCTTGCGCCCGCAGCCACTTCTGGTAATTCTCCTCTGCTGTGCGGCGGGCTTCTTCGAGTTCAGCTTCCAATTGCTCAATTTTGCGGTCGCGCTCCTCCAGCGCTTTCTTCAAGTCCACTTCACCAGAAGAAGGCGCGGACGCCTGTTCTGTGCCACTCTCACCTTCCGCGCCTTCATCCTTTTGGCGTTCATTTTCATCTATATCGGAACCTTGTGGATCGGGATTATCAACCTGCTCCTTGTTTTCCGGATTTTCCGGCTGCTCCTCGTTGACCTGCTGTTCGTTTTCCAACTCCATCTGCTGCTTTTCATGCTCCGCCAAAACGTTCACCTCCTTATATTGGTTCATCTACTTGTACCAGCGGGCAAATATAGCCGGCAAATCTTGCGAAATATGGTCGAGCAAGCGGATCACTTTTCCATATTCCATTCGCGTAGGACCCAGGATGCCGATGGTTCCAACCGGTTGCCCTTCAACCGTATACGTCGCTGTGATCAAACTGCAGTTATGGATGGCATCGACACCGTTTTCTTCCCCGATTTTCACCTGGATGCCTTCCTTCGTTTCGCTGAACAATTTCATCAGCGTATCGGTTTCATCAAACAGATCCAGAATCGTCTTCACTTTGTCGACGTCGCGGAATTCCGGCTGGGTCAGCATATTCGTCGTTCCACTCAAATAGAGGCGTTCCTTTCTCCGCTGTTCAAGCACCTTCTCCACGATAGAGATCAGTTCCTCATAGCGGTTCACATGACGTTTCAATTCGCTGCTGATTTCATTGTAAAGTTTCGATCGCAGACTGTAGAGCGGAACCCCAGCCAGCTTGGTGTTAAAGATATTGACGAATTTTTCCACTTCGCTCATCGGCAAATTTTCCGGGAAGGTCACGGTTTTATTCTCCACGTGCCCCGTATTGGTGACGATGATCGCCACTGCCGTGTCTTCATTCAGCGGCACGAACTGCAGATGTTTTAATGTAGTGTTGAACAGTTCGGGACCGAGCGTGATCGAAGTGTATCGCGTCAATTGCGACAGAATGGTCGCAATTTGCTTCATAATTTCTTCCGTTTCATCAATTTTTTCCCTGAAAAACAGCTTGAGCATTTCCAGTTCTTTGCTGTCCAGGTCTTCCAATTGGATCAGATGGTCGACGAAATATCGATATCCTTTATGCGAAGGAACACGGCCCGCAGAGGTGTGCGGCTGTTCCAGATACCCCATTTCTTCCAGATCGCTCATTTCGTTACGGATCGTAGCCGGACTGTAGCCGACATCGCCTCGTTTGGAGATACTTCTCGAGCCGACAGGCTCCGCAGATTGGATATAATCATTGACGATCGCGCTCAGAATCATTTTCTGACGTTCCGTCAACATGCGTCGATCACCTCTTTCCAGCAAAAAACATGCCTCAAAATCTCAGCTGTCCGCAGACCGTTAGCACTCGTTTGCGTCGAGTGCTAAACACTATTACAAAAATACCAGAACGCGCGGCTCGTTGTCAAGTCAATCCAGTTGTTTCAATACGGCAATCTCATCGCAGCAATCTTGCTTTTTACAATGAATGCAATCGGTCCACACTTTTTCCGGAAAAATTTCCTTCGGTACGACTGAGAAACCGATCTTTTCGAAAAAAGCAACCTCATAGGTCAGTGCCATCACTCTGGGAAATTTGCGTTTTTGGGCTTCCCGGATCAGACATTCCACCAGCATGCGTCCGATCCCCATGCCTTTTTGGGACTCCAATACGCCAAGTGAGCGAATTTCAACCAGGTCCGAACCGAGTGCGCACAAGGAACCGCAGCCGACGACGCGCCCGTCTTTTTCAGCGACATAAAAATTTTCAAGCTGGCGGCTGATCACATCTTTCGAGCGCGGAAGCATGATCCCTTTTTCTGCATAACCCGCAATCAGTTCATATATTTCTAAAACGTCCTTTTCCGTCGCTTTCCGTGTCTTGACTTGCATGAATCTATCCCACCCGCACCATTCGATGTTTGCAAAATCATTACGTATAAATATACAATGCGAAGTATAAACTTTCAAGTCGTGGCCTCTCCGAGAAACAGAGCAAATACATCGTTGCCGAAGATCAGTCCTTTGCGGGTAAGACGATAACCGTAAGATGTTCGTTCCAGCAAACCCTGATCGATCGCTCTTTCCAGCGGTTTTGCAAATACATCTTCCGGACGTTTGTCGAATTGGCGGAAGAATCGCTCATTTTCAATTCCGTCCAACATTCTCAGTCCCATGATCATGAAATCTTCCATCGCCTCTTCGCGGAATACGACGTGTTCTTCCAATCGCGGCAAACCTTTTTTCGTCGCATGAATATATTCCTTTACCCCCATCACATTGACATGACGGACTCCGTTTACGTATCCGTGTGCTCCTGCGCCCAAGCCGTAATAACTTTCGTTTTTCCAATAAGTCAGATTATGCCGGCTTTCAAAGCCGGGGCGGGCAAAATTGCTGACCTCATAATGGCGGTAGCCGTTTTGAACCATCTTTTCCATAATGTATTCATACATGGCCAGTTCCGCATCTTCATCGGGAAGCACCAATTCCCCTTTTTCATACCAGGTATGAAAAGGGGTGTTCTCTTCGATTTTCAGGCTGTAGAGGGAATAGTGAGGAAGCTCCAGCGACATCGCCGCTTCCACGCTCGCTTTGAGCTGTTCCATCGTCTGCTCCGGCAGTCCGTACATCAAGTCAAGCGACAGGTTGTGAAATCCGGCCTGACGCGCCAGGTGCACGCTCTCGTAAACAGCGCGCGCATCATGGATGCGGCCAAGCCGTTTCAATAGTTGATCGTCAAACGATTGGGCGCCCATGCTGATCCGGTTGACGCCGCCGTCCAGCATGACGCCCAGTTTATCCCGCTCGATCGTGCCCGGGTTGGCTTCCATTGAACATTCAAACTGAGACGAACGATGGGGAAAATAGCGGTGAAGCATCGCAAACAGCTTCTCCATTTGCCGCGCCGTAAGGGCCGTCGGTGTCCCTCCGCCGATATAGATCGAGTCGATCACATGGGGAGGATGTTCAGCTATCGTCATCTTCATTTCCCGCTCCAATGCGTCCAAATATTCGTCCACCGGCTGACCCTGCAACGCATACGTATTGAAATCGCAGTAAAAACATTTGCGATGGCAAAAGGGAATATGGACGTAAACCGCTTTAGTCGTCAATTTTCAGCACCGCCATAAACGCTTCCTGCGGCACTTCCACACTGCCCACTTGCTTCATCCGCTTTTTCCCTTCCTTCTGTTTCTCCAGCAGCTTTCTTTTTCGGGTCACGTCGCCTCCATAGCATTTGGAAAGGACATTTTTCCGCAATGCTTTGACCGTTTCGCGCGCGATTACTTTGTTCCCGATCGCCGCTTGGATCGGGACTTCAAACATCTGTCTCGGAATCAGTTCTTTCAGTTTTTCGCACATCATTTTTCCGCGCTGATAGGCTCTGTCGCGGTGAACGATAAACGATAGCGCATCGATCTGCTCTCCGTTGAGAAGGATGTCCATTTTGACCATCTTCGACTTTTTGTATCCGGAAAATTCATAATCAAATGAAGCATAACCTTTTGTGCTGGACTTCAACTGGTCGAAAAAGTCGTACACAATTTCCGAGAGCGGAATGTCGTACAAAAGCTGTACCCGCTTTTCATCCAAATATTCCATGTTGATGAATTCACCGCGTTTTCCTTGGCACAGCTCCATCACCGCACCGACATAATCGTTCGGGACGATAATCGTCGCTTTCACATAAGGCTCTTCGATATGATCAATCTTCTGCTGTTCCGGCATGAGCGACGGGTTGTCAATCTCCAGCATCTCCCCGTTGGTCAGATGAACCCGAAACACAACGCTCGGTGCCGTCGTGATGAGCGGAATATCAAATTCGCGCTCGATCCGTTCCTGAATAATTTCCATATGCAACAGCCCGAGAAAACCGCAGCGGAAGCCAAACCCGAGTGCACTGGAAGTTTCCGGTTCGTAGCGGAGCGAAGCGTCGTTAAGCTCCAACTTTTCCAGCGCTTCCCTCAAATCATTATAGTCGGATGAATCGATCGGATACATGCCGCAAAACACCATCGGGTTGATTTTTCGGTATCCCGGGAGCGGTTGATCCGTCGGGTTGAGCGCATCGGTTATCGTGTCACCGACGCGGGTATCCTTCACGTTTTTGATCGAGGCTGCGATGAAACCGACATCACCGACAGTCAGTTCCTCGACAAACGTCATGTTTGGCGTAAACACCCCGACTTCATCGACCTCATACGTCTTTCCATTCGACATCAGCTTGATTTTAGTCCCCGGACGGATCGTTCCATCCACAACCCGCACATAGACGATCACGCCGCGATACGGATCGTAATGGGAGTCGAAAATGAGGGCTTTAAGCGGTTTGTCCGGATCGCCTGACGGCGGCGGAACTTTTTGCACTATCTGCTCCAATATATCCTTGATCCCGATCCCCGCCTTGGCCGAAGCCAGTACGGCATCACTGGCGTCGAGACCGATGACGTTTTCAATCTCGCTTTTGACTCGTTCGGGCTCGGCGCTCGGCAGATCGATCTTGTTGATGACCGGCAAAATTTCCAGATCGTTTTCCAGAGCCAAATACACGTTGGCCAACGTTTGTGCTTCCACGCCTTGAGCCGCATCGACAACAAGAAGAGCCCCTTCACAAGCCGCAAGGCTGCGGGATACTTCATACGTAAAGTCGACGTGACCGGGTGTGTCGATCAAGTTCAGGATATACTCCTGACCATCATCTGCTTTGTATTGAAGGCGCACAGCCTGCAGCTTGATCGTGATACCGCGTTCCCGTTCCAGATCCATTTTGTCCAGCACTTGCTGCTGCATTTCCCGTTCGGTCAGCGCCCCGGTATATTCCAGGATCCGGTCTGCCAATGTCGATTTGCCGTGATCGATATGAGCGATGATCGAAAAATTGCGAATCATGGATTGGCGTTTCTTCTTGTCGTTCATCGTCAACCCCCGCAACTTGTTTGAAATCCAATTTATTATATCAAATGATTGCGGCAGGCGGCAATTTCAAGACATAGGCATTTCTTTATGGCTCAGGCTTCTAAAAACGTTTCGTAGATGGAAACGACACTTTCCACAATGCGGTGCGCGATTTTTTGCAACACCTGGCCAATCCGGAGCGCCCATTTCCCCTGATCGGATAAAGCTGCCGGATCCAAATGCGGAGGCTCGGGAAGAGCAGGTTCACCTTCATCCTCAAGGGGAACGTCTTCGGCCGGTAACGGTTCCTGCTCATCATGGTGTTGAGCCGTTTCATTTTCGTGGGCAAGCGGTCCATGGATGCGCTCCGTTCCCCTTGTGGCAAGATCGACTCCATAAAACACCCCGAAACTGACCAGCAACAATACGATGAGCACGCGCGTGCCGAAGCGGTTCATCGCGGTTCAGCCCCGCGCTTTTCCCAATAATATTCTGCGAAAATTTCAGCCAACAAATCGATCGTGCGATACGATTCTTCCAATGTATTCTCCGGTCCACCCACTTCAATCAAAATGCTGTTTGGCGAGATGGACTGGTTGTACTCGGCATGACCGGTATTGGCCGATTTCCCCCAGACACCGCGGGAAATTCCGGGATACCGCTCTTCGAGCCGGGCATGAATTTCGGACGCAAAGGCTTCGTTTTTCTCCCATTCCGGATTGCGGTGACCGATGATGAAGTAAAGTTGAGCATAATCGACACCGTCAATCGTCACGGTCGTCAAATCGCGCGCCTGGGCATCGCGATGGATGTCAAAAAAATAGTTTAGATCGGAGTGAACCGCCATCGCTTCCCGTACGGTATCAAGCGAATATTTGTACGAATAGTTCCAGTTGTAACCCGGAATCGCCGTCGGATAATCCACGTCTGAACTGATTGCGCCAATTCCATGTTCTTCCAGTCGCTTTGCCAATCTTTTGCCGAGCAGCGTCACGTTGATTTCCGGATCAAAGGCTTCGCTGAATGCCGTTTTCCCTTCCAGTTCAGGCAACCAAGATTCGCGATTGTGGGAATGGTATATAAATACAACCTTGTTGCTGACGTCCGGCTTTTCTTCTTGTGTGGGCTCTTGCCCATCTGACTGCGGTTTCTGTTCGGAGGACGGACCTTGCTCTCCGCCGTCTCCATTTTTCCCCGGTTCGGGTTTGGTTTCATCCCCATGTGCGTCCGCTTTTTCATCAGGTTGAGAAGTATGCGGGCGCAACATGTCCTGCGGTGGCGTCATGTCCATCGGATAAGCACGCCCCCCGGCTTGTCCGCCCCGAAACAAAACGGCACGTTCGTTGGCCAATCCGGGAACCTCCATCGATAGAATCGTCCTCGGATCATCGGGATGAACCCCGGTTACGATCTGAAACAGATAGGAAAACATATTCGCGGTGAAAGAAGACGATACATCCTGCTCTTCCACAAACGGCATTTCCGAGGCAAGCATGCTCTTAAATACATCAGAAGAGACGGAAGCAGTCATTCCTTTCATGCTCGAAACGGGGGAAGTGCTAATGTGAGATTGGACGATGCTGCCGAGACCGATCGCTAGAAACAAACCGAGTGTGCAACCGGAAAGAACGACAAAAAACTTGGCCGCGGCATATAGTTTGTGGCTGTTCAACATAATTCTTCCTCCCCTATTCTTCTATCTACGTCCAATCTATGAAAGACGATCGATAGATAGAACAGGAAAGGAAGAAAAGAGAGAAATTAATTCGTATATGCGGACACGTTTTCCGGATCGATATCTTCATGCAAAGCCGCATTTAGACCGTTAGCGATGATGTTGGCGATATCTGCCATAAATTCGTCAATTTCTTTCGGAGTCACAAGCAGATCATGGCCGAGCGGGCTGAGCACTTCGCGCACCATCGACAATCGTTCTTCTTCGCTCATTTTTTCGAGTGCGCCGAACAAATACTCCGTTTTATCGGTATGTTCCCGAAAATGGTTCATGACGAGTTCAATGCAGTTGTTGACGATCGTTGAAGCATAGACGACGGTAGGAACACCGACAGCAATGACCGGGATCCCCAGTGTCTCTTTCGTCAAACCCATCCGTTTGTTGCCGATCCCGGAGCCGGGATTGATTCCGCTATCGGCGATCTGGATCGTCGTGTTGACCCGCTCCAACGCTTTTGAGGCCAAGGCGTCGATGGCGATGACGAAATCCGGATGAGATTTCTCTACAATTCCCTGCACAATCTCTCCCGTCTCAATGCCGGTAGTTCCCAGGACACCCGGAGCTACAGCGCTGACGGGGCGGTATCCGGGCCCCATCTGTCCCGGCATCAATTCAAAAAAATGGCGGGTGACAAAAACATTTTCGACAACTAGCGGACCGAGTGAATCCGGTGTGACTTTCGCGTTCCCAAGGCCGATGATGAGCGCGCGATCCTCTTTCCCGATCCCTACCCTTTCCAGGAAACGTTCAAACTCTTTGGCAAAACGGACGGCAACCCGATCCTGCAAATCTTTATCTTTGCGGCGCAGTCCCGGGACTTCCAACGTCACATAACGACCGGGTATTTTCCCGATCGATCGCATGCCGATTTCATTCATGACATGTATCCGTGTAATGGTAATGCCTTTGTCTTTTTCCGTCTCCATGCTGACGCCGGGGATATCTTCTCCCCATTTCCCCGAAGCCATTTCTCTGGCCTCGAGCGCCAGATCCAGACTGGGTGACAGGTAGGCTTCCTTTTCTTGATCCTCATGCACATTTTCTTCCCTCATGCCGCTCATCCCCTTTCTTATTACTTCCATTAGAATGGATAGAAATGAGCGGGGTTATACATCTCCTCTACCTATATTGCAATTTGTTAGATCGCGTGGTAGAATATTTTAAGTTGTCGTAGAGAACGAATGCTCGCAACATTCAGGAGGTGAAAGACATGCCGAATACGAAATCTGCCATCAAACGGGCAAAAACGAACGAAAAACGCAGACAGCACAACGCTTCCAGAAGATCGGCGATCCGCACTGCGATCAAAGCGGTTGAAAATGCTGTGGCGAATCAGGATGAAAAAGCGAAAGAGCTGTTGCAAGTTGCCCTGAAAAAGCTGGACAAAGCTGCGGCCAAGGGACTATTGCACAAAAACACGGTAGCACGCCAAAAATCGCGGCTGACCAAAAAAGTAAACTCCCTGCTGTCTTCCTAAGACATAAGGAGATCGAACATACCGATAAAAAACGCGCCTTGCCTCTTCTTTCTTTTAAGAAGGGACAAGGCGCGTTTTTTGTGACATCAACCGTAACAAAAACAGCTCCAGACCGAGAAGTTTATCTATCCGTCCGCTTTTCATGGCGTAATCCAGATCCGCCAGTTCTTTCAACAATCTCGACAACGTTTCCGCTGAATAGCGCGCAGACTGTTTCAGCGCGACCCTCACCGCAAAAGGATGAACGGCGATCCGGGAGGCAATCTGCTGTTGCGAATACCCTTGCTGATGCATTGTTTTCGCTTGCAGCATGATGCGGAATTGTCTGGCGATGAGCGCCACAATTTTGATCGGTTCTTCCCGCTGTTTGATCAGCTCATGCAAAATATCGAACACTCTTTCCGCATTCATGGCTATCGCCTCGTCAATAAGCATAAATACGTTTTGTTCGGTGCTCCGAGGTACCAGTTTTTCTACCATTTGCACCGTAATGGTGCTATGGTCACCCGCGTAAAGCGTCAGTTTTTCCAGTTCGGATCGCAATGTACTGAGCCCGGTGCCGCACAATAACAACAGCTGATCCACTGCGGAATCTTCGATGGAACACCGCGCCTTTTCCGCCTCTTTCCTGATCCAGCGCCTGAGTTCATCTAACGTCATCGGATTGAAAGATACGAGCATGTTTTTTGTTTTCATTTGCTTGACGATTTTTTTGCGCTCATCCAGTTTTTCCGCATCCACGGTAAATACGAGCACGGTAAAATCGGCCGGATTGTCCAGGTAATCCGCCAGCCGCTCGAGACGATGCTCTGCTTTCGACTTGTCTTTTCCCGTCAAAAAAAACGCCTGATCCGCCACGATCAGCTTTTTTGCGGCTAAAAATGGCGGGGTTTCCGCATCTTCCACTACCGTCTCGACCGGAACTTCAGCCAGGTCATACCGGCTTACAGCAAATTCCCGTTGTTCCGGCTCTATCAGCTGCCTGACGGTAAACTCGACAAATTCCTTGATCAGATCCGTTTCGGTACCATAACAAACGTAGACCGGCCGCGATTGGCCCCCCCTGATTTCCCGCATCGCCGTTTTGAAATCCATTGCTCCCACCTCTTGCTCCTATTGTACATGAAAATACAGGCGACATGAAGAAGCCGCCCGAAAGTTCGGACGGCTTCCCATTCCAAAACATCTATATAAACACGCGGGAATAAGCCCTAGGATCTTCTTCCCGCGTAGTTGGCGACGTTTCGGAATTGTTTGCTACCATTATACGTGCAGGCATTGCATAAGGTTCGCCCTATTCTCGAATTTCCGCATATGTCGTACCGTCAACCTGTACAACCGTGCGCGTATCGTCCTTGATCAGAATATAGGTGAAGCGGGATCCGTCTTCGGCCCAGTAAAGTTCGATCTCATCCGCTTCATACGGTTCCGAGATGTAACGCTTTTCATCGGCTTCCACAATCGAAACCCGGATCAAATCTTCCTCTCGGTGCACATATGCCGTACGGCTGCCGTCAGGGGATACGGAGGCATACGCTTCGCTCCCATCCGGACCGGGGTAGGCAGAAATCACCGCATCGTGTGAATTTTCCGGTTCCGTTTGTGTATTTCCCGCTTCATGCTCTTCCCGTTTCAACAAAATGCGCTCCACCATCTCTCCGTGATCTCTGGAGCCGATTCGGGTGGAAGAACCGTATGGCTCCAAGGATTGAGCCGTTTCTTTCTCACCGGAATGGCTGGATGGGTCAGTCATCGCCACGGGCTTGTCATTTGATGATTCGTCCGCGCCTTGCAAATAAGGTGTTGGTTCCACCACATCGGTTGCAGTTGCTTCTGTATCGGCTGCAACTGAGGAGGAGGGAGACGGTTCATATCCGTGGCTTGCCGGTTGATCCGGCGCGCGATCTGCCTGCTCGGAACGAATGCGACTCGTATCTGGTCTTGTGTCCGTCATGGACAACATCGGTTTCGATTTTTCCACCGTTGTTGACTGTCCCGAAAAAACGGACGCACTCCCCGCCGACTGATCTGCCATTTCCAAATCGGATGATGAACGAAACGGCAATCCGTTGCTGAAGGCCACAACACCAAGCAAAACGACTGCGGCCGCTGCCCCCCAAACTTTATAGGAACGGATGAAAGAACTCCATCCAGAAACTTTGCCTTTCGTTTGGAACAGTTCCGTTTTACTATTGCCTTCCCGTTCTGCCCGCCTTTTTTCAGCTTCGATCTCTTCCAACTTCGGTATGATGGAATCGACGATGCTGTAGGGAGGAGTGACTTTCGGAAGCCGAGCCAGATCATCAGACAGCTTCTTCATACGTTCAAACAGTTCACTGTTTACCGGATCGTTCTGCAAATGCTCCATCAGCCGTACATATTCTTCCTCCGTCAGATCATTATCGAGGTATCTTTGCATATACTCCATCACCTCATGCTGCCTCATCCTCGAACACCACCCTTCTCATATTCATGGAGCAAAATTTGCAGTTGCTGTCTCGCTCGGAACAAATAAGATTTGACCGTATTGAGAGGCAGATTCAAAGATTCGGCAATTTCTTTATATGAAAAATCCTGCATATAGCGGAGGACGACGACGGCACGATGATGTTCGGGAAGTTTGTCAATCGCTTCCCTGATCTCTTTCGCCACATCCAAAAGAACAATTTCATCCTCTACATTTTGCTCGTTGGAAAAGTTCAAGTTATGTTCCTCTATGGATACGGTCGGTTTGTTGCGCCTGAATTTATCGATGCATATATTCGTCACGATGCGCTGTACCCACGTTTTAAACAGCGCTTTTTCCTCATAGGATTCGATTTTGGTATATATGCGTATCAAAGCCTCCTGGGCTGCATCCATCGCATCTTGTTCGTTGCCCAAAATATAGTAGGCCGTTCGATAGACATGCGATTCAATTTCTCTCAAGAGCGTGATGAGGGCGTCGCGATCACCCGCTTGCGCAGACTTGATCAGTTCCGCATCTACCACCATGATCCCCCTCTCTTCTCCCTGTTAGACGTGAGAACGTTCCATAAAGTTGCAGTACCTTGTTTGTGTGCGTATACTTGTTTTTTTCGCATACTTGTTTCTATAAGCATAGCAGATTTAGGCGGGAAAGATCGATGATTAAAATATTCAAAACTCCATTTCTCCCCTTTTGGTGCGCATTTCGAGTTTTGCCGGATACACGCGGAACTGCACTTCTCCATGAAGGTCCGTTCTGAACACCGCACTTTCAGCCCGCCTTAGCCGTTCCAGCACTTCTTCATGAGGATGTCCGTACCGGTTGTTTGGGCCCGCCGAGATGACGGTGATGCGCGGTTGCCAAAAAGAAAGCCACGTTTCGGAAGTCGAGGTGCGGCTGCCATGATGCGCCGCTTTCATCACATGGACAGGCCCGGACTCCTTGCCCCTGCGAATGATCTCCCGTTCCCCATCCGCAAACACATCCCCTGTAAACAAAAAGGTGTAATCATACATCTTCATTAAAAAGACGACGGAATTTTCATTCTGCTTGTCATCCCAGCGGACGAACCCGAAGCGATCCGGTCTGTCATCCCACGGATACAAAAATTTCAGTTCGGTCACCGCATCCACTTTTACAACGTCCCCGCTTTTAACGGGAGAAAGGGGGATTTTCTGCCGCAGAGCTTCACCAAACAGTTCTTTCACAGCGTCATCTGGGCGCAATGTCCCGTTAAACAGAATGCGTTCAACAGGCATTCTTTTCAGCACGGCCATCAAGCCGCCAATATGGTCATGGTCGAGATGGCTGATCACGATGTAGTCAAGCCGCTGCACGCCGCGCTGTTTCAGAAGCGGAACGAGCACATCCTTGCCCACTTCAAACGGGTCGCGGCGCATGCGCCACTCTTCTCCGGGGCGAATAAAACGCATCGTACCGCCGCCATCGACAAGGATCGTTTTATTGTGCGGCGTACGAATGAGCGCTGCATCCCCTTGGCCTACATCGAAAAAATGCACCTCTCCCGTCCGTTGCCACTGCTGAGGGGCATAACCGTAAATGAACGTTCCTAATAAAATCATGCAGGAGAGAGTAATGAGCCAGATCGGTCCTTCGTGACGGCGCAGATGAAACCAAAATCGCCAGCGCACTCCACCGATTCCAAGTACGGCTTGCGGATATTTGCGCACCAGCTGTCGCCACTTGAGCCCACCTGCCAAAGCAGCCCAACCCATGAAATACAAAACGAGCCATCCCGGGGACGGTTGAGGCCAATGGAAATGCAAACAGTCGATGCTATTGAAGAAAAAAACGGTCTCCGCTACAAACCGGCCCATAGATTCAACAGCGAGCGCCACCTTTTTTCCGAGTTCAATATGGACAAAGGACAATGAAACCGCTGCGATCGTGCCCGGTATGATGGCGAAACTGATCAGCGGCACCAATAGCAAATTGGCCAACCATGAAAGCAGTGAAAAATGATGAAAATAATATACGGTAAGCGGAAAGGAGACGATTTGTGCGACCGACGTCACCGCCACTGAATTGCTTAGCCAATCGGGGCGAAGCGGAAACAGCCGATTCCAGAATGGAACAAACAGGATCAGACCGATCGTGACGATAAAAGATAATTGAAATCCGATATGAAACAGATAATACGGATTCCAGATCAACAGGATCATGCCGGTTAAGCATGCAATGTGAAGGCTGTTTTTGAGACGGTTCTTTTTCCACGTATACAGGCCGATCATGGCCATGATCCCAGCACGTAACACCGGCGGTGCCGCACCGCTGAAAATGATATAGAATGGAAGAAGAAGCATGGAAATATGGATGCGCAGATGCAGCGGAAGTTTCAGCAAAGTAAGCAGGGTCAGGATGACGGCGAGAAAAACACCGACATGAAGGCCGGAAATGGCCAATATGTGTGAAATGCCCGCCCATGAGAACTGTTCATAAAGTTGGGGATCCAGATCATTGCGCATCCCGACGGTCATGCTTTTCATCCAACCGCTCATATCGGGCGGGAAAAGCCGCTCGATTTGATGCGCCCACTGTTCTCGAAATCGATCGACGTTACCCAGCCATGCTTCGAGATTTAACCGGAATCTTCTTTCCACCATGCTGTCAACGATCATCGTTCCTGTAAGATCGGTCACTTCCAGCACCCAATGAATACCTTGCCAACGCAAATAATTTCGATAATCAAACGCACCGAAATTGCGCGCTTCACCCGGCTTTTCCAACCGCCCCTGTAAAATGAGAATCTCGCCCCGTTTACGTTTCTCCATCCACAGCTGTTGTTCTGGACTCTCGAGTCTGATGAAGACTTGCACCGTCTCTTTCAAAAGCCGTTGACGCGGAAAATGCATTTCCTCCCTTTCTCCGGCGAGCCGATGGAGGCGCAGCGTGAAAGAAGCCCTGTCTCCGTCCACGGAAACCCCGGAAACGATCATCCCTTCAGCTTCCAGCACCTCCTGCTCACCCAACCGTTTCAATTCCGCTTCTCCGATCTTCGTTTGCCGGCAAGTGTCATAAAACGTATTCCATCCGATTGATACAGCCAGCACAACGATGGCCCATGCCCCTGTTTTTAACCAAACGGCTCGTTTTTGAAACGGAAACCAATGCTCTCCGACAACGGACAACAGCACAACGATCAAAACCAGTTGCAATCCCCTTAGCCAGGCTCCGTTCAGTGCGATCATTCCGCCCAATGTCCAAAACAGTGCACTGACGACGACGGGCTTCCACAACACCGCCCACCTCCTTTAACCGCATCTAAATAAAAAGAAAAAGAACCCTTTTCACCGATATGAAAAGGGTTCTTCCCTTCCCGGAACACGGATCATATGGACGGATCAAAAGACGGATCAATGGGTGACATCCGCTTCGACACCAGGCGGCGGCCGGTATCCTTCCAGCTTGCGGAACTTGATCTTTTTTTTGCGCATCAGTTCCTCCACTTTCTCCGCGTCCTTTGGATACGGCCGGTCATACACAATTTCGACGATCCCGCTATTCGCCAGCATGTTGGCACACGTCCAACACGGCTGGTCCGTCACATAGACGGTCGAACCTTCACGGTCATGGCGATCCGTAAACAGAAGCAAGTTCTGTTCCGCATGGATCGTGCGCACACAACGCTGTTTCCGGATCAGCTTTTGCTCGCCATTTTCCACTTTGACCTCATATTCTTCCACGAGCATGCAACCCGCTTCGGAGCAGTCCTCGACCCCGGAGGGGGCACCGTTGTAGGCGGTGCCGAGCAGCTTTTTTCCCTGCACGAGGACTGCTCCCACTTTTCTGCGGGAACAGCGGGAACGGGTCGATGCCATGTAGGCGATGTCCATAAAATACGTGTCCCAATCTTTGCGCTGTTGGCTCATTGGCTCGCCCGGATCGCCTGATCCAGATCGTACAGGATATCATCGATTGCCTCGGTGCCGACGGACAGACGGATCATACCCGGAGTAACACCTGCGGAAGCCAGTTCCTCCTCATTCAGCTGGGAATGGGTCGTGCTCGCCGGGTGGATGATGAGCGACTTGCTGTCACCGACGTTGGCCAAATGAGAGAACAGCTTCACATTATTGATCACCTTTTTGCCTGCTTCATAACCGCCTTTAACATCGAAGGTGAGAATGGCTCCCTGACCTTTCGGCAAATATTTTTTCGCTAGTTCGTACGACGGATGACCAGGCAAGCCCGGGTAATTCACATTTTCCACCAGGTCATGCGATTGCAAAAATTGTGCGACTTTCAGTGCATTCTCGCTATGGCGCTCCATCCGCAAATGCAACGTTTCCAGACCTTGCATCATCAGAAATGCATTGAACGGAGAAATGGCTGCACCGGTGTCGCGCAACAGGGTGACGCGCGTGCGGATAATATAGGCGATCGGTCCGGCTGCTTCAGCCAGAATCGCTCCGTGATAACTTGGCTCCGGTTGGGTAATGCCCGGGAATTTATCGTTTTGAGTCCAGTCGAATTTGCCGCTGTCGACGATGACACCAGCGATGGAAGTACCGTGTCCACCGATAAATTTCGTCGCAGAATGCACAACGATATCCGCGCCATGCTCGATCGGACGCAACAAATACGGAGTCGGCAACGTATTGTCCACGATCAGCGGAATGCCGTGTTCATGGGCAATCTTTGCTACTGCTTCTATGTCCAGCACGTCTCCGCGCGGGTTTCCGATCGTTTCGGCAAACAGCGCCTTCGTTTTCGGCGTGATCGCCTTTCGGAAGTTTTCCGGGTCCCTGGAATCAACGAGATGCACTTTTACGCCCATCTTCGGCAATGTGTGCATAAACAGGTTGTATGTACCTCCGTACAGGCTTGAAGAAGATACAATTTCATCGCCGGCATGGGCAATGGTCAAAATGGCATACGTGATCGCAGCGGAACCGGAAGCCGTAGCCAGAGCAGCTTGTCCACCTTCAAGAGCGGCCATCCGCTGTTCAAAAGCATCCTGCGTCGGGTTCATGATGCGTGTATAGATGTTCCCCTGTTCCTTCAGGGCGAACAGATTGGCAGCATGCTCCGTGTCACGAAAACCGTAAGAAGTCGTTTGGTAGATGGGCAGAGCACGCGCCATCGTTGTCGGATCAATGCTTTGTCCGGCATGTATTGCTAAAGTTTCCAGTTGATATTTGCGTTCTTCTGACAATTTGCTTACCTCCCATTATCATAAAACTGCCTTTATTTTCTCACATTTTAAGTCGATTGAAAAGCTATTTCAACGTGTTGGAATCGACCATAATATCATCCTTGATTTTGGTGAAGGTCGCCTCGCCGATCCCTTTGACGTCCTTAATTTGATCGATGCTTTGAAACGGACCGTGTCGCTCGCGATGTTCGACAATTTCCCGCGCCTTTACCGGACCGATCCCGTTTAAGGTCTCCAGCTCTGAAACTGTAGCGGTATTGATATCGATCTTGTTCCGACCTGCTCCGTAAGCCGCGCCGTTTTCGGATGGATCCGCATCGGTGTTGAGGCCGTCAGCGGCAGTTGGGCGTTTCTCGATCATCTGTTCGATATGCGGATCGACCGTCACCCATTCGACCTGATCTCTTTCGAACATATAAATGACCCACTCAAGCAACAAATAGCATACAAACCCTGTCAAAAGCAACAGCAAAAAGGCGCGATTTCGCTTTTTAACCATTTCCAAATCCATAAAAATCCCTGCCTTTGAAACAGATGGCATAAGACAAGTTCATGGAGTCATAGTGATGATATAAGTTGGTGATTTCGGGTTGAATACCGGTTGGGGAGGGAAGGCCGTATGAAAATAGGAATCATCGGCACCGGGAGCATGGGGAGCGTTCTGACCTCATCTTTGATTCGTTCCGGCGCCGTTTCCGCCAATCACGTCACCATCAGCAACCGTACGATTGAAAAGGCGCAAGCTTTGGCAGACAGCTTTCCCGGCATACGGGTCTCCGCGCACAATGCGGAAACCGCCAAAGAAAGCGACATCATTTTTTTGTGTGTCAAACCGCTCGAATATAAAACGGTCATCGACGAAATCCGGCCGGTGATCCTAAAAGAACAGATTCTGGTCTCGATCACCAGTCCGGTGCTGATTCATCATCTGGAAGAATTGTTGCCGTGCAAAATTGCTAAAGTGATCCCGAGCATCACGAATTATGAATTGAGTGGTGCCATTTTGTGTATGTACAGCGAGCGGATGAATGAGGAGGATCGAAAGGGACTGGAACAGTTGCTCGGAGGAATCGGGGTCCCGATTCGTATTCCGGAATCGCACACCCGCATTGCTTCCGATCTGTCAAGCTGTGGTCCGGCGTTCCTCGGCTATTTTGTCGAAAAGCTGGTCGACGCTGCTGTAGACGTGGCCGGTATGCCACGCGAACAGGCCAACCAGCTCATCGGTGAAATGGTACTTGGCACAGGAAAGTTGCTCACGAGCGGTGGATTTACGCCAGAGACGTTGCAGGAGCGCGTCTCCGTCCCTGGCGGTATCACCGCAGTCGGTCTGAATATGCTCAAAAATGAGCTGAACGGTATTTTCCATGAACTTGTGCGCACGACGCAGCGAAAATATGAAGATGATATTGGAAAGGTCGAATCCATCCTGTATGGAACACGGGTCGATTGAAACCCACTAACCGACCACGATATTGACCAGTTTTTGCGGCACTGCGATCACTTTGCGCACTTGTTTGTCTTTGATCGCTTCTTTTACTTTGTCCAGTTCAAGCGCCCGTTTTTCCATTTCTTCACGGGACATGTCTTTGTCGATCGTCAGGCGTTCCACAATTTTGCCATTCACCTGGATGACGATTTCCACTTCCGTGTCCACCGTGAGCGCTTCATCGTATTCCGGCCACGGTACATAAGTGATCGTATCTTGATGGCCGAGCCGTTCCCAAAGCTCTTCCGCGATATGAGGAACAACCGGTGACAAAAGCTGCGTGAAGTCTTCCATTGCCTTGCGCGGCAATTTTTCCGTTTTATAAGCTTCGTTGACAAATACCATCATCTGGCTGATGGCTGTATTAAAACGCAGGTTTTCATAATCTTCGGTCACTTTCTTGATCGTACGGTGCCACGTTTTCAAAAAGGACGGATCGACGCCTTCTTCGCTGTCGACAATTTTGCTGTTCAACTGACCCGTATTTTCATCGATGTACAGCCGCCATACCCGTGAAAGGAAGCGGTAAATTCCTTCCACCCCGCTCGTGTTCCACGGTTTGGTTGCCTCCAACGGTCCCATAAACATCTCATACATACGGAGGGTATCCGCACCGTATTTTTCCACAATGTCATCCGGGTTGATCACATTGCCGCGGGATTTGCTCATCTTTTCGTTGTTCGTACCCAGGATCATTCCCTGGTTGACCAGTTTCTTAAACGGCTCTTTCGTCGAAACGACACCGATGTCATAGAGCACCTTGTGCCAGAAACGGGCGTACAGCAAGTGGAGCACCGCATGTTCTGCACCGCCGATGTAAAGGTCAACCGGCAGCCATTTTTCCTGCAATTCTTTCGAACAAATTTCTTTGTCGTTGTGCGGGTCGATAAACCGCAGGTAATACCAGCAGCTTCCCGCCCACTGCGGCATCGTGTTCGTCTCCCGGCGTGCGGGCAGTCCGGTTTCCGGATCGGTCGTATTGACCCATTCTTCCACGTTGGCAAGCGGAGACTCTCCCGTTCCGGTCGGACGAATCTCGTCCACATCCGGCAACAAGAGAGGAAGCTCATCTTCCGGCACCGGTTTCATCGTGCCGTCTTCCAGGTGCAAAATCGGGATCGGCTCGCCCCAGTAACGCTGGCGGCTGAAGAGCCAGTCACGCAATTTGTAGGTGACTTTCTTCTGACCCTTTCCGTTTTGTTCCAACCATTCAATCATGCGCTTGATCGCTTCTTCATTGTTCAAACCGTTCAGAAAATCGGAGTTGACATGTTCACCGTCGCCGGTGTAGGCTTCTTTGGACAAATCCCCGCCTTTGACCACTTCGACGATCGGCAGGTCATATTTCTTGGCGAATTCCCAGTCGCGCTGGTCGTGTCCCGGCACCGCCATAATGGCTCCCGTTCCGTAAGTCGCGAGCACGTAATCGGCAATCCAGATCGGCACCCGTTTGCCGTTGACCGGATTGATGGCATATGCTCCGGTAAACACACCGGTTTTTTCCTTCGCCAGGTCTGTCCGTTCCAGATCGCTTTTCTGTGCAGCGCGTTCTTTGTAAGCCCGCACTTGCTCGGCATACTCCGGCGTCGTAATCTTGTCGACCCACGGATGTTCAGGTGCAATTACGCAGTACGTAGCCCCAAACAACGTGTCCGGCCGGGTTGTAAACACGACGAGGCGATTGTCACCGTTTTCGTCCTGGAACGATTCGACCTCAAAGTAAACTTCGGCGCCTTCGGATTTTCCGATCCAGTTGCGCTGCATCTCCTTGATGCTTTCCGGCCAGTCCAGTTCCTCGAGGTCTTCCAGCAAACGTTCGGCATATTCGGTAATTTTCAACACCCATTGCCGCATCGGCTTGCGGATGACCGGATGGCCGCCCCGTTCGCTTTTTCCGTCGATGACTTCCTCATTGGCCAGCACCGTTCCCAGCGCCGGGCACCAGTTGACCGGCACCTCAGCCATGTAGGCAAGGCCTCTTTTGTACAACTGCAAAAAGATCCATTGCGTCCATTTGTAGTAATCCGGATCCGTCGTGCTGAATTCCCGATCCCAGTCATAGGAAAATCCGAGCGATTTGATCTGTCTGCGGAAATTGTTGATATTTTTGACGGTGATGTCTCGCGGATGTTGTCCCGTGTCGAGCGCATGCTGTTCAGCCGGCAGTCCAAACGCGTCCCACCCCATCGGATGCAGCACATTGTAGCCTTTCATGCGCTTGTAGCGGGCGACGATATCGGTTGCGGTATATCCTTCCGGGTGGCCGACGTGCAAACCCGCTCCGGACGGATAGGGGAACATGTCCAAGACGTAATATTTCGGTTTCGTATCATCGTCCAGCACTTTGAACGTCTTGTTTCGCTCCCAATAGTCCTGCCATTTTTTCTCGATGATTTGCGGTTGATAATGATGAGCGCTTTGCGACATGTGTCCGTATCCTCCCTTTTCGTTAAAAAAACCTCTGTCGCTAGCCTTGACGCTAGGGACGGAGGTTCGCGATCATCCTGCGCGGTACTACCCTGCTGTAGCGAATCTTGGGGTTCCCTTACTTTTCCTTTGATTATAGGCAAAACATAAGGCTGATGTCAAGTTTCCTTATGGTTCGACAACCGCCAAAGTTCTTTATGGCTTGACAGCCGCAAAAAATAGCCGTTCGCTCTGTTCGTTTGGCTCGTTCCAGGAAAAGTCGCTGCCGCATCTCACATCGACGAATCCGGCCCGTTCCAATTCACGGACGACGATGGACGGCGCATAGGCACGCTGAACGTGGCACTCGTCAAAGCGGCGAAATGTCTTTCCGCCGTCCTCGGAGAAAAAGATCGTGAGATCATGCTCGATCAGGCCCTCGTCTTTGTCGTAATCGCAATGCCAGATGTAGGCGACGTCATCCTCATCCAGGACAAACGGCTGTTCTTTACCGTACCATTCATACTGGTTTTCGCTCAACATGTCAAACAGAAATAGCCCGTTCGGGCGCAACGCCCGGAACACGGAAGCAAAGGTGGACCCAAGATCCGAAAGCCCGGGCAGATAATTCAAAGAATCACAGAAAGAATAGACCGCATCAACCGATTCGGTCAACGTCCAATCGCGCATGTCCTGTTCCAAAAAAACGATTTCCCCGCGCCCCGCATCCGCTCTTTCCTTTACTTTCGCTTCCGCCACCGCCAACATATCGGGGGAATTGTCGAGGCCGTATACTTTCAATCCGGCCTCGGCCAGGGCGATGGTGAGCGTCCCGGTTCCACAACCGAGATCAACGACGGTGTGCGGCTTCCCATACCGCTCCCAGGAACATTTCACCCATTCCAACCAACGATCGTAAGGCATATGTTCCATCAAGCGATCATAACAGAGCGCAAAAGCGCCATAGGCCCGACCGAACCGGTCCGTCCTTTCGCTTGCCATCGAATGTATCCGACCTTTCTTTGTTTCAGATGTCAAGCATTACGCATTTTCAATCACTTTGGCATCCGACCACAAACGTTCCAAATTGTAATACTCCCGCTCTTCTCGGTGGAACACATGCACGACGACATCTCCCAGATCAATCAGCACCCAGCGCGCTGTATCCAGTCCTTCGATCCTTTTGATTTCCAAACCATGCTGTTCCGCCTTGTCTTTGATTTCGTCAGCGATCGCCTTCACCTGGGTTTCTGAATTGCCGTGACAGATGACAAAGTAATCGGCGATCAAGGAGATGCCTTGCAAGTTTAATGCGACGGGATCTTTGCCTTTTTTTTCATCAATCACTCTCATCATGAGCGACATCGTTTCTTCGGAAGTCAATCCGATTCCCCCTTTTTATCCATTCCAGCGCTTATGGTAGCCTGGTTCGTCCTCTCGATTTCGTCAATCAGTCCGTTTCGGGCTTCCAACGTGCGTGGAAAAATTTTTTTCCTTTTTTCCAGCAAAAAGAGGATCGTATGGTCAAGAGCAGCGAGCAAACCATGTTCCAGGCTGATTTTGGCTTCAGCCCGGATGTGTTCGACACCGGGAAACTGGCGGCCGGGCTCGATATAATCAGCCAAGCATACGACCTTTTCCAGTTTCGTCATGCTCGCCCGACCTGAAGTATGGTACCGGATCGCGTCCAGCACCTCTTGGTCGTTGATTTTCAGCTCCGCCTCCGCAACGATCGCTGCAACCTCTGCATGCCACAATACCGGATCGTATTGGAGCAATTCGGCAGCACGACCGTCCTCTTCAATCGTGCGGCGCTGTTTTTCCACCGGCCAATATTTGGCATAATCGTGCAAAATGGCCGCCAACTCCGCTTTTTCCACATCTGCCCCATATCGTTTCGCCAGTTCCATCGACGTAGCGATGACACCCAAGGTATGCTCCCAGCGCTCGGCAGGCATCTGCGAGCGAACTTTTTCCTGCAAAGACTCAAGATTCATACAGCCGCTGTTCCTCCATATATTTACGTACTTCTTCATCGACCATAAAGCGCACCGATTTCCCGTTACGACGCCGCTGGCGAATGTCCGTGGAAGAAATATCGATAGCCGGCATCGGCACCATGCGGATTCTCTCTTTGAGCGGGGAATGGATTTTGTCCCAATCGATGTGCGCTCCCGGTCGCTCCAGTCCAATAAACTGCACAAGCGCTGCCAGTGCGTCTATCTTGTACCATTTCGGCAAACTGGCAACCATATCCCCCCCGATAATAAAACAGAACTCGTAGTCGGGATATTGTTCTTTGAGCAATACCATGGTGTCATACGTATATGAGGTACCGCCGCGCTTCAATTCAATATCGATCGGGCGGAAATGGGGATGCGGAGCCGTGGCCATCAACAACATGGCCCATCGCTGCTCTGCACTCGCATGCGGCAAGTGCGTTTTGTGCGGCGGGATATGGGATGGCATAAACCAGATCTCGTCAAGCTGTTCTTCCTCCCTCACCCTTTCCGCCGCCAACAGATGGCCCAGATGGATCGGATCGAATGTCCCTCCCAAAATGCCGACCCGCATCAGAATGATGCCTCCACGACTTCCCGCATGATTTGAACGGGCGCCTCCTTGCCTGTCCAATATTCAAAGGCATACGCACCTTGGTAGACGAACATGCCCAGCCCTCCATGAATACGGCATCCGCGCTTTTCAGCCTCCTGCAAGAGACGGGTCGTAAGCGGATTGTAAATCAGGTCACTGACGAGCTGTCCTTCACGCAAATCATCCGGATCCAGGGGCATTTGCTCCGTATGCGGAGACATGCCTACCGATGTCGTGTTGATGACAATATCCGCTTCTTTCATAATATCGCCCATTCTCTCGTTTCCCATCCCGCTAACGTCGCCAAATCGGGACATGTCTTTCGCGAGCCGTTCAGCCCGTTCGCTGGTGCGGTTGCAAATGTAAATGCGATCCGGTTTTTCCAGCGTCAGCGCATATACGACCCCGCGTGCCGCTCCGCCGGCACCCAGGACGAGGATGCGGCTTTTTTCGAGCTTGACATTCGTTTCTTCTTTAAGCGAGCGGACATAACCGATTCCGTCCGTATTGTATCCGATCAAGCGTCCGTCCCGATTGACGATCGTATTGACCGCACCGATTTCTTTTGCTCCCGCATCGAGTTCGTCCACCAGTTTCATGACGTTTTCCTTGTGCGGAATCGTCACATTGATCCCGCCCATACCGAGCGCGCGCACGCCGTCTATCGCGTCTTTCAGCTTGTCGGGCGTGACATGGAATGCCGTGTACACGGCATTGATGCCGGCAGCCTGAAAAGCTCGGTTCAGCATGAGCGGCGAGCGGGAATGGCGAATCGGATCGCCGATCACCCCGTATAAGGCGGTGTCACTGTCGATCAGATGTGTTGCAGATGGTAACATTCCCTTCTCTCCTATCATCCGAATCTCCTGTTATCCCCTTTTTGATCTCAGCGATTCCTATATCAGCGATTCCCGGAGGGACACTTTAGTTCCTTTGGGCACATGCATTTCCACAATGGCTCCGCTTGTACTGTTGGCACGGATCCATCCCAGTCCGGATACGGAAATATCCATTCTTTTTCCTGGCGGAATGCGAAAGGTGTGAGGAGATAGAGGTTCTAGTTGCGACAGATGTTCTTTCGCAGGTGGCTGAAGCAATTCTCCCTTATGTTTCAAATAAAATGCATCGGCACGGACCCGTTTTGTCCGGTGCAACTTGAGCGGATTGGCCACATAGCAGGTAAAAGATTGTCGTTCACCCTGGACAAAATCAAAACGGGCCAAAGCCCCGAAAAAGATCGTTTGCTCTGGATTCAGTTGATACACACGGGGACGGATCGGTTGTTCCGGCAACAGTTTCTTCAAGGTCGAGCTGTCGACCCGTTCCGTGAGCCGGTCTGAATACACAATTCCGGGCGTATCGATAAAAGCGCGTCCGTCCGTCAGCGGGATACGAACGATATCCAGCGTCGTACCCGGGTAGCGGGATGTGGTCAGTTCCATCGTCAGGTCACTGTAATGGCGAATGATGCGGTTGATCAACGTGGATTTGCCCGTATTGGTCGCTCCGACGACATATACATCCCGGCCCGCCCTCGCGTGTTCCATCGCTTCAGCCAGACGGTCTAGGCCGTCACTGGATTTGGCGCTGATCGGAATGACATCCAGCACCTTCAGCCCAACGGCCTTCAATTGTCTTCTCGTCCAGTTCACAATTTTGTTCGGGTTCACGTCGGGCAGAAGGTCGATTTTGTTCACGGCGACAATGATCGGATTCCCTCTCACAAAACGGGGCAATGCACTGATGAGGCTGCCTTCAAAATCAAACAGATCGACGATATGTAAGACAAGACTGTCCGTGTTGCCAATCCCGTCCAAAATTTTCAGAAAATCATCTTGGTCGCTCATCACCTGAGCGGGCTCGTTGTAATGGCGGATGCGAAAACAACGCATGCAGACCGCATCAGGCTGATCGATCAGCTTTGCCGGCACATATCCGACAGCATCGGGTCGATCGCTTTGTAATTTCGCTCCACACCCCGGACATGTCTTGCTCCCGGAGCCGGTACCACCGTTCAGCTGTTCCAAGTGATCCATCCTTTCTGCTCCAGTTTTCTCGCGATCTTTCGTTCGATTTTACGATTGATTTTGGTAAAAAACCCTTCGTTTTTCAATTCAATCGGTTTGACCCAGATCGTATACATGCCGAGCCGATTGCCTCCGAACATGTCCGTCAACAGCTGATCACCGATCATGGCGCATCGCTCTGCCGGCAAGTCGAGCATACGAAGCGCCTTTTTGTAGGCTTTGTTCAGAGGTTTTTTGGCTCGAGATATATAGGGAAGAGACAACGGTTCGGCAAAACGGGCGACGCGGGATTCATTGTTGTTGGAAACAATGACGATGCGGAATCCGGCGTCCTGCACTTTTTTGAACCAATCCATCAAAGGCTGTGGCGCCGAAGGAACTCCCGCACCGACCAGCGTGTTGTCAAGATCCGTTATAATGCCGACGATGCCTATTTGTTGTAAATGGTCAAGATCAATTTCATATACAGATTCGGCCAAATGCTTTGGCAAAAACCGTCCCAGCAACCCGGTCCCTCCTGTTTAACGCTCCACCTGAAAATCATATCACATTTTTGCTGACGACTTCAATTTTTCCCTGATCCTCCTCGCCAGTTCCGCCGCTCGCTCAGCATCGGCACGCGAAGCACGGATGGGACTGTATTGAGCCTGTTCAAACAAACGTGTCAAATCCAAAAGTTCTTCCTTTAACCACGTATAGCGTTCGGACCATGTCTCTGTCCATTCGCGTACGGTCTGATAGCGGTGACGGTTTAGTCCTTTACGTGATGCGTATTTGATCAACCGTTCCATTTCCATCACAATGATCTGATTGAAATTGTCTGTCTTTCTGCGCCAAAATTTCCCTGTTTCAAATCCATGAAGCAAGCGGTGACGCATCAGCACCACAATGGACAAAACGGCGAGTATAGCGAAAAGAACAATTCCGTAACCGATCCACCTTGTTTGGCGATCTTCTTCCGGCCGCGGCTGCGACGGGTTCCTGGAGGAAACATCGAATGGTACCGCCGCTTCATCGCTAACTTCTTCCTCATTCGCATAGGGCAACACAAAGCCCGAGGTCGGTTCAAACGGAATCCAGCCCCAGCCGGGGAAATAGACTTCTACCCAGCTGTGAGCATCGGCATTGCGCACGATGTACGTATCTTCTTCTCTTTCGGCCATCATTTCGATGTAATCGTACGGAACGTTGTATTCTTCAAGATTCATATAAAACTGGGAAACGCCTGAAGTATAGCCTTTTACCCAGCGCGCCGGAATCCCGAGCGAACGAACCATCACCACCATGGCCGTACTGTAGTAATCGCAATATCCCTCCTGGATTTCAAACAGGAAACGGTCTACAAAATCCTCGCTTGTCCCTTTGCTCAAATCCGGTTGGTTCGTATAAGGAAATTCAGTATACAAATATTGCTCGATGCTTTTCACCTGGTCGTACACCGTATCCGCTTCCGCTACAATTTGTCGGGTAAGCTCCCGCACTCGCTCCGGCAACGTATCCGGCAACTGCAAATAAGGTGCAAAAGCCCTTGGAAGAGTTACTTCACCGTCATAGGCAGCGCGCAGTCCATCTTCATCGAGTACAGGAACATGGGAGATCACGGTGTAATTAGACGGATAAGATTTTTCTTCAGGCGCATCCCATCTGAGTTCAACCCTTTCAGGCACCCAGCTGACACTGTCCAGCCAGCTTGCATCTTCATCCTCATCGGAGGAAACCACCCGGTTAGGCGCAAAGGCACCAAACAGCACCGGATAAGCGTTCCCCTCGCTCATATAGAAGGTCTGTTCCACTTCCACCGTACGCAGTTGGGAAGTATCGAACCACTCTGAAGCGGGAAGGGGCTGATCGGGCTGGACAGGGTAAACAGAAGCTTCCAGATCCGCCTCACTTCGTTCCCAACCTTTGCCGGTGTACGTAGAACGGGTTTCCCCTCGCCAGTAGCTGCGCTGTGTGGTGCGAACCCTCATCACTTCAGTGTAGTCGAACCGAAATCCCCCTCCCAGTTCTGCATCATTCCGACTGTAACCGGATGCTGTGGCAGAGCCTGACTCTAACAAAATATAACTGCCGAGCCCTTTTCCGTATTTTTTCACATCTTCACCACGATAATGCTTCCAAGCCGTATAAGGATCGGTCAGCAGCGGGCGCACGTTCGGAGCAAGAGCACCGATCCCGAACATGAGAGTAAGTAACAGGATCATCGGAACGAGAATGGTGCTCGGATATTCAACGATATAGGACCAGCTTGCCGGGTGTTTGTCACGGAATTGGCGAAAATGCTCGACAATCACTAGCCACATACCGCAAAAAATAACAGCCATAATCCGATTCCAAAGCGCAAAATAAGTGAACGAATCGACGACGCAAAAAATAATAATCAAAATCAGATTCAGCGCGATGATCCGCCACTTTGTATCGGCCCAATACAGAAGAAAGAAATAAGCGATCAGCGTCACTGCGCTAAACCCGATGTACGGATAAAAGGGCTCAAAGTTGACCGCGATAAGCTTAAAAAATTCGGAAGTCGTTTCAACAGGCAGGGCAATGAAAGAAACCTCCAACGCCCATGCATGAACAAAGAAGACAGCTCCGATTTGCAAAAGTCGTTTGATCCCGTTTTTTTGTGAAAAAATGAGCTCGATTAGGGTCGCCGCGAGCAGTGACCCTTCCACCACCGTGCGTGTGACCGGCTGCCAAAAGGCTGATAGCCAGATGACAAATTGGTAAACGATCACCGCCCACAGCACCGCTCTAAGCTTGTAATCCCCGTTTTTGGCGATATTACGAATCGCTGTTGTCCATGCACCCATCGTCAAAACCCCTCCAGCATTTGTGGCAAATGCTCCAGAGAACGGATGTGGTAACTTTTCAGATGATGGGGATGACCGTCAGTTACGTTTCCGGCCATTTGCACAGATCGGGGGTCGATCCACAGATGGCACAATACATGTTGCTTGCGCCCCGCCCACCTCTGAAGCGCTTCCAGCTGCACAGGGGCATGCGGTGTGACCAAGACGACAAAACATTTGGAATCCATTTGTGGCTCAAGCTGAAAGAGCATTTGTGTAAGCGGCGCGGTTCCGTCCGCTTCCACTTCGATCAGCAAACGCATCATGGCCTGACGGTGTTCGCTATCTTTGCCGGGACTTAACACGATCGGCTTTTTCCCCGTAACCACCATGCCCTGGGACCATTGACGCCATTTTCCGAATCGGATCAGGGAAGCAAGCACCGAAACAGCCAGTTCAAAATGCTCCGGAGAAGAATACCCTTTATGGTTCGCATCGAGTACCAGCATCATTTTGGGAAGAGACTCTCGCTCAAACTCCTTTGACTTCCACACGCCGGTACGAGCGGTCGCGTTCCAATGAATTCGAGCTAGACGATCTCCGTAAACATATTCGCGTACCCCGTTCAATTGCGTCGTTTCTCTCAACGCACGCGCATGCGCGGAGTGATCGTAGATGCCTTTGGCCAAATGATGGAAATATTTCCAGTCGCGAATCGGTATCGTCTTCGGCAGCACGCGGATCGTTTTTTCCATCGAAAGTTTCCCTTCATGGCGAAACAGCCCGAAAATGTCTTCAGTAATGCATGCCGTTTCCTGAAACGTATAGATTCCCCTCCTCAGCGGCGGAGTTCGATAAGACACCTCTCCTCTTCGTTTCCAGTCCGGTACAAATGACGATTCAAACGTATAGCTTTCTCCGTTTTTTCGGACCAGTTTATCTCTGACGATGACATACGGAATAGGCCAAACCCCTGGAATGTGAAGGCGGATGCGCACACCGAGCGACGCCCCTGCTTCCAGTTCCATTCCCGCCCCCAAATGGTCCAGCTCTCGCTCGCCGTTCGCCCGCACGATCCCGCTCCAGCGTCCCATCAACAAATAAATGCACAAAATTGTGACCATACTAAAAATCATGAAAGCAACTTTTCCGCCTTGAAAAATAAGAAACATCGCACTCGCGCAAAAGCAGGTCAAAAGGCCTATGTAACGTTTTTTCATCGATTCAGCCATAACCTTACTCCACACGAATCGGTACTTGAACTTGCTCCATGATCGTTTTCAACACACTGTCCAGGGTGTGACCTTCCATTTGCGCTTCAGGATGCAAGATCATGCGATGTTTGAGCACATACGGTACAAGCTTTTTGATGTCATCCGGGATGACATAGTCCCTGCCTTCTGTCAACGCATAGGCCTTTGCCGCATGAACGAGATTGAGAGAAGCGCGCGGGCTCGCACCCAGCTGCACCGCACCATGCTCACGGGTGAGCCGAATGATGCGAACTGCATACTGGATCACCGCATCATCGATATGAACATTTCTGGCCATTTCCTGAAGGTGCATCACCTGCTCGATAGTTGAAACCGATTTCAACTCATCGAGAGGATGGGTTTGGCTATGCGAACGGATCATCTTCAACTCGGTTTCCTCATCCGGATAGCCGAGTCCGAATTTAAACAAAAAGCGATCCATCTGCGCTTCAGGCAACTTATATGTACCTTCAAATTCGATCGGATTTTGCGTGGCCAGTAGCAGAAAAGGAAGCGGCAAGGGGTGGCTTTCACCATCGATAGATACGTGTTTTTCTTCCATCGCTTCCAGCAAGGCGGACTGGGTTTTCGTGGTGGCCCGGTTGATCTCGTCAACCAGCAGGATGTTCGTCATCACCGGTCCCGGTCGAAAAATAAACGTCTCCTGTTTGGGGTGATAGATAGATACACCGGTAATATCGGTTGGCAGCAAGTCCGGATTGCATTGAATGCGATGAAAACGCCCGCCAATCGATTTGGCTAATGCTTTGATCAGTACGGTTTTTCCCGTACCGGGCACATCTTCCAGAAGTACATGTCCATTGGCAATCAACGCGGTGACAAGCAGACGAATCTCTTCTGTTTTTCCGATGATACAGGTCTCCAAATTGCGAATGATCTTTTCAACAACCGTGTAATATTCCTGAGTCGAGTTCATAAATGGACTCCTCTCACCCAATTTATTAAATACCCAATTATAGCATACAAGACTTGGCTGTCCACTGTATACTTGCAAATCTGATGAAATCGTTTGTAGAAATATACAGGGAAACTCAAGAACGTACAGGCACGGATAGACGGTCGCCCACATACACTTTATTAATGCATCAGCACCGCTTTCTTTGGAAGGAGAGCGGGAGGATCTCGTTCTGGGGGTGAAGGCTGCACGTGCCTGGTTTTTTTGCCGCATTAGCGCTTTTTGTCAAGGAATTGATGCTCCTGGTATCGTACGTCAAAAACAATACGTTTCCGCAGCCACTCAAAGAGGAAGAAGAAATGATGCATCTAAAGAGGATGGCCGAAGGTGATAAACGATCCCGGAACATCCTGATCGAACACAATTTGCGGCTGGTTGCACACATTGTCAAAAAGTTTGACAATACGGGCGAAGATCTGGAAGATCTGATCTCGATCGGCACGATCGGTCTGATTAAGGCGATCGAAAGCTATTCCCCTGACAAAGGGACGAAACTGGCCACTTTTTCAGCCCGTTGCATCGAAAACGAAATTTTGATGCATTTAAGGTCGCTGAAAAAAACACGAAAGGACGTATCCCTGCACGACCCGATCGGAACTGACAAGGAAGGTAACGAAATTACGCTGATCGATATTTTGGGTACGGATGCGGATGAGGTCGTTGATGAAGTGCAGCTGGAAATGGAAAAAGATAAAATTTACGAACATTTGCATATTCTCGATCCGCGGGAACAGGAAGTCGTCAAAGGTCGCTTCGGCTTGGAACAAGGCGGTGTGGAACGAACGCAGCGTGAAATCGCCAAAGAGCTGGGCATTTCGCGCTCTTACGTATCCCGTATCGAAAAACGGGCCTTGATGAAATTGTACCATGAATTTTACAAAAAAAAATAATTTCGAAAAGGGAGGAAAAGGGCGGTCTCAAAACGAGACTGCCCTTTCGTTTTAAAAACCTTTATACTGCGGTTCTTCACTTTCAAGTTGCTGCACGCGCGCCTGGATTTGATCCACCACTTGCTGCGTCGTCTGGGCACATGAAGCAAAAAGCTCTTTGGCCTGCGGATTCTGGGTGCTGAGTGCAAATTGCTCCAGACTGGCTTGCGCACTTTTCAGAGAGGCCAGACATGTTTTCACATCGGATGCGACGGTCATCTTGCCAACCCTCCTTCATCATACAAAGAAATTCCGCCTCATAGTTTCCCCTTTTCCCCGCGAACGATGATTGTAATGAAATGGAAAAATAACTGCGAGGGCTCGTGCAAATAATGAAAATAACATTACACCATATTGAAGGGGTCGTCCATATTGCCAGATTGGGTGCATGTGTTGTGGCAAACGCTGATTACCATCACCATCATGTTTCTGTTTGCAAAAATGCTCGGTTACCGGCAAATTAGCCAACTGACTTTTTTTCAATATATTACCGGGATTACACTTGGCGGTTTGGCAGCAACGGCTTCGATCGAGCGTGATAATGTTCACCTGGCACTGATCGCGCTGACTGTCTGGGCTTTGGTGACGTTTGGCATTGAATGGATTTCCATGAAAAGCAAGAAGTTGCGCGACTTTTTTGACGGTAAAGGGATTGTGTTGATCAAAGACGGAAAGATCATGGAAGACAATTTGAAAAAAGTGCGTTTTACCGCAGATGACCTGATGGAACAATTGCGCAAGAAAAATGCCTTTAAGGCCGCAGATGTAGAATTTGCGGTGCTTGAACCTTCAGGGGATCTTTCCGTGATGCTGCGCAAGGAAAATCAGCCGCTTACCGCATCCCACCTCGGTATTCAAGTATCGAGCGAACCGGAACCGCAAACCGTGATTATGGACGGCGAGTTGCTGGATGAACCATTGGCCACGCTTGGTTTGAGCCGTGAATGGCTCCACACAGAACTTGAAAAGTTGGGCGTTACAATCGAAAATGTGTTTCTCGGACAAGTGGATGCATACGGCCAGCTTTATGTCGATTTGTACGATGATCAAATTCAGATTCCGCTCCCCCAGGAAAAAGAAAGATTGTTGGCGACTTTGAAAAAATGTCAAGCCGATCTGGAGTTGTTCGCCTTATCGACTCAGGATGAAAAGAGCAAAAACATGTACAGCGAATGTGCAAGCCAAATCGGTGGGGTCCTATCCGACGTCACCCCATGGCTCAAACGATAGGAGGGACGAGAATTGGCTAACGAAAAAAAGAAAAAATTGACTCCGGTTCAGCAGCAATATCATGATTTTGCCATGAAGAGATCACCGAAACCGCCGGTCATCAAAAACTGTTTTCGCGCCTTTATCGTAGGCGGTACCATCTGTGTGATTGGACAGGCCATCCAGGAGGCGTTCGTACATTGGTTCTATTTTGACGAGAAAAAAGCGGGCGATCCGACGGTAGCTGTACTCATCTTCATCTCTGTCGTGCTTACGTCACTCGGGGTGTATGACAAGATTGCACAGTGGGCAGGAGCCGGAACGGCAGTGCCGGTAACCGGGTTTGCCAATTCGCTCTGCTCGGCAGCACTTGAACACCGCAGCGAAGGAATCGTGCTTGGCGTCGGCGGAAATATGTTCAAACTGGCGGGATCTGTCATCGTCTTCGGTACGGTTGCGGCTTTTATCATTGCGATCATCCATGCCTTGCTCGGTACAGGAGGAACCGGTTAATGCTAAAAGGTTATCAAAGCTGGCAATTTGAAAATAGACCCGTGATCACCAGTACCGCCACCGTCGTCGGACCCGAAGAAGGAAGAGGGCCCCTCGGCAACACGTTCGATATCGTGCATGAGGACATGCGGCTTGGCCAGGATAGTTGGGAAAAGGCAGAGCGGACGATGATGGAGGAGGCGGCGAAGCTCGCCGTTGAAAAAGCGGGACTGACCCAAGAAAAGATCAATTTTTTTGTCGGCGGAGATTTGATGAACCAGATTGTCAGCAGCAGTTTTTCAGCACGTACACTGTCGGTGCCTTACTTCGGCTTGTTCGGGGCTTGTTCCACATCCATGGAAAGTCTCGCTCTCGCCGCTTTTATCGTGAACAGCGGAGGCGCTGACGCGGTGTTGGCGGGCACTTGCAGCCACAATTGCACAGCGGAAAAACAATACCGCTATCCGACCGAATACGGTTCCCAAAAACCGCCGACCGCCCAATATACCGTAACAGGAGCCGGCGCTTGTGTCGTCAGGCCTCAAGGAGAGGGGCCCGTCATCGAAGCGGCGACCATCGGCCGCGTGATCGATATGGGAATGACCGATCCTTTCAACATGGGAGCGGCGATGGCCCCCGCTGCTGTCGACACGATCGAGGCGCATTTTCGCGACTTACAGCGAGGGCCGGAAGATTACGACATGATCGTTACCGGCGACTTGGCTGCGGTAGGCAAACGAATTGCCGATGATCTGTTCGAAAAACATAATATCGATATGCATAAAACACATTTTGACGATTGCGGACTGATGATCTACGACCGCGACAAACAACCGGTCAATGCCGGTGCGAGCGGTTGCGCTTGCTCTGCGGTCGTGACGTATGGGCATCTGATGAACCAACTGAGAAAAGGGGAATTGAGACGCATTCTTGTCGTCGCCACAGGGGCATTGCTTTCCCCGCTTACCGTACAGCAAGGAGAAAGCATTCCCTGCATTGCCCATGCGGTCAGCATTGAATCTACAACCTAGAAACTCTACAACCAAGAAACGGGGCGATAAACATGCAGTTTGTCTGGGCTTTTCTTGTCGGAGGAGCCATATGCGTGCTCGGTCAGCTCATGTTCGACGTGTTGAAGCTGACACCTGCGCATACGATGAGCACGCTCGTCGTGCTGGGGGCAATTACGGATGGGCTCGGTCTGTATGAACCTTTGATCGAATTCGCCGGTGCGGGGGCAACCGTCCCGATTACCAGTTTCGGCAACGCGCTCGTGCACGGTGCGCTCGCCGAGCTGAAACGGGACGGATGGATTGGCGTTGTTACCGGCATCTTTGAAGTGACAAGTGCAGGTATTTCCGCCGGTATCATTTTCTCTTTCTTGGCGTCGCTGTTTTTTAAACCGAAAGGATAATCCAACCGATTGCGCTCTCCAGAAGACACCTTATTGAGCCACTGCCCGCCCGCGCACATAATGGTCGTAAAGGTCGGCATAAAAACCGTTCTGTTGCAAAAGTTGCGCATGGGTGCCCAGTTCGGCCACCCTGCCGTCACGGACAACCACGATCAGATCCGCTTCGCGGATCGTATTGAGGCGATGGGCGATGACAAACGATGTCCTTCCTTTCATCAGGCGGCGCAAAGCTTCCTGGATATGAATTTCGGTAACGGTATCGATATTGCTCGTCGCCTCATCAAGAATGAGGATAGACGGGCGAGCCAGCATGGCGCGCGCAATCGAGATCAGTTGTTTCTGACCTTGACTGATTCCGCTCCCTTCATGCTCCAGCCATGTATCGTAACCGTCGGGAAGATTTTGGATAAAGGAGTGCGCATTCGCCGCTTTTGCCGCCTCTTCCACCTCCTCGTCCGTTGCTTCCAATCGTCCGTAACGAATGTTTTCACGGATCGTGCCGCGGAACAGAAACGGTTCCTGCAACACAAACGCCATATGGGAGCGCAGACTGTCTCGCCGAATTTTCGTAATATCATGTCCGTCTATCGTAATGATGCCGTCATCGGGATCATAAAAGCGGGACAACAGATTGATGATCGTCGACTTGCCTGCACCTGTCGGTCCGACCAACGCCACCGTCTGACCGGGCATCGCCTTGAAACTGACCTCATTGAGCACCTCTTCATCCTTTTCGTAAGAGAACGAAACGCGGGAAAAGACCACCTCACCGCGCACCTGCTTCAAGTCGATCGCACCCGGAGGATCTGTTTCCGTTTTTTCATCCATCACTTCAAACACTCTTTCTGCACCGGCGACAGCGGACAACACCGTATTGAACTGATTGGCCAGATCATTGAGCGGTCGCGTAAATTGCCGTGCATATTCAGCGAAGATGACGATCGTTCCGACGGAAATGACGTCTTTTACAGCCAGCCAGCCTCCAATTCCGGCGATGATCGCAAAGTTCAGATTGTTGAGGCCGTTCATCAATTTCGGGATAAAACCGGAAATGACCTGGGCCCAGAAGGCCGAAAGCTTGAAACGGGCGTTTCGGGTATGAAATTCACTTTTCACCTTTTGCTCCATCGAAAAAACGCGGACTATCTTCCCGCCCGAAAGCGCTTCCTCAATATACCCATTCAGTTCGCCGAGATCACGCTGCTGGTCCTTAAACAGCTTTCCCGTTCGCCTCGTAATCCATTTCATGCCGGCCACCATCGCGGGCACAACCAGCAGTACAAGCAAAGTCAACAGCGGACTTAACACGATCATGATGGTCAGAATGCCCAAGAGAGCGAGCACGCTGGTAACAATCTGAATAAAGGAAGAGTTCAACGTTGAGCTGACATTTTCAATATCGTTGGCGACGCGGCTCATCAATTCGCCGTGCCTGCGTTTGTCAAAAAACGAGATGGGCAAAAGATGCAGACGGGAGAAAAGCTGAGCCCGCATTTTTCGCACCGTCTGCTGGGAAATATCGATCATCCAAACGTTTTGAAACCAGACGGACAGGGAATGGATGAGATAAACGGCGATCAATACGGCTAACGTCAAGCCGATCCCGTCTTTACCGTCAACAATATGAATGTCAATCGCTTTGCCGACGATAAAAGGTCCGGCCATCATCATGGCCGAACTGACCACGACCATCATTAGAACCGCCACGAGTTTCCCCGGACTTTCCAGCAAATAGCGGAAGATGCGCACAAGTGTGCCACGCACGTTTTTTGCGCGTTGCCCTTTACGTCGCTTGCCTTCAGCTCGTAACTCTCCCTGGTCTGAAAGCGTATACTTCGGGTACCGGAACGGTCTTGTCAACGGTTCAAGCATGTCGGCGTTCCTCGCTTTCCATCTGGGAATGCCAAATTTTCTGGTAAAGTTCGGAACTTTCGAGAAGCTCCGCATGGGTGCCGAAAGCAGCCAGCCGTCCGTGATCCAGAATCAGAATGCGATCGGCATTCATCATGGCGCTCATTTTTTGGGTAATCATCAGTGTCGTGCACTGATATTTTTTCAAGGCCTGCAACAGACGGGCTTCGGTCGTTGCATCCAATGCGCTCGTGCAATCGTCCAGAAGCAATATTTTAGGACGGCGCAAAAGGGCTCTTGCAATGGAAAGTCGCTGCTTCTGCCCTCCGGACAAGTTGACCCCTTTTTGTCCGAGCACCGTTTCGTATCCGTTAGGCAGTTTGCGGATCAGTGCGTCGATTTGCGCATCCCGCGCCGCCTCCATGATCTGTTCTTCCGTCGCTTCTTCCTTGCCCCACACGATGTTGTCCCGAATGGTACCGCTGAACAAATGCACTTCCTGCGGAACATAGCCGATATGATCGCGCAAAAACCGCTCCTCCAGATCGCGAATATTGTAACCGGAAATGTAAATGGCCCCCTGGTCGGGATCATACAGGCGCGGGATCAACTGCAGCAATGTCGATTTTCCTGAACCGGTTGCGCCGATGACCGCCACCGTTTCTCCGTCCTTGATGTTGAAAGAGATGTCTTTAAGCACCGTCATGCGTGTGTCCGGATAGCGAAAAGACACCGCATCAAATTTGATGTCACCATCGAGCGAGCCCGTCCGGCGTGCGATCCGGACGGATGTTTTTTCGCCCTGCCCCGAATCCGTACAGGCATCCAGCACTTCGACGATCCGATTGGCGGAGGCTCTTGCCCTCGACAAGATCATGATGATCATCGATACGAGCGACAGCGACATCGTAATGCGAAAGGAATAGTTTACGACGGCCACCACATCACCGACCGTCGCTCCTTGAAGTTGCAGCTGCAAATTGCCGAACCAGAGCACCACAATGACGCACATATTCATGACGAACATGATCACCGGCATGGCGGTTTCCGTCGTGCGCAATGCGCTCACGGTCCGTTCTTTCAATTCGTCATTGGTTTGAAAAAAACGGTTCATCTCATGTTGACGGCGCAAAAAAACCTTGATAAGGCGCATCCCTACCAGGTTTTCCTGCATCACTCCGTTGACGCGGTCCAGCTTTTCCTGGACGAGCCGGAATCGGGTGGCAGCAAGGCCCATCACTCTGAGCAAAAAAAGAAGCAAGAGCGGGACAGCGATGGCAAAAACAAACGCCAGTTTCACATTGACCACAAACGCCATGACTACCCCGCCGACAACCAACAGCGGCGCACGCAACATGATGCGCAAAATCATAAACGACACATTTTGCAATTGCTGCACATCGTTGGTAATTCGCGTGATCAGGGAAGAGGCAGGGAAACGATTGAACAACGAAAAAGGCGCTGATTGGGTACGCTCAAACAGACGCTCCCTCAAATCGAATCCGAAACTTTGACTCACATGAGCCGCGTAAAAGGAATTGATGATGCCCGCCGCAAAAGCGATGAGGGAAAAAGCGATGAGCACGGCTCCCCAGCTCAGCACAACAGACAAGTCTTTTTGCACGATTCCATCGTCGATCATTTTCGCCATCAAAAAAGGCTGAAACAGCTCGACCATCAGCTCAACAAACATTAAAAATAAAGCGACAGCAATGGATACGCGGTACGGTTTGAGCATCGGCAGCAACTTTGTCATGATGCCTCATCTCCATTTTTCCAATCCCTATGGAACGTTTACGATCCGTAATCGGCGGTTACCTCAGTCCGGCTGCCGTTTCCTGGATCACCCTTTGCATCGGCAAATGATACGGGCACAATTTTTCGCACTGCGGTTCTTCCTTGCAAGGATCATAATCCGCACATGCCAACAGCTTTTCCCTGTTGTCTTTAAAAAACTGTTCGCCTCTCGGCAAAAGTCCCAGTTTAGGCGTGACGACGCTTGAGATCATTACATCAGGGATTTTAATCTCGATCGGACAGGAGCAATAGTTGCATCTGCGGCAATTGTGAGCGCCAAGCTCTTCTGCCAGACGGAGAAGTTCCGCCCCCTCTTCTTCACTGATTTCGCTTTCAAGGGCGGCCAGATTCATCTTGACTTCCTCAACGCTCGTCATGCCTGAAATCAGGACGTCAATCTGCTGGCTGAGCGGAAAACGGATCGCTTTATCAACCGGTCGCACAAATCCGCCTGAAAGCGGCTTCATTGCCGTTTTGGCGATGCCGAGGCGCGTTGCCGTCGGAATGAGATCTTCCAGAGCAAACGGCTGCACCAAACTTAAATGAAACAGCACCTGCTCAAATTTGCCGCTTTCGAGCCAGCGCGCCAGCAACTCCGGGCGATGTCCGGAAATTCCGATAAAACGAACTTTTCCTTCTTCTTTCGCTTCGAGCGCTGCCCGGTATGATCCGTTCTCGCCCATCAGCTCTTCATATTCCTTCTCATAGTTGACATAATGGATTTGCAACAAGTCAATATGATCGGTCTTCAGGCGCCTCAAACTGTTTTCGATCTCCTCTTTGGCCGCCTTGTACTCGCGATTTCGCACTTTTGTGGCCAAAAAAAATTCGTCACGGCGATGCGATATGCATTCTCCGACAATCTCCTCACTGTTGCGGTAAGTAGGGGCGGTATCGATATAATTGATGCCATGATCCAGCGCATAATTCAGCGCGGCCCGCGATTGCTCCAGCGGAACGCGCGGCAGATTCATCGTTCCAAATCCGAGCGGAAACACGTTAAACCCGGTTTTGCCAAATGGGCGAAGCTCCATCGTTCATCACACTCCAAGTTCGCTAGCTCTTCTATAAAACGGTAGATTTTTTTTCATTATAACATATTTCAAGCCTTGCGGCGGTGCCAACATCGAAGCGAAAACCGGACATGAAGGGGCAAAAGAGGAATAAAGCAAAGGGATCCTAAATCGGCTCTGGAAAAAAATCTTAGCTTCGTTTAAACTGGGAGCAGGTCTAATACATAAAGGAGTGAACTGGATAATGACGGAAAACAGACGCGTTTCCGCCCATGAAACGACATTCAACGGGGAAAAGGCCATCTGTTTGCAATACGGCCGTTACGAAGCCATTGCCTTGCCGGAGTGCGGCGGCAATCTGATTGCCTTCCGCGATACGGAAGCCGGTTTTCACTTTTTGCACGAACCGGCAGCGGACGAAATGGACGCTTTTTTCGCCAAACCGACCTCCTACGGGATCCCCTTTTTGTTTCCACCGAACCGTTATGAGGACGGCAAATTTCCATGGAACGGCAAAGTGTACCAGTTTCCGATCAATGAGACGGAACGCAACAATCACCTGCACGGCTTTTTTCATCAGATCCCGTGGAAAGTGGAATCCTTTTACTCCAATTCGTTTGAAAGCCGCCTGACGATGGTTCAGACGGTCGATCCGGACCATTCCGCCTACACCTATTTTCCGCATACGTTTACGATCCGGCTCAGCTACGCGTTGAGCGAAAACGGCCTGCACCAACATGTTATGGTCAAAAATGAAGGCGACGAACCGATGCCGTGCTTGCTCGCCTTTCATACGGCGATCAACGTCCCGTTCGCCAAGGACAGTTCACCGGAAGATTACCGCCTCAAAGTGACGATCGGCAATCGCTGGGAAATGAATGAACGGATGTTGCCGACCGGGCGTTTCCAACCGCTGTCCGAACAGGAGGAACAGATGAAAAACGAAGGGGTTTATCCTTTCTTTGCAGCGATGGACAATCATTACACGGCCGCACCTGTCAATGGCAGCAATCGGATGGAGCTGACCGATCTCCGCCTGAACGTGACCCTTGTCTACGATGCAGGTACTGCCTATCGCAACTGGATGATCTGGAACAACAATGCCACCGTCGGTTTCTTCTGTCCGGAACCGCAGATCAATGTCGTCAACGCCCCGAACACGAAGCTGTCAAAGGAAGAAAGCGGTCTGATTTCACTTCAACCCGGTGAAATTTGGGAAGAGACGAGCCGCCTCTACTGGATCCAAAAATAAAATCGTAAATACGGGAACGAGTTTAAGAAGCAAAACGGCGTTTTCAGGAAGCAGGGAAAGAACCTGCCCAGAAAACGCCGTTTAAATTTAAAAGAGAATCAGTCGGATCGCACCGATCATCGCCAGGATCAGCACAATATACTGGAACCATTTTTCCGGAATTTTCGGCAGTATATAACGGCCGAGCAATGCACCACCGACGATCGCCGGTACGAGCATGCCATTGAATTTTAACGTCTCCCATGTAATCAGCCCGAGATGGACGTTAAACGGAACTTTGATTACATTGACCGCCAGATAAAACCAGGCGCCGGTGCCGACAAATTCTTTTTTCGGCAAGCCTTTCGACAGCAAGTACACGGACATGATGCCGCCTGCAGCGTTGCCCACCATCGTTGCAAAACCGGCCAGAAATCCCATGACCAAAGAAAACCAGGCAGATTTCGCATAATCGGCACTGAGACGGTTTTCAAACGTATTGCGGAAAAAATGAAACACAATCAAAATGAGAATAAGCAAGCCAAGCAAAATTTGCAGCTGCTCGTTTTCAATGAACTTCAGCACGAAATAGCCGGCGATGATTCCCGTCAATACCCACGGAATCAGAGTATATAAATATTTCCAGACAACGCTTCTCCGGTAGTAGGTCACAGCAAACAAGTCTCCGACGATCAGCATCGGCAAGAGAATTCCTACCGATGCTTTCGTCGGAAACAGTTGCGAAAATATCGTCACGACCAGAATGCCCATGCTTGGCAATCCCGTCTTGCTGAATCCAATACAAAAGGCTGCGGCGATGGCAATCGCCCACATGGCCATATTCAAGTCAAACATCCGGTTGTCCTCTCGTGTCTTATGCTCGTAATGATGTAAACATAAAGTATCTTACCATGTTTAAGCCAAATTGACCAGTTCACTAGCGGGCGATGGAAAACAGCGATACGCTCATGGGCGGCAGATCTGCTTCGATCTTACCTTTGCTTAATGTAAAATTTGTAAACGGTTGCGGTTCCACTTGGTTCGGGTTTTCGAACGTATTGCGGTCGTTCATTTTCGTACCGGCCAATATGGTCGCTTCAGCCTCCCCCTTGTCGGACTCCCATCCTCTCAACTCGATCGTTACCCGCACCGGTTCAGCATGGTGAAAATTGCACAGGGAGACGTGCACCTTTCCGTCTGCATCTTCGGAAGCTGACGCGCTCACCACCTCGATTTTCTCTTCGCCCATTACATATTCATCACCTGTCGCATGCGTATCCAGCAATGAAGCCTCCTGATGCACTTTGTACATCGCGAAGACATGATAGGTTGGCGTAAGAACCAGTTTCTCTTGGTCGGTCAGGGCCATCGCCTGCAATACGTTGACCGTCTGTGCAATATTGGCCATCCGCACGCGGTCACAATGGAGGTTGAATATGTTGAGGGTAGCTCCCGCAACGAGAGCGTCGCGAATCGTATTTTGCTGGTACAAAAATCCCGGATTCGTGCCCGGCTCTACATCGTACCATGTTCCCCATTCATCGACGACCAGCGCCACCCGCTTTTCTGGATCATATTGATCCATGATCGCTACATGTCTTTGGATCAGCTCATCCATAAACAGCGCCTTTTTCAAAGTGGTAAACCATTCTTCTTCTGTAAAATCGACGGCAGAACCTTTTTTGTTCCAGGTGCCCGGGACGGTGTAATAATGCAGGCTGAGCCCGTCCATCAGCGATCCTGCTTCCCGCATCAAAACTTCAGTCCAGCGATAATCCGTCGAGTTGGCGCCGCATGCGATTTTAAAAATGCGGTTGTCCCCGTAGTTCCGCACATAAGTCTGGTAATGACGGTACAGATCAACATAATATTCGGGGCGCATGAATCCGCCGCAGCCCCAGCTCTCATTGCCGATGCCGAAAAACTTCAGTTTCCATGGCTCTTTTCTGCCGTTTTTGATCCGCCATTCAGACATCGGAGTACCCTTTTCCAGCGTCATATATTCAATCCATTCCTGCATTTCCTGCACGGAACCGCTGCCGACGTTGCCGCTGATATAAGGCTCGCATCCGAGCATTTCACACAGTTCCATAAACTCATGCGTGCCGAAATGATTCGTTTCCACCACACCGCCCCAATGGGTATTCAGCATCGTCTTCCGCTCGGAGCGGGGACCGACCCCGTTTTTCCAGTGATATTCGTCAGCAAAACATCCACCCGGCCAGCGCAGCACTGGTATGTTCAATTTTTTCAGCGCTTCAACAATATCGTTGCGAATTCCGTTCGTATTCGGGATCGGAGAATCTTCACCGACCCAGAATCCTTCATAAATGCACCGTCCCAAATGCTCGGCAAAATGACCGTAGATATACCGGCTGATGGTTCCTTTTTTGGCATCGGTATTGACGACCAGCTTGTACTGCAACCTGCCTCACCCTTTCCTTTTGTTAACTTATATATGTTTATATTTACCCCTGCATTAATCATTCGCGCTGGACCTCATTTTCCCCTCTTTTTTTCACGTTGTGTTATAATGTCAATGAAAAATCGGGAAAAAAATCGGATGTTGTCGAAGCAAGATCGGAAACGGATGAAGAAAGGGAAACGAAGCGACCTTATGGCTAACAAAATACATAAAAAAATACCTAAAGCAAGCAAAAGATTGATCGGACTGTCCGTCCTGCTGCTGATCGCATACGGACTATTTGTAGCGGCCATCCACTGGATTTATGCCTATCATCAAGAACGCCCGCCCGATCCGGTCGGGAAGGCCGATGTTCCGGTTGGGCAGGCGCAGGTAATGGAACATCTCTCCCTGGAACCTGAACGGACTCACCCCCGCTATTTGCCTGTCCTGATGTATCATCACATCGATGAGGAGCCGGAACGATTTCAATCCGGCACCCTGACTCCGGAGCGGTTTGAGGAAGATATGCTGTATCTCACCGCACTCGGGTTTGAAACGATCAACACCCGGGATCTTAAGCGGATCATCGAGGGCAAACAGGATTGGCCTGCGCGTCCGATCATGGTGACGATCGACGACGGGTACAGGAGCGTATACGAACACGCCTACCCGATCCTGAAATCGGTCAACCAGAAAGCGATCTCGACCGTGATCGGTTCCTCTGTCGGACGCCATACCCACCTATTCAGCGGTGCCCCGATCATTCCTCATTTTTCGTGGAAGGAAGCAAGGGAAATGAGTGCGAGCGGTGTGATCGACATTCAATCGCACAGTTTCGATCTGCACCAGCCCGGCGGGGAAAACGGTGAGGGAAAAGGTGCGGGCAAAAAGGAAGGAGAAACGAACGCCGCGTACATAAAACGGTTTACGGCTGACACGTTGAACAACCACCATTTTATTGAAGAAAACATCCCTGGGCATCAGGTTGCTCTTTATTCCTACCCTTACGGCATCTATAACGAGATGACCGAAAACGCATTGAAAGAACTCGGATACATCGCCACGTTGACGGTGGAACCGGGCATTAATGAAATTGAGCAAGGTTTTTTCGCGTTGAAACGGATCAACATGGCTGAATTTGTGTCGGGATATACCGCGTTTGAACACATTTTGCGCCTGATGGATTGGGATGAACCGGTTCCATACACGGACAAGCTTTCCCGGCGGGAAAGAATCGATGCACTCAGGAAAACACTTGGATTGAGCGATCTGCGATCCCCTTCCGTTCCGTAGGTCAGCGGAATCGTTTCAGATCGCTCAATGGGTAAAAGGTTCCCCGCCAATAGATACCTCCTCGTTTCAACACGAGATATGCGGAACGAATCATCACCCCGATCAGTATGGCGCAGCTGAGAGGCAAAAGGAGGCACTCGGCTATGTTCCAGCGCGAAGCGAAACGGTGACAGGCATGCGCGTAAGCCAGCATGAACGCCGCTGAACTGGCCAAAAACAAGAGCGAAGCCCCTGGAGGAACGAACGGCCATACGACAAACGGCGCGAAAAAAAACAGCAGTTGTCCCGCGCTAGCCAACCACAATAGCGACAGCTTGTAGGCAAAGCCGGAGAACAGATTCTTTTCCAAACCTCGCACGGCTTCACCCAGCGAACAGTACCATTCCACCTGCACGTCGGAAGCGGCGGCCAAAACCCGTTGTTTCAACCTTTCTTTCTTTACCCGCCTTCCCAACTCCAGATCATCGTCTGGATACATGGCGAATGCCCGGTGTGTTCCCAATTTTTCATATGCCGATCGGCGAATGAGATTGAACGCCCCGATCCCCATTCCGTACCTGCTGTTCAGATCGTCATTGCACAGCCACGGGCGCAAGACAAGCATCAGGCTGAACAAAAAATAATGGACAAAAGCCCTTAACCAAAAGCCCGCCGCCACCATGTTCGGCATCAGCGTCACGTGGTCGACCTGTTCCTGCTCGGCAAGCTGAACCGCTTTTCGGATCGTATCGGGTGACATGCGGACGTCCCCATCTGTAAAAAGGAGATAGCTGCCGCGTGCCTTCAGATACCCTTGGTACAAGGCATGGTTTTTGCCCAGCCACTGCTGAGGCAGCTGGGTAATATGGATGACATGAAGCGGGATCGACGAATTCATATCCCGCCTTGACCATTCTTTCAGCTGCTCCAGTTTTAATCCGGTGCGATCCCGGGAACGATCGTTCACAGCGATAATTTCCAGCCGCGGATAATTTTGATTGAGGAGATGGGCGACCGTTTCTGATATATGCTTTTCCTCTTCTTTGGCGGCAATGATGACGGAAACGAGCGGCCAGCGTTGTTCACGCAGCCCGACCGTTTTTCTCTCAGGCCCCTTTTTTTCTTGCTCCATGCCGGAAAGATCCCCGATTCGTTTCCATCCTCGATGGGTCACGTAAAGCACGGCGATCCAAAACAGGAAAACAGACAATGCCCATATGTAAAGCAAAGCGGTCACGGTCATAGGCCATCACCGCTTTTGTGCAGCCAACCAGAGTGAGATGATCTCCCGGCTTGCCTCTTCGATCCATTCCGCAGCGTTTTCCATCGCTTCATCAAGAGAAGCGGGTCGCGGCATAATGCTGAAAACAGCGGAAATTCCGGCTTCTTTTACCCGTTCATACCGCTTTCCCAACCCTCCTGACAGGCAGACGACCGGTACATGGGCTTGCTTGGCCCTTTTTCCGATGCCGACAGGCACTTTACCCATCAGCGTCTGTTCATCCGTATTGCCTTCTCCGGTCAAGATCAGGTCCGTACCGGGCAGTTTTTCCTCAAACCGGCATGCGCGAAGCACAAGATCGATTCCGTTTTGCAATGTTGCTCCACAAAAGGCAGCCAAACCGGCCCCCAGCCCCCCTGCAGCGCCTCCGCCTGCAAGAGTTAGCATATCGAACCCGAGATGGCTTTTAACGGCATCCGCCAAAGAACGGAGCACTCCATCCAGGAATTGCACCATTTCCGGTGTCGCGCCCTTTTGCGGTCCGAACACTGCGGATGCTCCCTGCTCTCCGCACAGCCGCGTATCGACATCGCACGCCGCAATCACCTGCACGTCGTCCAGCGCGCCAAGCCGGTTGGAAGCATCGATGTGCGCGATTTTTTCCAGGCCGCGGCCGTTGATGTCAAGCTCATGGCCGGATTCCCCGATAAAACGATAGCCGAGCGCCTGGGCCAATCCGATCCCTCCATCGTTGGTGGCGCTCCCGCCCAGCCCGATATAGATCGTCTTGCAACCGCGTTCAATCGCGTGGCGCACGAGCAAACCCGTACCGTAGGTAGACGCTTTCAGCGGATTTCTTTCGTCCCTTTTCAGCAATGTCAGTCCCGAGGCAGCGGCCGTCTCGATGATCGCCGTTTGCCCGTCATCCACAAGGGCATAAGCTGCGGTGATCGGCCGCCCCAACGGGTCGAATGTGTCCACTTCTGTCAGTTGCCCGTTCAAAGCAGCGGCCATCGCATCTACAAACCCTTCCCCTCCATCCGCCATCGGCATCAGCACGACTTCACCGTTTTTCACCACTTGCAATATTCCTCTTTGCATTGCTTCCGCCGTTTCTTTGGCTGACAAAGACCCTTTGAATGAATCCGGTGCCACGATGATTTTCATGGTTGATTCCTCCCCCGCTGGTCCCTTTCCAGGCCTGGTCATCGAATGCACATTTTACCTTATTGTATACGAGATAATGCCATGTAAACAAGCATGATCTCACGTTTGCGATTTTTGACATGGAGCGATCGTAAAACTTGACGGCTTCAAGTTTTACGATCTGTCGGCTACCGTAACGTGTTTAGCGGTCTTCAAAGATCAACGCATAAACGATACCCGGTCCATGCACCCCGATCGTCAAGTCATTTTCGATGTCAGCGGAACGGCTCGGCCCGGAAATGAAATGGATACCAGCAGGCATACGTTCCATGCCGATGGCACTGATTTGGGACATCACTTCCCCGAGACTGGACCGAATGCACGAAGCGGGAACGATCGCGATCAGCATCGGCGGGAGCAGGCTGACCGAACGGCCCTTGTCCGCACTGGACATCGTCACGATCGTACCGGTCGCGCTGACCGCATAATCGGCCACGATCACTCCGATATCGGCAGCATTGGCCTTGTTTTTCATCTCTTCCGGCCGCTGCCCGTCCCATACTGTCCAATCGGATTCCGAAAGTTCTTCCTCCAGCTTCAATTCATCGAGCAGGGGATGGCGGTGACGGATGAACGCACGGGCTTTCATTTCGGTCGCTGTATCCACAATAAACGTTCGAAGGCCGTCTAGACTCGGAAATGACTTTGCTTCGCCGCCGGCTTGCTGCCAACATTCGATAAATTGGGCGATCATGCGCGCTGGATCCGCCGCAATGGCCCGGGTATGTTCCTTCCAGAAAGGAGGGGCCCCGCGGAACGGATGTTCAGGCGGTGTTTTGGGCATCGGTCGGCCCAGACGTTGCGAAATGTTGACGATAAACTGTCGCTGCGCTTGCTCCTGCTCATTCATCGCGATTCCCCCCTGTCTTTTTTGTTCGTTTTTCCCGTATTTGTTTGAGGCGAAGTTGAACGTGCTCTTTCACACTTGCACGCCGCGCCTTTTCTTTCAGTTCCGCTTGCAAGTGAGGCCAACGTTCCCTGAACGATGGCTTGGCAAGAGCCGGAAAGCGGCGGTATGCGGTCCATCCTTTCAGGGGACCAAGGTGTGCTGAAATCGCTCCGTCCCGAACGAGCGGCATTTGTCCCAGGCGTCCGGCTTTCAATACCGCACGCAAACGATGGGGTTTCGCCATGACCACCTTGAAACCTTTCATCATCCATTTTTCGGAACACAAGCCCGCTCCTGCCTCATTTTTGCGGCGACGCAAATAGACGAGCATATCGTGCAACGGGATTTTGACCGGACATGCTTCATAACAAGCGCCGCAAAGGCTCGATGCATTGGCCACATCATCCCACTCCAGCACATTTTTGTTGAGCGCTGGCTTGAGCACCGCCCCGATCGGCCCGCTGTACGTACTTCCGTACGAATGGCCGCCAATATGCCGGTATACGGGGCAAGCATTCAGGCAGGCGCCGCAACGGATGCAGTGGAGCAGTTCCTGAAACTCGGGATCGCCAAGTTGCAGTGAACGGCCATTGTCCAGAATAATGACATGCATTTCTTCCGGTCCGTCCCCGTCATCCGGCCGCCTTGGTCCGGTGATGCCTGACATATAGACCGTCAAACGTTGCCCGGTAGCCGAACGCGGAAGCATCGTCGCCATCACTTCGAGGTCATCCCAGGTTGGCACAATCCGTTCCATGCCCATCAGCGTGATTTGTGTTTTGGGCAAAGTGCTGACCATTCGTGCATTTCCTTCATTTTCGAACAGGACGATGGAGCCGGTCTCCGCGATGGCAAAGTTGCAGCCGGTCATGCCGATATCCGCAGCCAGAAACTTTTCACGCAGCTTCTTCCGTACATATCCCGCCAGCACAGCCGTATCCGGCGCAAGCGTCTCGTTGGCATCGCGTGACAACAATTCAGCGATCTGCTTACGATTTTTGTGAATGGCCGGGATAATGATATGGGACGGCATTTCTCCCGCCAGCTGGATAATATATTCCCCCAGATCCGTTTCCACCGATTCGATTCCGTTTTGCTCAAGTGCTTCATTCATATGAATTTCTTCAGAAACCATCGATTTTGATTTGACGACGGTTTGCGCCTGTTTCGAAATTGCAATACGGATCGCAATCTCCACAGCCTCTTTGCCGTCCTTGGCAAAGTGCACGTGCACACCCTGCTTGCGTGCTTGATCGGCAAATTGATTCAAATAATAGTCGAGATGGGCGATCGTATGCTGCCGGATTTGTCTGGCCCGTTCCCGCCATTCCTCCCAGTTGCCCAGCTGTTTTGCTGCCGACAACCGGCCGTTTTTCAATTTTTCGGTCGTCAGTTTCACCGCATTTCGCAAAAACTCATCATTCAGGGCCTGCTTCGCCCGTTCTAACACCGTTTGTTCATTCGTCGCCTTCATTTAAGCAGTCACCCCCATCCCCTCGTCAAGCAGCTCTGCCAGGTGCATGACCCTCAGCGACTGGCCGCGATGTCGCAAATGTCCGGCAATATTCATCAGGCAACCGAGATCGATCCCGACGAGCACTTCGGCCTTGGTTTCCAACACATGGTCTACTTTTTCGCTGACCATGGCCCCGGAAATGTCGGACATTTTCACCGAAAACGTTCCGCCGAACCCGCAGCAATCTTCAGCATAGGGAAGCGGTATGAGCTCGAGTCCGCGCACATGCTCCAACAGCTTCAGCGGTTCATCCTTGACCCCGAGCAGGCGTGAACCGTGGCAGGAAGGATGGTAGGTCACCTTGTGCGGAAAATGAGCCCCCACATCCGTCACACCCATCACATGCACGAGAAAACGGGAAAATTCGTACGTTTTGTCGATCAGTTCCTCCGCTTGCCGGTAGCGTGCCTCATCCGATTCAAACAGTTTCAGGTAGTAATGGTGGATCATTCCGGCGCATGATCCGGACGGGGTGACGACAAAATCGCTTTCCTGGAACGCCTCCAGCATCGTGAGCGCCGATGCACGCGCTTCATCCCAATAGCCGCTATTGAATGCGGGTTGACCGCAGCAGGTTTGCAGTTGCGGAAAGTCGGCCTCAATGCCGTAGCGAGCCAAAATCCGAGCCATCGCTTCCCCCACTTTCGGATAGATGGCATCGGCCAGACAAGTGATCATGATCGATACTTTCATCTTTCTACCGCCCCTTCTCGCAAAGGTATTATGATCAGGTTATCAGACATGTTGGTAAAAATAGGAGGACGCGCTGTTCAATTCAGCTTCGTATTGGCCATCACGGTCATCTCGACATGTCGCAAGTGACGCTCCATCATTTCAGCGGCGAGACGGGCATCACCGTTTTGAATCGCCAAGTAAATATCGCGGTGTTCTTTCCACAATCGTTCCGCCACCGCTCTGTCCTCATACATATGCCGGCGCCGCGTTTCGCGGATCGCTGCCTCCATCTGACCGGAGATCGTCTTTAACAATTTGACCATGACACGGTTGTGGGTCGCTTCTGCGAGAGCAAGATGAAATTCAAGATCCCATTTTTCCCCTCGTTCTCCGTCGCCGAGACTTAGCTCCATTTCATTCAAGATGCGCTCAAATGTGCGCAGATCATCCTCCGTTCTTTTTTCTGCCGCAATGCGGGCATTGGAGGTTTCCAGCGCCTTGCGTGCCTCTAGCAGTTCCAGTATCGCCTCTTTGCTCATCAATACGGCAGGCAGGCGAATCTCCATCTGGTCTGCGCTGAATTTCCGGACCGTGACTCCTTCTCCCTGACGGATATCCACCAGCCCCATCGCCTTTAGCGCACTTAATGCCTCCCGCATGGATGAACGGCCGACCGAAAATTTTTCGGCCAGCTCCCGCGTGGAGGGAAGCCGATCACCCGGCTTGAGCTTTCCGCTCAATATTTGCTGACGGATCTGTTCGACGATCTGTTCATAGCTTCTCTTTCTTGACACACGGATGACTTCCACACGCCTCACCTCCTGATGTCCCATTCCAGCATCTGGCTATCGCTCACTTCCACCATGAGCCGATCCACACTGAACTCTATCCATTCCGATTCCGTCACAAAATCCATCGGCAACAAAAACCCGTAGCCGTTCTCGTCGTGGTCCCGTTTTTCAATTTCTGCACGTTGCCCGCTATCATTAACCACTTCTAACAACATTCCGCCGTCCCAGGAACCGTCCTCGTACCAGAGCCGATCCTGCAAGGAAGAAGCATAGAGCCAAGCACCTTCCTTGCGCTTGCCGGAATCATAACGGATTTGCACATAGACGCCCTCATCATTCACCACAAGCTTTTCCAGATAGATGTCCGTATCATAAAAAGAGTCGATAAGCTCTTTTAATTCCCATTCTACCCTATCTGCGTTCTCTAGTGGCGGGGGCCATTCACTCGTGTTCAACCGGTAACGAAAACCTTCTTCACTGATCAAGTGCAGGGCATCCAGCTGAAGTTGTACCGATTCCGGCCAGCTGTCGAACGGATCGAATTGCGCGATATACGTGCCGTCGTCGATCATGCGAACAAACGCGGGCGCAAGCGTCCGCACCTCACCGTTGCCCGATCTGAGCTCTGCGACCAGGTCCGACAATTGAAACGGATCCGAACCGGGCTCAAACCGGAAATAGAGGACATTTTTGGCCGTGCCCAGCACCAGTTTTGTAAAATGAAGGTTATGGTCTGCGAACTGGACTTGATCATCGAGCGGAATGTGGATCTCCTGTTCATCGCGTGCATCAAAATCAACTTCAAGGATGATATCAGAGGGCAGGTGATACACCTGTTCTCCGATCTTCACCTCAATCTGGGTCAACCGGATTGCATCGACTTCGGTGAGCGTCTCAAACTTTTCATCTTTCAGGGCATGGGTCATCACCCTGTGGTAATAACGGTTTTCCAGCACGAGACCGTTCTCGGGGGCCCAGCTTTTGGTGAATGTCCCCTGGTCCCGCATGCTGTCCTGGTCGGCAACCGACACCCGAAATTGCAGCGACGGCACTTCCCCGTTGGTTACCGGTTCATCACCAAAATCGATGTTGTAAAAGAAATAAATATATTCGCTGTTATACCAAACCTTATCAAACTGGAGCGTGTAATCCGTCCCCGGTATTTCATAGCGTTGCTCAAAGCTGCGCGTAAGACCGAGTTCCTCCGCCAACTTCAGCCCCGGCGTATGTTCAGTCCGGATTCGTTGCAGTTGGTCCTCATTCGCTACAGGCTCCAGTTGATCGGTTTGGACTTTGTCAGCCGATGACAGATAGGTCAGCGTCAATGCTGCAAACAAGACGATACACGCGATTGATATATAGCGAGCCAACGTTACTCTTCCTTTCCTGCAAGAAAAATACGGACAGCCAGCCCAGGTGACTGAACGATCTGTCCGTACCCATCCAAAAGTTTATCCCGTTATATCATTTTATTCTTTAACAAACGTATTTGTCAAAGCTCCCAGCTTTTCTACCTCTACCGTTACTGTGTCTCCGGGCTTGAGATAGTTTTGTTTTTCCGGCGGGAATCCCATGATGACTCCTTCCGGCGTTCCGGTCAAGATCAGATCCCCGGGAACAAGCGTCATGTGCTTGGAAATATAACTGATGATTTCCCGGCAGGAGAAGATCATATCCGACGTGTTGGAATTTTGCCGGATCTCGCCGTTGACCACCGTTTTCAATTGCAGGTTTTGCGGATCTCCTACCTCGTCTTTGGTGACGAGATAAGGACCGACCGGACAAAATCCGTCACACGTTTTTCCAAGCATCCATTGCGGCGTCCTCATTTGCAAATCTCTTGCAGAAAGGTCATTGGCCGTGCAGTATCCAAACACGTAATCGAGCGCAGATTCTTCGCTCACATTTTTGGCCGTTTTGCCGATCACGATGCCCAGCTCGACCTCATAATCCAGCTTTTCGGTCACGCTGGGAACAGCGATGTTTTGCTTGTGACCGGCAAGCGCGTTTTGAAACTTGTTAAACAAAATCGGCACTTCCGGATATTTGGCCCCGGTTTCATCCGCATGTTTGCGATAATTGAGCCCGACACAAATAATTTTGCTCGGACGGGTTACACAAGCCCCCCATTCGATTGTGTCTTCATCGAGCGTCTTTACTCCGGACAGATCGGACACATAACGCTCCAGCGCTTCCACCATTTGTTCCCCGCCGGAAATTACATCCATGATGTCCGTCGGTACGCCAGGCTGTGGTTTTTCCTGAAGCGCAGCTGCGATGTCAATGATGCCAGCGTCCGTTTTTACGCCTAGCGTCGGCTGGCCGTTTTTCAAGAAAGTAAACAATTTCATGTCCGTCATTCCTCCTAAGCATTGTTCATCCTTCAGCATTCCTCAGGCATTTTTGCCGAAAACGACCCCACCATCGATGTAAAGCGGGGAACCCATCATAAACGAAGATTCGTCGGAAGCGAGAAACAAAGCTGCTTTCGCCACATCTTCCGGTCTGCCAAGCTCGCCGCTCAGCTGTCTTTTTTTGATCTGTTCGATCGCAGCATCAGGATCATCATAAGACTCTTTTAAATACTTTTCGACGAAGGGGGTGAATATCGTTCCGGGCAACAGAGCATTGACACGGATGTTGTAAGGAGCGTAGTCAACCTGCATCGATTTGGTGAGCGCCAGTACAGCCCCTTTGGTGGCAGCATAAGAAGCGCGCCGGGCAAGCCCGATCTCCGCGATGCATGACGACATGTTGATAATGACACCGCTCTTTCTTTCCATCATGTGCGTCACGACATATTTGCTCGGCAAGTATACGCCCTTGACATTCACGCTCATAATCTTGTCCCAATCTTCGGGCTCGATTTCATGCAACCGTCCGACACCGCTGATGCCGGCGTTGTTGAACAAAATATCGATACGCCCAAATTCAGTCAATGCGGTCTGGACCATCTTCTGCACCGAAGCCGGATCCGTTACGTCTGCTTGGATAAACAAGGCTTGTCCGCCCTCGCTGCGGATCTGTTCAACCGTTTCATTTCCGGCTTCTTTATTCAAATCGTTCACGATCACTGCGGCGCCTTCCTGGGCAAACAAAAGCGCTGTGCTTTTACCGATCCCGGAGCCGGAACCGGTAATCAGCGCCACCTTATCTTTCAATCGCAATGATGTTCACTCCCCGTTTTCATTTTCCACATAGGGTATGGACAGCGGCCCTTGCGGCAATACAGCCACAGTCATACCGGGGCCAAATTCTCCCTCAAGCCTTTTTACCAATTGGGAGATGTCTCTGCACGGTATCAGTTTCGCATCGCGAATTTCTTCATCGGACAACGACGCATACACATGTACATCGGCCCAGCACTGCACAACCGCCTGTTTTTGCACCTGCCATTGATCCATCATCTGAAACGAAGGCTGCTCGATCATCTTGAGCAGTGCTTCCGGACTGTCCGCCATTTTCAGAATTTGGGCATAGTTGCCGTGATCCGGCAATCCATCGCGGCATTCCGCAGCACAGATGATCGTACCGCCGCGGCGAACGATTTTGTGCGCCGCACTCATCCCTTTTACCGCCTGATACAAGTTTTGATCCAATGGATAACCGGCATTGCTCGTGATGACGACATCATAGCGATGTTTGCAGGCGATCATGCTGTGGCGCTTGACAAATTCGCAGCCAGCGCGATGGGCTTCATACCAGTCCCCGGCAAAAACGGCCGTAATCTCCCGCTTGTCATTCAGGGCAACGTTCAGCAAAAAATGGGGCGGGCACATGCGGTTCACTTCGCATGCCATTTCCTGCAACGGATTGCCTTCCAGCACGCCCCATGCCGCTTTTTCATGGCCGATCATTTTCGCACTATGAAAGGTCTGGATCGTTTCCAGACCGGCGATGCCAGGCATGATGCCTTTCGGACCACCGGAAAAGCCGGCGAAAAAGTGCGGCTCGATAAAACCGGTCACGATGCGTACGTCCGCTTCGACATACGCCCTGTTTAACCAGACTTCACCACCGAACGAACTGGTGCCGATCGATACCAGTTCCTCCTTTTCACGACAATGGTGGTTGATCACCCGGCATGTCGACACGACCTCCTCGCCAAGCATCTGAACGAATTCCTCACGCGTCTGGTCGCGATGCGTACCTGTTCCGTTCAAAATCGTCACCTGGCTGCGAGGGACGTGTGACAATTCCTCCAGGATCCACGGAATGAGACGCTCGTTGGGCGTAGGCCGGGTAATATCGCTGATCACGATGACGACGCGGTCGTCCTTCTTGACGATTTCCTTGAGCGGGCGTGCGCCGATCGGGTTGCGCAACGCTTCAAATACGGCCTCTTTTTCATTTTTCAGACCCGGTACATGTGCCGGCTCCAGCACGTCGGCTCCGTCCGGCACTTCGATGACGAGCCCGTCGTCCCCATAAGCAATTTTTACTTTCAAGTCCGGTTCCCCCTTCGCTGTCCATACGATCCCGCTAACGGCAGCATCTACGGGATGTGACATATCCATTGTCCGCCAAAACAGCGCCGCAATCAAGTCCTCGCTACACCATCATCACTTCGATCTGTTTTTCCCGAAACCGTTCAACCTGCTTTCGGTCCACACCGCCGTCGGTGATGATGCCGGTAACACGTTCGATCCCGTCCACGATCGCGAAAGATTGGACACCGAATTTGCTATGATCCGCCAACACGTAAACTTCATCTGCGATGTTCATCATTTTTTGTTTGATTCTGGCCTGCAGTTCGTTGGATTCGGTCAATCCCCTCTCCACATGGAGACCCTTGCAGGAAATAAACGCCTTGGCTACATGGTAGCGATCGAGCGATTGCTCCGCCAGCGGACCGACGTATGAAAGCGAGCGAGGCGACAGAAGGCCGCCGGTGGAGATGAGGCGGATTTTTTCCTTGGCGGCCAGCTCCATCGCCACTTTGATCGAGTTCGTCAATACGGTCAAAGGCATATCCGCCAGTTCTGCCGCCATATACCAGGCGGTGGAACTGGCGTCCAAAATGATAAAGTCATGCTCGTTGACAAGCTGGACAGCGCGGCGAGCGATGCGCTGTTTTTCAGCTACATTCGTAATCTCCCGTTCAAAATACGGTACTTCCGGTTGCATTTCTTTCAGTGAAATGGCGCCACCATGACTCCGCTTGAGCCTGCCTTCCCGTTCCAGCCGGTCGAGATCTCTGCGAATCGTTTCTTCGGTGACGCCGAACCTTTCACTCAGCTCAGAAACACGCACGCTGCCGCGTTCATTGACAAGCTGTACGATTTTTTCCCCTCGTTCTGCTGCTAACATGGCCATTTCACCCGGTTTACGTAACATTTTGCTCCAACTGCTCACAAAACTTTCCGTATGCCTCATCCCACTCTTGCGCCGAATGATCCGGTTCATAGACCACAATCTCAAACGACTGACGGATCAGGCTTCTCGCTTCATCCACATCCGACAGTTCCCCCAGCGCGATGAGTTGCATCGCGACATTTCCGATCGAGCTGGCTTCCACCGGCCCCGCCCATACGGGGCGTCCGATCGCATTGGCAGTAAACTGGCACAGCAACCGGTTCCGGGTTCCGCCGCCGACCATGTGCAGACGCGAAAAACGTTTGCCGGACAGTTGCTCTGTGCGCTCCAACACATATCGATATTTCAGCGCCAGGCTTTCCAGGACACAACGCACGATTTCCCCACGCGATTCGGGCACAGGCTGGTTCGTATCCCGGCAATAACGGATGATCTGGGCTGGCATATCCGGCGGATTCAAAAACATATGCGCATCCGGGTCGACGAACGCTTTAAACGGAGGCGCATGCTCAGCTTCTTTCACCAATTCCGGATAGGTCACTTCTTGCCCAGCCCGGTCCCATTTCCGCTTGCATTGCTGCAAAAGCCACAGTCCCATAATATTTTTCAACAAGCGGTAGGTGCCCTTGACACCGCCTTCATTCGTAAAGTTTAACTCAAGTGCCTGCTCATTGAGAACCGGCTGTTTCGTCTCCGTCCCTAACAGCGACCACGTACCGCAGCTCAAATAGGCAAAGTCGCTATCTGGCGCCGGCACGGCCGCCACAGCGGAAGCCGTGTCATGTTCAGCGACCGCGATGACCGGGAATGCTTCTGCAAGATCAAGTTCACTTACGATGCTGCTTTGAACCGGTCCAATGACGGTTCCCGGTTCCACGACCGGCTGAAACAATCGGTCCGGGATGCCGAGACGATTCGCCAATTCCCGATTCCAATCGCGCTTGATCGGATGGAACAGCTGCGTCGTCGTCGCGTTCGTAAACTCGCTCTTTTTCTCTCCGGTCAAAAAATAACGAAGCAGATCCGGTATCATCAGCAGGGCATCTGCCTCTTTCAGATAAGGAGAATCTTGTTGTTTCAGGGCGTACAGTTGATAGATGGTGTTGAAAGGCAAAAACTGGATCCCCGTGCCTTGAAAGATATCCTGTTTCGGCACTCGTTGAAGCACTTCTTCCATCATGCCGGCGCTTAATCGGTCGCGGTAGTGGTACGGATTGCCGAGCAGTTGACCGCCAGGTGCGATCAATCCGAAATCGACTGCCCACGAGTCGATACCGAGGCCGGAAATGGAGCCTAACTGTTTCGCCTTCAAAATACTTGCTTTTAATTCATGATACAGGCGCAATATGTCCCAGTGCAAGTGGCCTCCCACTTGCACCGGGTCATTCGGAAAGCGATGAATCTCTTCCGTGACAAGGCGCGTATTGCGGATGCAGCCGCTGATGGCGCGACCGCTTTCGGCGCCGAGGTCAATCGCCAGCACCCTCACCAGCTTGCACCGCCTTTGCCTCGTGCTAATATTTTTTCGCCATATCCGCTTTCCATATACGCTTTCAGCGGATCTTGCGGAACCCCCATCTCTTCACGCACGGCGCTGAGCAGCGGTCGCACATCGGTTTCGAATGCTTCACGCACGGCGTTTTCAGCCGCCAACACATCATTTTTTGACTGTGCTTCTTTCAATTCATCGAAGTTGACCAGCAGCGCCTTGGCATATTGCGTCTGCACATTGATGATCGAACGGATCATGGCCGGTATTTTCGGTTCGAGATTGTGGCATTGGTCGAGCATATACGCAATATTTTCCGCCGTTTTCCGTACTTCCTCATCGGGGTCATGCATGGCATTCAAAATTTCTACGAAGATCAGGAACAGTTCATACGGATTGTGTGCAGCGACGATCAAGTCGTCGTCAGCATATTTGCGGCTGTTGAAATGGAAACCGCCAAGCCGTTTTTCATCGATGAGATAAGCGACGATATGTTCGATATTGACCCCTTGGGCATGGTGCCCGGTATCGACGAGAACTTGCGCCTGCGGACCCAATTTCAGCGCCATATTGTATGCCATACCCCAATCGGCAAGATCCGTATGGTAAAAAGCCGGCTCAAAAAACTTGTATTCGATCAGCATGCGCATATCGCTGTCCATCGCATCGTACATTTCTTTCAAGCATTCATACATCCAGTGCTTGCGGCGGCGGAAATCGCCTTGACCCGGATAGTTGGTACCATCCGCAAACCAGAGACTGAGCACTTTGGAACCCGTCGCTTTCGCGATCTCGACGCATTCCAGCAAGTGATCGGTTGCCTTGCGGCGGATGCGGGCATCGACGTTTGTAACGCTTCCAAATTTATAATCGTCATCCTGGAACAAGTTCGGATTGATCGCGCCGACTTTCAGGCCAAGTTCGCGGGCATGACGCGCTAAATCGGCATAATCATCCACCTTGTCCCACGGTATATGGATCGCTACCGAAGGGCAAATGCCTGTAAATTTGTGCACCTGCGCCGCATCCTCAAACTTTTCATACGGATTGCGCGGAACCCCTACCTGCTGGAATACTTTGAAACGGGTGCCGGAGTCGCCGTATCCCCATGACGGCGTTTCCACTTGGAGTGCTTTCAGTTTCTCCTTTACTTTTTCCAGATCGATTCCCCGATCTTTTTGTTGCTGCTCAAACAAAGCATAAGCGCGGTCCGTCATTCTGCTCTCATCCTTTCTCCTTTGTCATGACGTACATTACGTAATCGGATATGCCATTGTCGTCATCAGCGCCAGTTCGGGCTGGCTTGAATCGAGACGGCTGTACTGGACATAGATCGGCACGCTGCTTTCCACTTCAAGCGCGTAGGGCACGCCCGCCGGAATCGTTTCCCCGTCTTTGGAGAGCGCATCGGTGCGGATATGTTTTGTGCGGCGGGCCCCCACCGTTTCCTGTATACCGACGAGCGGCTCCCGGTCCTCAAAATAGGCGGTGATGCTTAACGAAGCTTCCTTATCGCTCAGGTTCAGCACACAGATCGCCTCATGACTGGGCAAATTTCCGCTGCTTTGGGGTGGAATGTAGGCATCGGGAATCACCCAATGCCGATGTCCCTTGGCCATAACCTTCTCCTCCTCTCTTCATATTCGCGTATAAAGGCATTCGCGCGTGAAGGCGTCAGGCATTTTAGCGCGTGAACAAGCCTTGAGCCTCAGCGCGTAAATGCCGCAGGTACGCCACCATCCACCGTCAGCATGCAACCGGTCGTCTTCGCAGCTTTCGACGAAGCGAAAAATGCGATCGCTTCGGCGATATCTTCCGGATACACGTTGACGAGAAGCGTCGTGCGCTTCCGGTAATAATCCTCCAGTTCATCGGGCTGGATGCCGTAAGCAGCCGCACGTTCGTTGCGCCATGCCGAGTTCCAGATTTGCGACCCTTGCAACACAGCATCCGGGAGCACCGAATTGACGCGGATTCCATATTGACCGCCTTCCGCTGCGATACAGCGAGCGAGATGGGTCTCCAACGCTTTGGCTGAACTGTAAGCTGCTGCATTTTTTCCAGCATAAATCGAGTTTTTCGAGCCGACAAACACCATGTTGCCGCCGAGATTCTGATTTTTCATCAACCGGAATGCCTCGCGGGCGACCAGAAAATATCCGGTGCCGAGCACGTTCATATTCAAATTCCACTCTTCTAACGACGTTTCGTCAAAGGGGCTGGATGTTGCCAAACCCGCGTTGTTGACGATGATGTCCACCCCTCCATAGGCGAGCACCGCTTCGGCATAAGCGTTTTGTACTTCTTTTTCTTGCGTGACATCCATCTTGACCGCAGTGGCTCTACCTTCACCGTATTGGGCATTCAACTCATCCGCCAGTTTCTGTGCGCCCTGAGCGTTCAGATCCGCGATCACGACGTGCGCACCCTCGGCGACAAGACGGCGGCAAGTGGCGCTGCCGATCCCTCCGGCACCACCGGTAACGAATGCCACTTGTCTCGAAAACTCCGCTTCCGGCGGGGCCAGTGTCAATTTATACAGCTCGAGCGGCCAATATTCGATATTGTACGATTCGTTTTCGTTGAGAGATACAAAGCGGCCGAGCGCTGTCGCTCCTTTCATAACGGCGATCGCACGGTGGTAGAGTGCACCGCTTACCCTGGCCATGGCCAAGCTTTTGCCCGTATTGATCATGCCGATACCCGGAATGAGGATGACGCGCGGAGCCGGTTCAAACATCTGGTCACCCTCGTTTTTGTTGCGCTCAAAATAAGCCCGGTATTGTTCCTTGAACTGTTCAATGCCGTTCACCACCGCCTCCAGCAATGCGTCGACATCCCCGCTTTCCGGATTCCAGTCGACAAACAGCGGCACCCGTTTCGTATGAACGAGATGGTCGGGACAAGCTGCTCCGATTTGCGAAAGTTCGTAGGCATCGTGACTGTTGACAAACTGAAGCACATCGTCCGCATCGTCCCAGGACAAAATCATCTTTTTCTGATCGCTGACCGCACCGCGAACGACCGGCAACACCTGCGCCAAAATTTCGCGGCGTTTTTCAGGCGGAAGCGGACGATATTTCTGTCCACCGAAAGCGTTTTTCTCCTCGATTTTCTGTTCGATGAAGCGAGCCGCTTCGTTGATGATGGAAATCGTTTTGTCATAACATTCGCGGGACGTTTCCCCCCAGGTAACAAGGCCGTGCTTTTCCATCAGAACCAGTTCCGCTTTCGGATTGGCGCGCACACCTTCAGCGATCATTTTAGACAGCTTAAAACCGGGTCTTACATAAGGAACCCAGACGAAGCGATCTCCAAATATTTGCTCGGCAATCTCACGGCCGTTGTCCGCACAACAAATGCTGATGATCGCATCCGGATGGGTATGATCGACGTGCTTGAATGGCAAAAAGGCATGCAAAAGCGTCTCGATCGACATGCGCGGATGCTTGCTGTCGATCATGCAATGGGTCAGGTAGGCGACCATCTCTTCATCGCTCATATCGTCCCGCTCCATAAGCGGTGCGATATCTTCGAGGCGCAACCCGGTGAAGTTTTTCGCTCCCATCGTCGCCAGGTCGGAGCCGCTCCCCTTTACCCACATCACTTCGATCTCGCGGCCACGGAAATCTTTCTCCGTCGTTTTCATCGATGTGTTCCCGCCGCCCCAGTTGCAGACAGAACGATCCGAACCTAGCAGGTTGGAACGGTAAACGAGCTCATCCAATCCTCCTTTTAACGCCGAAGCTTTCTCTTCATCCCACAAGTTCTGGACGATCATCGTTCTCCTCCATCTCTGTTTTTGTTTGTTTTGTATTTGTTTGTTTTTGTTTTTGTTGTTTTATATTCTATCATATGTTTATTTGTTTTTGAATATGTTTAAAAAAAGAGACGGATCCACCGATCCGTCTTGTTCCAATTGAGCGAGCTGATCCATGATTTTCCCGAACAACCTTGTGGCGATATGACCCTGTCTTCCGTCTGTTTCATGTACATAAACAGCCACCGCATAGCGAGGCGTCTCAACCGGGCCATACCCGACAAACCACTGATGTTCCTTCATCTGTCCGCTTCCGTCCGGAGCCTGTGCAGTGCCTGTTTTTCCCGCCAGCGACCACACAGCATCTTTTAACTGCGATCCTGTCCCTTCTTTGACGGCAAGTTGCATCCACTCCTTGAGGGTCGCTGCGGTGTAAGGATGGATCCCCGACTTATGCTCAAAAAGACGCTGCGTGGGAAAACGTTTCATCAACGTACCGTCACTATAACGAATTTCGCTGACAATTCTCGGCCGTTTGGCCACCCCGTCGTTCAGGATCGTCACGATCATATTGGCCGCGGCAAGGGGCGACACACGCACGTCCCGCTGCCCAATCGCGGCTTGCACGATCGCGCCGGGGTCGTTTTCATCCCCGTCGGGAAGGAAAACGCGTCCGGCTTCCTCGCCATCCAATTGTACGAACGGTTTTTTTCCCGCCAATCCACGCTCGTCCTTCCACCCGTTTTCGACGAGAAGCCCAAGCTTGTCAGCCGTCCGTTCCAATGCTTGCGAATCCAAACGAAGCGCTGCCTGGGCAAACGAAATATTGCACGACTGCGCGAAAGCTTCGGCCAGGGTAATGTGCCCGTGGCCGTCCGGCTTCCAGCACGAAAACCGATAACGTCCCAGCTCACCGGAACAAAAATATGAAGTGTTCAAAGCATCGCGGCCATGTTCGAGCACCGCCGCCGCCGTCACGATTTTAAACACCGATCCTGGAATCGTTGCTTTCACCGCCAAATTGCGCCAATCGTCTTTAAGAGGGTCGACCCGGATCGGATCGAAGTTGGGACGGCTTACCATCGCCAATATATCCGCCGTCGCGGTATCCATGACGACAACGGCGCCTGCTTTCATCCCGCCTTCATCCACGATTTGTTCCACTGCTTGCTGGATCGATTGGTCCAGCGTCGTCACGACCCGTAACGGATAAAGAGGGTGATCCGGTTCGTACATACGAATCCCCGCACCTTTGAGAGGCCGATGGTGTGCGTCGACCAAATGGAAGATCATGCTTTTTTCCAGCCCGTGCAAAAAAGGATCAAATGTTTTTTCCAAGCCGCTGGCACCGATGAGACTCTTTGCTTCAAGTCTGCCGCTTTCCAGGCGATCGGCATATTCGCTTCGTAAACGTTCCGGGTGTTGACTGGTAAAGCCTATGGCATGGGACGCCAGGTAGGAATTAGGATACCGCTTTTCATAAGGAACGACACGGATGCCCGCGATATGAAGTTTCTTGATTTTTGCCACCTGCTCTTCCGTGAGCGGTACGACGTCTTTTTTTTCCCCGTTGTTCCACAATGCGGGAGCATCCAGTTCACTCACCCAACGTTCCCATTTTTCCGGCGGTACGTTCAACAGTTCCGCCAGTTTCTGTTCCGTTTCCGGCGCGGGCCGATCACGCCGGTACCAAAGCGGAAATACAGCCAGCGCGTTTACCTTTTCCCCGGTCAGAGGCCGAAGATGGCGGTCATAGAAATGGCCGCGCCCGTCATTGAGAACCATGCCACTCAACCGCTGCATGACGGATTGATGCACCAGGTTGACAGCGTTCACAGAATAATGCCGTTTTTCCCACACTTGAATCATGAACAGCCTTGCCCCTAACAGCCCTATACCTGCGCTTAAAACCAACAGGACGAGAAAGATTCTTCTTAACATGTCGGATCTTTGCTTGTCCGCTTGCACGAACATCCCCCTTTCCTGCCGCTCGCATTCCGGACAAAAATGGATCAGAAGGTATTATGTACGAATGTTTGAAAAAAAAACATCGGAGTACCCATCCGTAATTGTAAATGGATACTCCGAATCTCATCTTGTGCCGCTAAGGCATCAAGACTACATGCGGTTTAGATCTTAAACCGGCTCAGCGATTCTTTCAGCGATTTGGACAGAGACTCCAGCTGCTCTGACAACTGAACGAGACCGTCGCTTACCTTGAGCTGTTCCGTCGTAAGTGAAGCCACTTCTTCCGAAGTCGCAGAAGACTCCTGTGAAACGGCGCTGACGTTGCTCATGGCCTCGGACAATACCGTCTGTGCCTCTTCCAGCTGCTGAACGGAAGAAGTCACTTCATCCAGGTTTTTAATAAATTCATTCATCTGTTGCTGCACGTTATGGAAAATCGTATCGGCTTCCTTGACCGATCTCGTCTGTTCCTGGAAGATCGGATACGCTTCGGACAAAACTTGTACCGTTTCGTCGATCTCCCTTTGAATCGTCTCGGTAATCTCTCCTACGACATCAATCGATTCCTTGGACTGATCGGCCAGCTTGCGAATTTCGTCCGCCACGACCATAAACCCTTTTCCGGCAGCACCGGCACGGGAAGCTTCAATCGTCGCGTTCAAGGACAAAATGTTCGTCTGTTTCGTGATGTTGTTCAACATGTCAAGAATTTTACGGATCGACGTGGTGCTCTCTTTCAGCCGATCGACTTTCTCCACCATGGAACGGGTCATTTCTTCGGTCTCGTTTGTTTTCTCTATGACCGTCGCCATATATTGGGCACCTTGTTCACTGGACAGACGCACTTCATTGGCCGACTGCCCCATCACCATATTCGATTCGATGACGGCTTTCATTCTTTCACCGATACCTTGCGTCAATTCATTGCCGCGCTCTGCCTCAGAAGCCAGCGTCATCGCCCCGCCGGCAATTTGTTCGGAAGCAACGGATATTTCTTTGGCGGACGCTGCCGTCTGTTTGGACACATCGGACAACCGGATCGCCGTTTCCAGCACGTTTTGCGCCGAATCGTTCGTCTGTCTGACGAGTTCGGTGATCTGTTCCATCATCTCATTGAAGCTTTTACCCAGTTGGCCGATTTCATCGCGGTGTTTGAACTGGGTCCGTACGGACAAGTTTCCTTGCGCTCCTTCTTCCATCAGCGAAGACAAATGTCTGAGCGGACCGCCGATCAGCTGAGCGATGGCATAGCCGATAATTGCAGCCAAGATCGCTGCTAAAATTGCGACCGTGATCGTCGCCGTAAAGATTCCTCTTGCATCGGCCACCAGTTCTCCGACGAGCACGGTGCCGATCACAGACCAGCCGTTGCTCGTTCTCGATTTTTCCTGAACCGCCAGGCGTTCTTGTCCTTCTTCGTCGAGAACGATACCTTCCTTGCCGGACTCCGTCAGCGCGAGCGCCCCTCCGATTTGTTCATTTGCAAAGGAAAACATAATGTTTCCTTCTCCGTCAACGACGTAAAGCTCGCCTGAATCACCGAACGAAATGCGTTCCAGCTGGTTACCGATCGCATTTATGTTGATTTCCAACACGACGACGCCGATATCATGATTTCGGCTCACATGCTTGATCTTGCGAGCGATCGCAAACGTGTTTCTTGCATCTGCCGAGTAACCTTCAGGCCGGGTTTCCATCCAGTGGGCACGGCCGTCTTTTTCGAGCGTTTGCTGAAACCATTCTTCTTCAGCCACATTGCTATTGCGCAAGCTCGAACCGATCGAATGGGACACATCTCCATTCAGTTCGATGATATGTATGGCCTGCAATGCATCATCGCTGAACACCATGCCGGAAACCCGGTCGTCCAACGTGCGGCGAAGAGTGATTCTTTCTCCCAAATCCCCCGCTATGTATTCGCCAAACAGATCGTTCAGGTTGCGATCGAGAATAAATTCCAGTGACATCGATTCATATCGTTCATAGGTCATATCCAATCTTTCCGAAGCCTGGATCAACGTCTGTTTCAAAGCATCGGAAACGCTGTTCTGAATCACATTGGATGAGATCTGGTACGAAATCATTCCGACGATCAAAACCAGGAGAACGATACTGACAAAAAAAGCAACAAAAATTTTGCCTCCGACGGATTTAGAAGGATTAAAGCTGAAAGCACTCTTTTTTAGCTTCATTTTGGAGAAGGCTCCGGACAAATGACCGGAACGATCTGTTTCCTTAGCTTTTTGTCCCCGGCTCTCTTTTTGTTCGTCAACGCTTTGTGGCTTTTTCTTTTTTTTGAACACTGTTATAACACCCCTTGCCTCGTTTATGTTGTTGCATCAAAGCGTCTATGTACGGCCATGATATATCATATTTCGACATCGATTGGCAAAATCCTCTATTCCCTATGAAAAATAGAGCAGGAACAAAGTAAGGGGCATGCCCGTTCGGACATACCCCTTACCGCCTATATCTATCCCTGATCTATCCCTGATCGCCTATACATGTCCCCGATCACCTATATGAAAACAGACTAGATCTGTTTTCGCATCATGTCCCATTTCCGGACCGGACGGTTGACGCGAAATTGCACAATTTGCAGCGGATGCCTTGCGGCGTCAATTTCCTGCCCCTGTTCATCCCACAGCGTTCCCACTGTCTGGGTAAAACTTCTTCCATCGGGACCGAAGAACTCGACCGTTTGTCCAGGCCGAAAATGATTGCGTTGTTGAATTTTGGCTATCTTCGTCGAATCATCGTAATCGAGCACGAGTCCGGCAAAATCGTAACCGGGGGAGTGATCTTCAGAACCGTAGATGTGGCCGGTGCTTTCAGGCGGGGCAAAATAGAAGCCGCTGCCGAGCGGACGGGTGGCTGCTTTCTCGATTTGCTCCACCCATTCTTCTTTCAGTTGATACCCTTCAGGGTCGCTCAGATAGGCATCGATCGCCTGCCGGTATGCACTGACGACGGAAGCCACATAATGGATGCTTTTCATCCGCCCTTCAATTTTAAAACTGTCGACTCCGATTTCGATCAAGCGCGGAATATGTTCGATCATGGAAAGATCTTTCGAGCCCATCGTAAACGCATCATCGTCCGGGGAAAACATCGGATACCGCTTGTCCTTCATATACAGATCATACTTCCAGCGGCAAGATTGTGAGCAGCCGCCCCGGTTCGAGTCACGGTCTGTAAAATGGTTGGACAACACGCAACGGCCGGATATGGACGAACACATGGCCCCATGGATAAAAGTTTCGATCTCAATGTCCACATTGCGCTTGATCAGCTCGATGTCCTCAAAACTCGTTTCGCGAGCGAGCACGATGCGCGGAATCCCTTCTTCTTTCCAGAAACGAGCAGCTTTATAGTTCATCGTCGAATGTTGGGTGCTCAGGTGCACCTCCACTTTCGGTGCCGCCCGCTTGGCTGCGAGGATGACGACCGGATCGGCTGTGATGAAGGCAGAAATGCCAATATCTTGCAAAGTGGACAGGTATTCTTCCAGTCCGTCCAGGTCTTCATGGTGGGCGTAGATGTTCGTGGTGACAAATATTTTAGCTCCATACTTCCGCGCAAAACGGACGGCTTCCTCCATCTCCTCAAAACTGAAATTGTCCGCATTCGATCGCAAACCGTATTTTTGCCCGCCGATATAGACCGCATCGGCTCCGTAATGAATGGCAAATTTCAGTTTTTCCAGATTTCCGGCCGGAGCGAGCAACTCCGGTTTTTTGATGGTTGCGGAGCCCATTAGCACTCCTCCCTTCTGCAGAAAAAAATTAATAGACCTGTTCTTTATAATAAAAACCGTAACTCAATTCACGACCCGGCGGTTGCAATTCTTCAATTTTCTCCAGCCATTGCTCGTCAAATTCGTAATGTTCGGGATCGCTATACAAGGCGTCGATCGCTTCCCGATAGCAGCGGACGACGGTTTCATTATATTGTTCCGTCTTGAGCAAACCTTCGATTTTCAAACTGTCCGGTTCCGCTTCGGCCAGTTCATCCAGATTTTCAATCATGCAAATATCGTCCGGACTCATAATATGCGTGCCCGCATCATCCTCAAAAATCGGCAATTTGAGTCCGCGTCGTTCATGTTCGACCAGATACAGGCCTTGTTCCGCCCCGTACTTCATATCCGGCGTATGGCGTCCGAGATGATCCATATAACTGGTCACCAGACGGCGCATCGAATGGTAGATGTTGGTTATGCCGTGTACCTGAACCTGGATCTCCATATCGGTCTGTTTGCGAAACATTTTGATCTCCTCCAGATTCAGTTCGCGGGCAAGCACGGCACGAACGGCACCATGTTTCTTCCAGAAATTTGCCGTTTCGGCGTTGGTCGCGGTCATCTCTCCATCCCAGTGCAATCTCATTTGAAGTCCCCGTTCCTTCAAAGTGACCAGTACGGCCGGATCGCCAAAGATAATCGCGTCCGCTTCCCATTCCGCCAATTTTTCCAAATAGTCGCCCAGCCCATCAAGACGTTCATGCGGAATCAGATTATGAACCGAGACGTAAACGCGCACACCACATTGCTTTGCGGTCTGAATCGCTTCTTTGATCCCTGCGATATCGAAATTTCCGGGCATACGGACACCATAACGATTCTCCCCGATTTGCACCGCATCGGCACCGCTGGCTGCATACGTTTCAATTTCCCGGCATGAACCGGCTGTTATGAGCAATTCCGGCTTTTTCATCTCGTTCACTCTCCATTTTCCCAGCATCAAGAATCAGGCGTGGCCTGTTTGCTCAGCTCGATGTTGCGCTGATGTTCCTCATACGTTTCTGCGAAATAATGTCCGCCTGAACCGTCCTTTCGGGTGACATAAAAGAGATATGGGGTCTCTTCCGGATATAATGCCGCTTCGATCGACTTGAGTCCGGCGCTCGCAATCGGACCGGGGGGAAGTCCGAAATTTTGATACGTATTGTAAGGATCATCGATTTCCAGATGGCGATATTCCACAATTTCTTTCTGTTCCTCGAACAAATATTGCACGGTCGCATCGATCTGCAACATCATGCCGCGTTCCAGCCGGTTATAGATGATGCCGGCCACGATCGGGCGCTCTTCGTCCAGAACGACTTCCCGTTCGACCAACGAAGCAATCGTTAACAACTGGTGCAAGTCAAGACCCCGTTCTTCCATCCGTTCGCGCCAGTCGGACGGCAATTGCTCCAGTTTACGTTCCAGCTCTTTCAGCATTCTCTCGATGATCTCCCGCTCATCCGCATCCGATTTCAGTTCGTATGTTTCCGGAAACAGATATCCTTCCAGCCGGAATTTGATATCGGGATGATCGGGAATTTGCTCCACCACTTGTGAAGAAAACTGCTCCGGCTGCTGAATCAATTCGAGAAATGTATCCGGATTGACATAGCCGAGCAGCGCCAGATGTTTCGCCATCTGCTCTACGGTAAACCCTTCCGGGATCGTAAAACGTATCGTTTCTTCCGGAACCGTATCCCCCGCATTCAATTTGGCAATGATCTCGTCATGGGACATGCCCGGATGCATGTCGTAAACTCCGGCCTGAAATCGGCTCCCTTCTTTTTTGTATCGCACATAATAGGTAAATAGGGTCGCATTGCGAATGATGCCTTCCTGTTCGAGCTTTTTCGCAATGGCTCGCGTATTCATCCCCGGTTCAATTTCCAGGCGCACGCTCTCTCCCGGTTCGAGCGGACTCAGTCCGTGGGTGACAAACAGGATCAGGCCGAGCACGATTCCGGCCAAAAAACAGGCCAGGATGAAAAAGATCCCCAGCCCCCATTTGAACTTGCTTATCCGCGTAGTTTTTTCGTTCCCGTCACTCACACTCGTTCTCCTCCAAATCCGTTCACCAGAAAAAAAGCGGGATAAACCGCCTTTTTCATATCCATTCGACGTCTATCCCGCTACCTTTGTTCCGGATCTTCTTCCTCCCATTCCCCCATCAGCGTATGGAACGTTTCCTCGACCATGTTCCATTCTTCTTCGTCTTCGATCGTGTACAGCTTCAGGTCATCCCCGTCTTCCTCATAACGGAATGCGTACACTTCATCACTTTCACCGTCTTCGGCTTCAACCGGAACGATCATCATATACTTGGCATCGGAATCGTCCACTTCAAAGCGCATCACTACTTCAAACGCTTCTTCGTTTCCGGACTCGTCCGGGATATAAATCATTTCGGGCTCATCCATGAAGTCCGGCTCCAGTTTGTCATCTTTCATCTTCTTTTTCACCTCCGCGATCGCCCGCACGCTGACGATAATCTAGGTAGCTTTGCAAGATCATGTTCGCCGCCACCATATCGATCACCTTTTTCCGTTTGCGGCGGCTTACATCGGCTTCCAATAGCGCCTTCGTCGCCGACACTGTGGTCAACCGTTCATCCCACAGACGAACCGGCACCTTTAGTTTTTGTTCGGCCATTCTGGCAAATTCGATACAAATTTCACCACGAGGCCCGATCGTATTGTCCATATTTTTCGGCAACCCCACCACGATGAGGCCTACATCGTACTCTTGGACAAGCTCGGACAAACGCTGAAAGTCATCCGCCTCCGACTTGCGACGGATGACTTCCAACCCTTGGGCCGTCCATAACATTTCGTCACTGACCGCAACGCCGATGGTTTTGTCGCCGACGTCAAGTCCCATAATCCGCATGTCAGTTTTTTTCCAGGTAGGAGCGAACAAGTTCCTCAATTAACTCGTCACGCTCTCTCTTGCTGATTAAAGCGCGTGCGTTGTTATGTCTCGGTATATATGCCGGATCGCCGGAAAGCAAATACCCGACAATTTGGTTGATCGGGTTGTAGCCCTTTTCCTGCAGTGCAGCATACACCGCAAGCAACACTTCTCGTGGTGAAGCGGTATCCGCATCTTCGGCTCTGACATTGAACTTCATTGTTTTATCCAAGTTGTCATCCATTTTCGCCCACCTCCCGGAAATTCCGTTACCCCTTCGGCAGTCAAGCGCGTTAAAACTTTCGTTCAACCCTTTTCGTTACAATTCTATAAAGCGGACTTTAAATCCTTTTTTTTACACAATTTTAATCCAGTTCTCTGCCTGGTTCAAAGCTTCATTTAACTTGGATGGATCTTTTCCTCCGGCCTGAGCCATGTCAGGGCGTCCGCCCCCGCCCCCGCCGCAATAGGCAGCGGCCTGTTTCACAATTTTACCCGCGTGGTAACCTTTCTCCACGAGATCCGGCGTCACCGCTGCGACAAACAACACTTTGTTATCCCGCACGGAACCGAGCAGGATGATCGCAGATTTGAGCCGTGCTTTCATATCATCCACTGTTTTCCGGAGTGAGTCGATATCCATATCGAGCCGAGCGGACAACAACCTTACACCGTCCACTTCCTTTACCTGGTCGATGAGGGATTCCGCTTCCATTCGGCTGATGCGGGCACGCAGTGACTCGAGCTCTCTTTCACTTTGTCGCATTTGCTCGAGCAATGTACCGATCCGTTTGGGCACATCGTCGCTTTTTGCTTTCAGCAATGCCGCCGCATCATCCAGCAAAGCCAGCTTTTCTTCCATGTACCGGTAGGCGTGTCGTCCGGTCACTGCTTCGATACGGCGGATACCGGAACCGATCCCGCTTTCGGAGACAATTTTGAACAAACCGATCTCCCCGGTCTGCTTGACGTGGCAGCCTCCGCAAAGTTCCATGCTGTAATCTCCGATCTGAACGACGCGCACGATATCGCCATATTTTTCGCCAAACAAGGCTGTGGCCCCTTTCGCCTTGGCGTCCTCCAGCGGCATGTATTCGATATTCAGTTTAGTGTTCAGCCAGATCTGTTCATTCACCCTGCGCTCAATTTCATCCAGCTTCGGCTTTTCGATCCGTTCAAAATGCGAAAAGTCAAAGCGCAATCGGTCCGGAGCCACGAGTGAACCTGCCTGATTGGCGTGATCCCCGAGCACTTCTTTGAGCGCTTTGTGCAGAAGGTGGGTTGCGGTATGGTTTTTCACGATATCTTCCCGCGTGCTTCGGGATACGGAAGCGGTCACCCGATCGCCTGTCCGAAGCGAACCGGAGCGAATGCGTACCGTATGCACATGCTGCCCATTCGGTGCACGTGAGACATCTTCTACCTCTGCCTCCATCGTATCCGAGAAGATCATGCCGATGTCGCTCACCTGACCGCCGCTCTCGGCATAAAACGGGGTACGGTCCAGCACAATATCGCATACGGTGCCTTCGTTAACCTCGTCAACGAGCTCTTCCTTGACGATGATAGCTTCCACTTTCGCTTCGACTATCAACTCATTATATCCAACAAACTCGCTTTTAACCTTTAAATCATGCAATACACCGCCCTGGACGTTCATGCCTCCGCCTTCGCTGCGCGCTTGACGGGCCCGTTCACGCTGCTTCTCCATCTCTTGTTCAAACTGTTCGCGGTCGACGGTTAGCCCATGTTCTCTCGCATAATCTTCCGTCAGGTCGAGCGGAAATCCGTAAGTGTCATATAGACGGAACGCGTCCTCCCCTGAAATTTGCGTTCCCCCTTGTTGTTTGAGGTCCAGGGTGATTTTCTCCAATAACGCCAGCCCATCGTTCAACGTTTCATGGAACCGTTCCTCTTCCGAGCGGGTAACCTGCTGGATCAGCTCCTGCTTCTGCACCACTTCTTTGTAATGACCGCCCATAATTTCCCCGACGACAGGGACGAGGCGATACAGGAAAGGTTCATGGATTCCGATCGTTTTGCCATAACGGACAGCACGGCGAAGGAGACGGCGGATGACATATCCGCGCCCTTCATTGGACGGCATCACTCCGTCCCCGATCGCAAAAGTAATGGTCCGGATATGATCAGCGATCACTTTCAAGGCGACATCCGCATCTTCATCGCTTCCATAGCGCACGCCGGCAATTTGGCACGTCTTATGAATGATCGGCTGAAACAGGTCGGTATCAAAGTTGGAGTCCACCTGCTGCAAAATGGAAGCCAGGCGTTCCAGTCCGGCCCCGGTATCGATATTTTTGCTCGGCAATGGGGTGTATGACCCGTCCTTGTTGTGGTTGTACTGGGAAAACACCAGATTCCAGACTTCCAGGAAGCGCTCGTTTTCACCGCCGGGGTAACATTCCGGATCGGTCAGATCACCGAATTCTTCACCGCGATCATAAAAAATCTCCGTACACGGTCCGCACGGTCCTTCCCCGATATCCCAGAAATTGTCTTCGATCCGCACAATGCGCTCTTCCGGCAAACCGATTTCTTCATGCCAGATCGTAAAGGCTTCTTCATCTTCCGGATGGATGGTTACGTGCAGACGATCGCGGTCAAAGCCGATCCAGCGGGGATCGGTCAAAAACTCCCAGGCCCAATGAATCGCTTCCTTCTTAAAGTAATCTCCGATTGAAAAATTGCCGAGCATCTCGAAAAAGGTGTGATGTCGGCGCGTCTTTCCTACATTTTCTATGTCATTGGTACGGATACATTTTTGTACGTTTGCGATGCGCGGATTCTCCGGCTTCAACCGGCCGTCAAAATACGGTTTGAGCGGCGCCATACCAGCATTGATCCAGAGCAGCGATGGATCATTATGCGGCACGAGCGGTGCGCTCGGTTCGATCCGATGATTTTTTTCGGCAAAAAATTGCAGCCATTTTTCCCGAATTTCACTGGCTTTCATACGTCATGTCTTCCTCCTTAATGTTCGTCCGCGCCGAACCGGTCTTCAAGAATCACAAAAAAAGCCCCTCGACAGGGACGCTTTTTAAAAGGCGAAACCGCCCGAAAACCCGTTCAATATCATGGAAAAATTATACCGATTCACCTCCCGCTTGTCAACCAAACGCCAAATTGTCACGAAGCCCGGCGGCGATACATGTCGAAAAAATAGAGCGAGATCACTTTCATGACAGCGACAAAGGGGACAGCCAGGATCAGCCCCAACACTCCCGCCAGCTCGCCTCCGGCAATGAGCGCGAGGATGATGGTGAGCGGATGCAGATGCAATGTACGGCTGACCACTTGCGGCCCGATGACATTCCCTTCCAGCACCTGGATGACAATGTTGACGACCGCTACATAGATCAACATTTTAAGTGAAATCGTCGAGGCCACAAACAGAGCAGGCGCTGCTCCCAGAAACGGTCCGAGATAAGGAATGATATTGAACAGAGCCACCAGACTGGCCAGGAGGAGCGGATAGGGCAAACCGATGATCCAATAACCGAGGTAGGCGCAGATGCCAACCAGACCGCAGACGAGGATCTGTCCGCGTATGTAGTTGCCGAGCGCCTCATCAATATTCATGACGAGGCGGACCGACATTTTTCGATACCGCTGCGGTACGAGCGCCAGTACCGTTCTTTCAATCAGTTTGTAATCTTTCATCATATAAAACGCAAGAAAGGGGACGATCACAGCGATCAAAAGCAAATTCAATTTTTCTCCGATCGATTGTACGAAATGGGAGATCCATCCCGAAACCGTATCTTCGATTTCTTGCAAGGAATCGTATATACCGATGCGCACAGCCTCCGGCAAAGACTCGTTGTCATAGATGCGATCGATGATCGACTGCGCCTTCTTGGTCAGTTCAGGCAAATATTCATCCATTTCTTTTAACTGGCGAATAAACACCGGCGACACGTTCATGAAGATGACGGTCAAAGATGTGATAAACACGGTATAAATAAGCAATACAGCCACGGTCCTCGGCACTTTGCGCCGTTCGAGCACGTTGACGATCGGATTGAGCACATACGATATGATGAGCGCCAGCAAAAACGGAGCAAGCACCGCTTTCAAAAAGCTGAAAATGCTGACCAGGATCGGCTTGATCAAGAGCAGCATGTACAGAATAAGAGTAATGAGAAAAAAATAAACGAAAAAAGGAAACAGCCGACTTTTTACAAATCGTTCCATCGTCATCTTTCCCCTCTGCGCTTCAAACATTGCCACCGCATTCACACAAATCGTCTTGCCCGATGCCTGGATAGGCCGGGAAATGCTTCAATGACGGATTGTCCCTGTTTTAGTATATGTTGAGCGCAAATGGATTTATCCCGGACGGCGGGTAAACGATGGAACAGCAAATAAAAAGCGCAGCACCGACTGAACTAAGGACAGTTCATGTTCGAATGCTGCGCCTTAAGAATCTTTTTTACGGCGCATGGTATTGCGCAAAATCATCTTCCATAAACAGATCGTCAAGCGAACTCAATGTTCCGTCTTCTTCGACCTGATATACGGATTTGATTTTATCTCCGGTTACGCTCAATTCAATGAAACAGTTCCAGCAGTAGAACTGGTGCGAACCGATTTTCCCGATATCTTTCGATTTGCAATTCGGGCATCTCAGCATCTCTCTCACCCTATCTCTTCGAATGTTTGGTAATCTATTTTTCCCTGTTTTCCCAAAAATAAACGGATATGGCTTGTCCAACAGCGCGATCCTTGACCGGATCGTCTCTTTTTGACGCATCCTTATATTTATTACGAATTTCGACATACAATGGTTGCTACTCTTTCTGCAGCAGTCACAATTTCTTCCCGAGTCGTCGAAGGTGCAAAACTGAAACGGAGAGAGGAACGTTTCACCTCATCAGAAAGGTGCATCGCTTCCAGCACGTGCGAAGGTTTGAGCGATCCGGAAGTGCAGGCTGAACCGGCGGAAGCCGCAACGCCCATGAGATCGAGATTCATCAACATCGTAGCGCTATCCATGCCGGGAAAACTGACATTCAAAATATGCCAGGAACGCTCTGTCGGATGCCCGTTGACCACCCAGCGTCCTTCCGGCAGGCGCTCGGAAAAAACACGCAACATTTCTGTCGCCAGCATTTCGTAATGTTTTCGCTTTTGAGCGCGATCTTCACAGGCAACCGCCAATGCTTCAGCAAAGCCCACGATTCCGGCCACGTTTTCCGTTCCCGCGCGGCGTCCCGACTGCTGTGCACCGCCGCGCATGACCGGTTTCCATCGCGCCGTATCCGCTACATAGAGAGCCCCTGTTCCTTTCGGCCCCCCGATTTTATGCGCCGAGAAGCTCATCAGATCAACCGGATAGTCATTGAGCGGTCTGTCGAGCCAATCCACGGCCTGTACGGCATCCACATGGAAGACGATGCCTTTTTCCCTCGCCAATGTGCCGATTTCATGAATCGGTTGCATCGTACCGGTCTCATTGTTCACAAATCCGACACTGATCAGTGCGGTATCGTCATCGACCAGTGTTTCCAGCTCTTCCACATTGACTCTCCCGGTCCGATCGACCCCGAGATACGTGATTCGATAGCCGTACGGCTCGAGAAAGCGGCAAGCATTCAAAACCGCGTGATGTTCCGTCGCACAGACAATGACATGCTTTTTTTCCGGCGCCGCAGCTACGGTGCCGAATACGGCTGAGTTGTCACTCTCTGTGCCACCGCTCGTAAAAACGAGCTGCTGCGGGTGACAACCGAGCAGTGCGGCAGCGCGATCCTGTGCCTCTTCCAGCGCATCCCTGGCCTCTCTGCCAAATGAATGGATGCTGGACGGATTACCGAAATGATCCCGCAAAAAAGGCATCATCACGTCGATGACGCGTGGCAGGACAGGCGTTGTGGCCGCATGATCCAGATAAATGTGTTCCACCTTGAATTCACGCCTTTAAATCCTTTAAATATAGAACATGTAGTTGTCGTCCGAATCGCCCGGGTCTTCGTACTGGATCAAATGAAGTAGCGTCGTCGTATTCAACACCGATGCAATGCTGTCGCGTATGCGTATCCACAGATCCCGTTTGGCAGGGTCGTCCTCCTCCGTAAAATCGACCGGGCTGATCGGCCCTTCCAATACGCGGATGACATCTCCGGCACTGATCTGCTCAGGCCTTTTCGCCAGCACATATCCACCATAAGCACCACGGATGCTTTTGACCAGTCCTGAATTGCGCAACGGTGCAATCAGCTGTTCCAAATAATGTTCGGATAGCTGGTGCTTTTCGGCTATGCTTTTTAATGAGATCGGACCCTCACCATAGCGGGAGGCTAGTTCCATCATAATGGTCAGACCATAGCGTCCTTTGGTTGAAATTTTCACCAAAACCACCCCGTAGCTTCATTTTGGCCATTATGACCTCATTCAAAACCGGTAAAAGCCCGATTATTGCAATTTCATCGGAAACAGCCTTGCAAATTCCAGGTGACAAGCTTACATTTTGCCAATAAATATATCGTAACATATCCTAGAATATTTGGGGAAAAAATTTTGCTTCATTTTTGGCGCCTTTATGAAATCTTCGCGGTTTGTGATAGACTAAAATGGAAGGAGGGGAATGAGAAGTGAGTAAACGTAAACGCCCTCGGGTCGTTGTCGGCATGTCAGGGGGAGTGGACTCCTCGGTCACCGCACTCCTGCTGAAAGAACAAGGGTATGACGTCATCGGCATCTTCATGAAAAACTGGGATGATACCGATGAGTTCGGCCGATGCACAGCGGATGAAGATGCGAAAGACGTGCGCAAAGTGTGCCGGCAGATCGGCATACCGTGCTATACGGTCAATTTTGAAAAAGAGTATTATGACAAAGTGTTCGCCTATTTTCTGGATGAATATAGAAAGGGCAGAACGCCGAATCCGGACATCATGTGCAACCGCGAAATTAAATTCGGCGAATTTTTGCAAAAGGCGATGGAACTGGATGCTGATTATATCGCCACCGGACATTACGCCCGCATCGAGAAGGGGGAAGACGGCCGCTACCGCTTGCTGAAAGGGGTCGACAAAAATAAGGATCAGAGTTATTTTTTAAGCCAGCTCAACCAGGAGCAGCTGTCCAAATCGATGTTTCCGATCGGACATTTGCCGAAAGCAGAAGTTCGCGCCATTGCCCAGAAAGCAGGACTTGCTACTGCCAACAAAAAGGACAGCACCGGCATCTGCTTTATCGGTGAACGCAATTTCAAGGAGTTTCTCCGTCAGTACCTGCCCGCCCAGCCTGGGGAAATACGCACGTATGACGGAGAAGTGAAAGGGCGGCACGAAGGGCTGATGTATTATACGCTGGGGCAACGGCAAGGACTTGGCATCGGTGGCTCCGGTACGGGAGAACCGTGGTTCGTCGCGGAAAAGGATGTCCAAAACAATATTTTATATGTCGTGCAGGGAAGAGACCACCCCGCTCTGTACAGTGACGGTCTCGTCGCTTCCGAATTAAACTGGATCAGCGGAGACACTCCGCAAACCCGGTTCCGGTGCACCGCCAAATTCCGTTACCGCCAGCCGGATCAGCCGGTGACGGTATACCCGCAGGATGACGGGACTTGCACCGTCATGTTCGATGAACCTCAGCGGGCGATTACCGCCGGACAAGCCGTTGTCTTTTATGACGGGGATATCTGCCTTGGCGGCGGCATTATCGAGCGGGCTTTACGTAACTCTCCCGGTCCTGGCGAAAAGCGGCGTGAAAAGCAAACGGAAAAAGAATACGCCGGTTAAGGGGACGATTGCGGATGTCCAATGAAAAGGGGTTACCGTGCGAATGCTGTCATGAACGGCTTTTCGCGGGTAACCCCTGTTTGATGTTGAAAAGAACCCAGACTTTCTCGGTCAGGGCTGGCCCTGATTCGAGCTCTGTCTGAGCCGTTTGGCCTGGTTGATCCGAATTTTTTCTTCCATCCCCTGTTCCGTCGCCACATAAAACCGCTCATGGCGGATCGATTTAGGCAAATAGTCCTGCTCGACATAATGGTTCGGATAGTCGTGCGGGTATTTGTACCCGACGTGCCCGAGCTGGCGCGCTCCCTTGTAATGTGTATCGCGCAAATGGAGCGGTACTTCCACCGAGCCTTCCCGCTCCATTACGGCTTCCACTTTGTCCAGCGCTTTGGGGATCGAGTTCGATTTCGGGCTCTCCACCGCGAACAGGATGGCCTGTGCGATCGGATAGCGGGCCTCGGGCCATCCGATTTTGTGATAGGCATCCATCGCCGTTACCGCCTGCACGAGCGCTTGCGGATTGGCAAGGCCGATATCTTCGCTGCAAGCGACGATCAGCCGCCGTAAAAAAACCATCGGATCCATGCCCAGTTTTTCCACGGCATACATAAACCAGAACAGGGCGGCGTCACTGGAGCCACGGATGCTTTTGTGAAAGGCGGAAAGCACATCATATTGCGTCGACTCATCCGCCTTAATCGTCGGCATCCGCACCGCTTCTTCCGCCATGGCCAGGTCGACGCGCACCTTGCCATCGCTGTCGGCTGCCGCTGTCATGACAGCAAACTCCAGCGCATTCAGAGACTTGCGGATATCACCGCCCGCCATGCGCGCGATATGTTTTAACGCCTCTTCTTCCACCTCGACGTCGAGATAGCCCAACCCCCTTTTTTCATCAGCCAATGCCCGCTTCATCGCGATGAGCGCATGCTGCTCATTGAGCGGGTAAAACTGAAACAAGGTCGAGCGGGAAAGAAGCGCCCCGTTTACATGATGAAACGGGTTTTCGGTCGTTGCGCCGACGAGAATGAGGATGCCCTGTTCCACCGCTGGCAAAAGAGCGTCCTGTTGCGCACGGTTAAAGCGATGCACCTCATCCAGAAACAAGATCGTTTTCTTGCCATATAAGGAACGGGCCTCTTTGGCCTGCTCGATCACGTCCCGGACATCTTTCACGGACGCACTGACAGCGTTCAGGCGCACAAACTGACCCTTCGTCTGCTTGGAAATAATATGGGCAAGCGTCGTTTTTCCCGTTCCCGGCGGGCCGTACAAAATGATCGATCGGATCTGGTCATTCTCAATCGCCCGTCGCAGCAGGCGGCCGGGGCCGACGATATGCTCCTGGCCGATAAACTCGTCGAGCGTCTCCGGCCTCATCCGGTCTGCCAACAGTCCGAGCCGCTCTTCACCCGTTTCCTCCCGATAAGAGAACAAATCCATATCGATCCCTCCTCGCGGCGACGTCACCCGTTCCGGATATTTAAGGCCCCGAAAATCCCCATGTCCCTAGCTCAGGTCAGGCTGCTCCACCTTTACCTCGATGGACAGTTCCTCCAGCTGGCTTTCGTCCACTTCGGAAGGAGCCTGTGTCATCAGATCGGTTGCGCTCGCCGTTTTCGGGAAAGCGATCGTTTCCCTGAGATTGCTCACACCGGCCAGAAGCATCACGATCCGGTCAAAACCGAAGGCGATGCCGCCATGCGGCGGTGTACCGTATTCGAAAGCGTCCAGCAAGAAGCCGAACCGCTGGTGCGCTTCCTCCATCGTAAAACCGAGTGCACGGAACATTTTTTCCTGGATATCCCGCTTGTAAATGCGCATTGAACCGCCGCCGATCTCATACCCGTTCAGCACGAGGTCATAAGCTTGCGCGCGGATTTTTTCCGGCGCTGTGTCAAAGAGCGGAATATCTTCATCACGCGGCCGTGTGAACGGATGGTGGAGCGCCTCGTATCTTTTTTCATCCTCGTTGTATTCAAGCAGCGGAAAATCGACTACCCAAACAAATTTGTAGACGGAGTCATCGATCAGACCGAGATCCCGCGCGATTTTCAGCCGCAGATTGCCGAGCACGTCAGCGACAATTTGAGGTTTGTCAGCGGAGAACAAGATCAGGTCTCCGTCTTCTGCTCCCATCCGGTCGCGGACGGCGTTCAATTCTTCCTCGCTGAAAAACTTTACGATCGGGCCGCGCATTTCTCCTTCTTTCACCTGAATCCAGGCCAATCCCTTTGCACCAAACCGTTTGGCGAACGGCTCGAGATCATCGATCGCTTTGCGGCTCCAGTTGCCGCAGCCTTTGGCATTGAGCGCCTTGACCTGGCCGCCTTTGGCAATCACGTTAGCGAACACTTTGACGCCTGAATCCTGAAACACGTCGGACAGATCGACAAATTCAAGTCCGAAGCGAAGGTCCGGTTTGTCCGTACCGTACCGGTTCATCGCTTCTTCATAGGTGATGCGCTGGAACGGCCGCTCCAGTTCCACGCCTTTCAATTCTTTGAACAGGCGTGCGATCATCTTTTCCATCAGATCGAGCAACTGCTCCTGGGATATAAACGAAGTTTCAATATCGATCTGTGTAAATTCCGGCTGACGATCAGCCCGCAAATCCTCGTCACGAAAACAGCGGGCGATCTGGTAATAGCGTTCAACGCCTGCAACCATCAACAGTTGCTTGAAAATTTGCGGCGATTGCGGCAATGCGTAAAAGCGTCCCGGATGAACGCGGCTCGGTACCAAATAATCGCGCGCCCCTTCCGGTGTGCTTTTCGTCAGCATCGGTGTCTCGATTTCGATAAACCCGTGTTCATCAAGAAAATCCCGTACCAGCTTGGCCGCTTTCGACCTTAGCTGCAACGTTTTGAACATCTCCGGCCGCCTCAGATCGAGATAGCGGTATTTCAGGCGAATCGCTTCGTCAATGTCGATGCCGTCCTCGATGAAAAACGGCGGATTTTTGGCCTCGTTGAGCACTTCGATCTCCGTTACCCGTACCTCGATCTCACCGGTCGGCAAATTCGGATTGTACGTATCTTCATCCCGCTCAACTACTTGTCCCTTGACGGCGATCACATATTCGTTGCGCACCTTGTCCGCTATCGCATGCGCTTCCGCAGAAAATTCCGGGTTGAACACAATCTGCATAATTCCGGTGCGGTCTCTGAGATCGATAAAGAGCACACCGCCCAGATCTCGGCGCCGTTGCACCCATCCGTTCAGCACGACGGTCTTGCCAACATCCGCTTTCGTCAACGTTCCGCAATCGTTCGTTTTGAGCATCATTTTTTCATCGCACTCCTTACCTTCATTCCTCTTCATGTTCTGATACGACCCATTGTCGAATTTTTTCTACCGCTTCGGTGAGAGGGACCGTCACTTGGGTTTCATCGGACAGCCGTTTAAGCGCGATTTCACCGCGCTCGAGCTCCTCATCGCCCAAAATGGCGGCTACCGCTGCGCCACTGCGCACCGCTGCCTTCATTTGCGCCTTGATTTTCCGTCCCTGATAGTCCCGATCGCAAGCCAGGCCCGCTTTCCTCCATTCCATCAACAACGAAGCGCTGTGCTGCTCTGCCCTTTCACCAAGCGTAACCAGGTATACGTCCAGGCCCCTTGCAACGGGCAACTTAACACCGCGGTTCTCCAGAATGAGAAGCGTCCGCTCGAGGCCGATGCCAAAGCCGACCCCCGGCACGTCCTGATTGCCGATCAGGCTGACGAGACCGTTGTAACGGCCGCCGCCACCGATCGTATCGATCGCCCCGATCCCTTCAGCCTTGTATTCAAATGCAGTATGTGTATAGTAATCAAGACCGCGCACCAGCCGCGGATTGATGGAATAGGGAATGTTCATCTTGTCCAGTTCGGCCTGCACACGGGCGAAATGCGCCGTACTTTCCTCGTCCAGGCTGTCGAGAATCGACGGCACATCGTTAAAATGGTCTTGATCGACCTTGCAATCCAGAATACGAAGCGGATTGCGTTCAAACCGCGACTGGCAGTCGCGACACAATTTGTCAAGGATAGGTTGCAAAAATTGTTGCAACTTTTGTCGGTAAGCTAAACGGCTTTCCAGATTGCCGACCGAGTTGAGCTCCACTCTCACCCCTTCGATGCCCAGTTCGGTATAGAACATATAACCTAGCGCGATCACTTCTGCATCCAGAGCCGGATCATTCGAACCGAACGCTTCCACACCGAATTGGTGAAGCTGCCGGTAACGCCCCGCCTGCGGCTGCTCGTATCGAAACATCGGACCGATATAATACAGCTTACTTAAATCCGGTTCCGCATAAAGTTTGTTTTCGACGAAGGCACGCACAACCCCTGCTGTTCCTTCCGGCCTCAGGGTCATGCTTCTTTTCCCTTTATCTTCAAACGTGTACATTTCTTTTTCGACAACATCCGTCGTTTCACCCACGCCGCGCGCAAACAATTCCGTCTGCTCGAAAATGGGCGTGCGGATCTCGCGATAGCCGAAACGATGACACAATTCCCGTGCAGTCTGCTCGATGAATTGCCATTTTTCCACCGTTCCCGGCAACAAATCCTGGGTTCCTTTCGGTTTTTGGAAAGACATCGATCTTACCTCCCGCTCAAATAAAAATCTCCCGCCCCCGACTCATTCGTCAGGGACGAGAGATTGAAAACTATTTCAAATCGCCCGTGGTGCCACCCCAATTTAGGATTGCTCCTACACTCATTTGCGGTTAACGCCCGCCCAACGCCGCCTGCTAATGCTCGTTTACGTAAAAAGAGAGAACGAGGCTCGTCCTTTCCGGGCGAAAACGAGGTTCACAGACGGTTCTCCGGGATGTCTTTCATCTGGTCTGCACAAGGATGGTTCCACCCTTCCATCCCTCTCTATATGTGCAGCGTCCCGACTACTTCTTCCCATCTTCGAATGAAATCTGTTCAATTTTTCATATGTTAAGAATTTTAATACCGAAAAAACAGCTTGTCAAGTCCTGTCGCATTCCGACTAAAAAAAGTCGGCCAGATAGGAAGTCAATTGTGGCAAGCGCGCTTCCCAGCGCAGCACGGCGTCTTCACTGCCGCTGATTTTATCGAAAGCATGGAGAGCGCGCGGGCGGCGACAACCGAACATCATGGACGTCAGAGCCTGGATGTCGCAAATGATCAGATTTTCAGCGTTGACGTTTTCCTCGATTTTGTCTATGTCTGTCACACAGCCATGGGCATCGACTTCAAGCCGATAAATGCCGTCGTTCCAGCTTGCCTCATCGTCTTTCACTTGTAAGGACAGCACTTCGGAGTGTTCAGCCGGCTGAAAACGAAAACGTTGCAAAAACGGCTGGACATCGACAATCCTGCCCATGAAATAGGGAACGATGCGCTGTTCGATGCGCGGGTCGTGTAACAGCATCGTAAACGGATCATCCAAGGCGGTCGTCCATTCATAACGATCGGCCATCGAATCATGATTGGCGATCAGTTTCCAGATCCCGAACAATGCATCGCGGTTCACAGCGGCCCAATCTTTAACTTTTAATTCTCTCTTTTTCACTTCATAGATGACATAGCCAGCCGGGCGGCCGTTTCCATCGTAATAGACGGCGGCTGTCCCGGACCAACGCATGGCCAGTTCCCGCTTCCACCACTCTTCGTTACGGACCAGCATGCCGTTGTACCGGGGAGCGAAAGCGCTGTAAATCTGATCGAGCAACTGCCATGCTTGAGCCGGATCTTCCAGACGTTCCATATGGCCGGACGGTTCAGGCAAGCGGGGCAACTGTCCAGCGTTCATCGCGCAAACTTTTTGCTCAACGGTCATCTCCCATCCGTATTTGCGGTAAAAGGCAAAAGAAAACGGATGCAGCATCGATACGGTCATTCCCCGCTCTTTCATCACGTTGAGCGAATGCCTTAGCAACTTGCCGACCTGTCCCTGGCGACGGTATTCCGGCCATGTGGCGACACTGGCGATGCCCCCCATCTCAAACCGTTCCCCGTTCAGCCATATGGAAAGCTGAAGCAATCGCAACTGGGAAGCAAGCCGGCCGTTGACAAAGTAGCCCCACAGTTCTTCAGGCTTTAGCCGGGAGCGCCTCGCCTCCAATGTTTGAGGATCCGGTTCGATCTGGAAAGCAAACTGAGACAATTTCATACTTTCTTCCAACTCTTCTAGTTTAAACGTGCGGATCTGATCCAACTTCCGTTTCCTCCTCGTTTTATGCCGTCATTTTACACGAGACAAGCTTTCATCCATGTGGGACAAGCTTCCATACAACCGCTCCAGTTGAGCGATTTTGGCTTCTGTGCATTTTTTGAAAGTTGCATTGTAACTATATGGATCTTTGGGGTTAGCAAAACGGGTAATCTTGCCGCTTTCCGGATCCACCCATTTGCTGGCCGCGCCGGAGCCCAGTCCGATGATCGTTTGCATTTCTTCCATAATGATCACGTTATACAGACTTTCTTTACCCGGCTGGGCGTAACCGACATTTTCCAGATTTCCGAGAATGTTTTTCTGTCTGTATAAATAATAGGGGTTGTATCCGTGCACCTTCGTCCATTGCGATGCCATTTCCACCATCGCTTCCACTTCGCGGGTGTCGGCTACATCGTAACTCGTTTTGTTGCGGGTCATTTCGGAGGCGCGCTTGAACGAAAGCGTATGGATCGTTAACGATTCCGGCATCAGTTCGGCTGTGCGCTGAAGCGTATATTGAAATTCTTTAACCCCTTCCCCGGGGAGGCCGATGATCAAATCCATGTTGATATTGTCCAATCCCATTTCTCTAGCCAGCCAAAACTTCTCCACCGTCTCCTCTACGGTATGGTGACGGCCGATCGTACGCAGCGTTTCCTGGATATAGGACTGCGGGTTGATACTGATGCGATCGATTCCGTGGCGGCGAATCACTTCCAACTTTTCGCGCGTAATCGTATCCGGGCGGCCTGCTTCTACCGTAATTTCTCTCACCCGTTCCAGCCGCGGAAACACTTTCCTCATATGGGTATACAATTGATCCATCTGGTCCGCAGAAATACTCGTCGGCGTTCCGCCGCCGAAATAAATCGTCGTAATTCCAATCCCGTTCTGCTTCAACCATTCCCCGACCTTTTCCATCTCATAATACAGTCCGGTCAGAAAACCGTCCACCGATGAGCGTGCACTCCCGATCGCATAGGCCGGAAATGTGCAATAGGCACATTTGGTCGGGCAGAACGGAATACCGATATAAATACTCACTTCATGCTTGAGACGATACAGATCCGGCAAAGCCTTCAGTTGTCTTGCGACGATCGTCTGCATCAGATCCAGTTTGTCTTTGCGAATCATATACCGCCGCTCAAGTTCTTGACGAATCTGGTCATCGGATTGCCCGGCCAACTTGCCGCGATGAAACAGTTTCGTCGGCCGTATGCCGGTCAGGATGCCCCAGGGCTGAACTTTTTCTGTATAGTCCTGCAACGCCTGAAGCAGCGCCACAAACACAATCGGCTTCACCGGATCTTTCATCCCGATCGCATCATCTTCTAGTTCGTCCGGACTTCCGCTATGTTCACGGATGAGCGTCTGGCCATTGCTAAGATCCTTCAGTGTAACCTGAGCCTTAATGCTTTCATTTGCCGGCGCAAGGATACGGACATATACCGAAAGATCCGCATCCGTTTCTTCCGCTTCCTCAGAAGCAAACTCCAGTTCGGCGGAGGTGAAAAAAAGACGGATTAACTGGGATGCTGACAGCTGCCATTTCGGTGCAAGCCCCTTGATGAAAATGCGCATAGGCCTCTCCCTTTTCTTGTTCAGAATCAACGGACCGTTTAGCGATACATGGGAGGAGGATGGATGGCAGTGCCCGCTTCTTCCCGACGCGTCAAGGTAACAGGCATTGCCGCCTCCTCCCGCGGCGATGAAACCGTCATCGCTTCGCGATAACCGCTAGGTAAAAGAGGGGTGAACGGTTGCGTTACGTTTTTTTGTTTGACAGACCGCTGCATGGGCATCATAAGTCCTTTCCTTGATACGGGTCATGATGCCCTTAGTATTTCCGAGCGGTTACGGATTCAAAACCGAAACAGCCGGCGTATTGAGCCGGCCGTTTACATGCTGCGTTGACAAGCTATGTCTCTGGACACTCGAGGATTAGCGTAACCGGCCCCCGGTTCGTAAAATGCACATCCATCATTGCCCCGAAACGGCCGGTTTCGACATGAACCCCATGTGCCCTGATCGCATCGTTGAACACTTCATACAAACGTTCCGCATGTTCCGGCCGTGCCGCGTGAACAAAACTCGGGCGCCTTCCCTTTCTGCAATCCCCGTAGAGCGTAAATTGCGACACCGACAGCACCGCTCCGCCAACCTCTTTGAGCGAGCGATTCATCTTGCCTTTTTCATCTTCAAAAATGCGCAAATTGACGATTTTGTCAGCCAGATAGCGGGCATGCTCCTCTTCATCATCGTGTGTTACACCGACTAAGAGCAGCAAACCGTGCTCGATCCGACCGACGATGTCGCCGTCCACCTTGACTTCCGCTTCACCGCTACGCTGCACGACCACTTTCATCTTTCACGCCTCCAACCCCAATACTGACAAACCTTGTATCGCTATTGCATCATGATCCGCTGTACCGTATACACGTCTTTCACCCGCTTGATCCGCTCCACCACAGAGTGGAGATGGTCCAGGTTGCGGATCGCAATCGTCATATGGATCATGGCCACCTTATTTTTGTCCGAGCGGCCCGATACGGATGACATGACCGTTTTCGTTTCCGATACGGCCTGCAACACTTCGTTGAGAAAACCGCGCCGATCGTGTCCGGTAATCTCGATGTCGACGTTGTAGTTCGCATCCACTTGCGATTCCCACTCGACTTCGATCAGCCGGTGAGCCTCTTCCTTGTCGGGGGTCGGCAGGTTGACGCAATCCACCCGATGCACCGAAACACCGCGGCCGCGAGTAATATAACCGATAATGTCATCACCAGGTACCGGATTGCAGCAGCGGGCGAAACGCACGAGCAGATTATCGATCCCTTTTACCCTTACCCCGTGCGCCGGCTTGTTTCGTCTGAGCGGCGAAACCGGCTTGACGTCAAGTGCGGATTCGTTCAGCTCGACGTTCTCTTCCTGATCCTGCTTCATTTTTTCAGTGAGACGGGTACAGATTTGCGAGGCTGTAATCCCGCCGTAACCAACGGCGGCAAACATGTCATCCACTTCGTTGAAGTTGAATCTGCGCGCCACTTCCATGAGCTTTTCTTCCGTCATCGTCTCCGCAACATCAAAGCCAAGACGGCGCACCTCTTTCTCCACCGCCTCGCGTCCCTTGGCGATGCTCTCTTCCCGTCTTTCTTTTTTGAACCACTGTCTGATCTTGCTGCGCGCATGTGAGGATTGGGCCAGTTTAATCCAGTCCTGGCTCGGGCCGTACGAATGTTTGGAGGTCAGAATCTCTACGATATCTCCGGTTTTCAGCTTGTAATCAAGCGGTACGATACGCCCGTTCACCCTGGCACCAATCGTACGGTTGCCGACCTCGGTATGGATCCGATAGGCAAAATCGATCGGAACAGAACCAGCCGGCAGTTCAACCACTTCCCCTTTTGGGGTAAACACATACACCATGTCGGTGAAGAAATCCATCATCAGCGATTCCATGAACTCGGAAGCATCTTTCGTTTCGTTCTGCAGCTCCAGAATTTCACGGAACCATTTCATTTTTTCCTCGAAACTGCCGCTCGGTACCATCGTTCCTTCTTTGTAAGCCCAATGTGCCGCAATTCCGTATTCCGACGTTTTGTGCATCTCCCATGTGCGGATCTGTACTTCGAGCGGTTCACCGTTTGGCCCGATCACGGTCGTATGCAATGACTGGTACATGTTCGGTTTCGGCATGGCGATATAATCTTTAAACCGGCCTGGCATCGGCTTCCACAGCGTATGGATAATGCCGAGCGCCGCATAGCAGTCTTTGACATTGTCCACAATGACGCGGATCGCCATCAGATCATAAATTTCATTGAATTGCTTGTTTTTGGTGACCATCTTTTTGTACGTACTGTAAATATGTTTGGGGCGGCCGGAGATGTCCCCTTCAATGCCCATCTCCTTCAATTTCTCGGAGATTTTGTCGATCACATCCTGGATCAACTGCTCCCGCTCCGCCCGCTTTTTCTTCATGAGATTGACGATCCGATAGTACTGTTGCGGGTTGAGAAAACGGAAAGCGATGTCTTCCATTTCCCATTTGATCGCCGACATGCCGAGCCTGTGGGCAATCGGACAAAAAATCTCCAACGTTTCATGCGCGATGCGACGCCGGTTTTCTTCGCTCTGGTATTTGAGCGTACGCATGTTGTGCAGACGGTCGGCCAGTTTGATCACGATGACGCGAATGTCCTGAGCCATGGCAACAAACATTTTTCGATAATTTTCGTTCTGGTGTTCTTCGCGCGATTTGAAGCTGATCCGTTCCAGTTTGGTCAGTCCGCTGACAAGACGGGCACAAGAGCTGCCAAAGCGACTTTCGATCTCTTCCAGGCTGACTTTCGTATCTTCGACGACATCATGCAAAAGGGCGGCCATGACGGAAGTCGCATCCATCTGCAAATCGACCACGATGCTGGCCACCGCAAGCGGGTGCTGTATATACGGTTCACCGGACTTGCGCACCTGGCCTCTATGGGCTTCTTCGGCCAGCAAATACGCCTCTCTGATCTTGTCCAGTTCATGCTCTTTCAAATAAGTTGCCGCTTTCGTGATCAAATCATTAATGCTCATTCCTAACCGTCCTATCAATCATGAGATTTTATCTTACATTATGCATCGCTCGCGGGCGCCCGTCAACCGAAGCCGCATCAGGAAAGGCTTTCCACCGCTTTAGTCATATCGGATCAGCGTGTAAATGTCGGTTCCGCCGAGGCGATCGCGCCCGTTCAAATAGCCGAGCTCGATCAAAAAGGCCGCCCCCACTACGTTCCCATTCAGTTTGCGCACCAGATCGATACATGCGGAAATCGTGCCTCCGGTTGCCAACAGATCGTCAGCGATTAGCACGCGCTGTCCGGGTTTGATCGCATCTACATGCATCGCCAACTTGTCTTTCCCGTATTCGAGATCGTATTCGACTTCCACGCTTTCAGCAGGCAGTTTTCCTTTTTTGCGGATCGGGACGAAACCGATGCCGAGCGCATAAGCGAGCGGAGCGCCGACGACAAAGCCGCGCGCCTCAGGACCGGCGATCACCTCGATGTTCAGATGCTCCACCATCTCTTTGATCCGTTCGATCGCACGGCGGTAGGCTTCTCCATCTTTGAGCAATGTCGTGATGTCTTTGAAACGGATGCCCGGTTGGGGAAAGTCAGGAATAACCCGAATGTAATCTTTAAAATCCATGTTCGTGTTCCTCCTTAAACTGTTCAAGATACGCAGCCGCCTCCCTCTCGGCGCTGGTGCCTTCGATGTGGCGACCGAGCAGTTCGACCAGCCAGCGGCTCAACTTCTCACCGCTAGCGCCCATCATGTGTTGCACCCACTCCCGCTGGGCCTTGCGGCTTCGATAACTTACAGACTGTTCGAGATTTCTTTTGCCCGAGGTCGGAATGCACTCATAGCAGCGGGTACTGTCTATGCGCCGAATCAGTTCCAGTTCTTCAAACACATTTAAAATAAAAGAAATCTGCTCCGCATCGACCCGCAGCTTCTTCGCAGCAAGCTGCATTTTTTCGGAATCGGCTGTCCAAGTACTGTCCTTTTTAAGCGCGATATACACCCTTTTGAACGTTTCCCGCTCCGGCAACGGCTTCAGAGCGGACCAACCGTCACGAAAAATGACATAAATCCGTTCGAGATGTTTTAACGATGTAACTAGCCTTTTCAGGTCATCTGCACTTGCCGGAAGAGCATAAAGGATCAAATCGTTCGCTGCATGGCCTCTTTCCACGGCGCTTTCAATAGAACGGATACGATCCATAGAACTGATGCGGTCGGGATCGATCCAAACCACATTTTGCTCCTGCCAGTCCCCGTCGGAAAAGCCCATCTTTCCGAATATGAGGACCGGAGAGCGATGAAGTCCTAGATCCCGCCTTTCCTTGAACCAGCTCCTCAGCTTTTCTTCCACATCGTCAAGTTGTCTCCAGTCAAATATCTGCGGCTCTGTGATGCATAGATCTTCCACAATCAGTTGCCGTTTGCGGATACCGTTCCATTCATTGATGCCGATCTCGCCGTACACATGCAATGTTGAAAAAGGCGAAATCCAATCGCTTGCCATCCCGCGGTCGAAAGCGATCGCCTCCAAAGTCGAATTTGAAAAGCTTTCCGTCACCCGCTCCGGGGACGATGTGACAACGAGTTTTGTCTCGCTCGGTTGCAGAACGAGTTTCAAATGGTTGCGCCTTTCGCCAAGCCGTCTTTTTTCACGGACGCTCATGTTGCGAAAGACAAAGCGCGGGGACGGATTGCCGGTACCGAACGGAGCAAGCTGGTCCATCATCTCGATAACATCCTCGCTTATCTCGTGCAAGGAGCATTCCAAATCCGCATGCGATGTCGGTACAAAATCTTGTTCGTCTAACCATTCATGCGCCAACATATTCAACCGTTTCCGGAACTCGGCAATCTTTTCTCTTTGCAATGTCATGCCGCCTGCTGCCCGATGGCCGCCAAACTGTTCAAGCAGATCGGCACACGCTGTCAATGCCCGATGAAAATCAAACGCTTCGATCGAACGGGCAGAACCTTTAGCCATCTGTGTCGTTTCATCGATCGTCAGCACGACGGCCGGCCGGTTCGTTTTTTGCACAATCTTGGAAGCGACGATACCGACAACACCGACATTCCAACCGGGTCTGGCCACAACGATGACACGATCGTCTGCCTGCTGCTCATGCTCCACAATGCGAAACGCCTCTTCCGTCATTGCCTCGACCTGTTTTTGCCGTTCCCGGTTCAGATCGTCGAGCATGCGGGCGAGCATGTCTGCTTCCTGTTCATCCTCGGTCATCAACAGACGCACGGCCGGTTCGGCATCGCTCATTCTGCCGCCAGCATTGAGACGGGGAGCGATCTGAAAAGCAATGGTCATTTCCGTACAATTTTCCACACGCGATCCGGATACGTGAATAAGCGAACGCACTCCGGGCAGATCCGCTCGCTTTATGGCTTCCAGACCGCATTTGGCCAAAATGCGGTTCTCATCGGTAAGCGGAACCAAATCGGCAATCGTTCCGATCGCAGCGAGCACCTGCCATTCCGGTTCCGCCTGTCCGCTAAGCGCAACGGCGAGTTTGTAAGCGATTCCGGCCCCGGCCAGTTCCTTGAACGGATAGGAGCAGCCCGGTTTTTTCGGGTTGACAACGGCAATCGCAGCGTGGGGGAGTTCAGGCGGCGGTTCATGATGATCGGTCACCACGACATCGATCCCGAGTCGAGAGGCGTGCTCGATCTCCTCCTTCGCGCTGATCCCGTTGTCTACCGTTATGATCAATGACACCCCTTCTTGCTTCGCCTGTTCGATGGCCTCTACGTTGAGTCCGTATCCTTCCTTGATACGATGCGGTACGTAAAAGTCAAAATCAGCTTGCATCCGCTGCAACAATCGTGCCAATATCGCGGTGCTGCATACGCCATCAGCATCGTAATCCCCGTAAATGCGTATTTTTTCCCGATTGCGGATCGCACTTTGGATGCGATCGACCGCTTCGTGCATCCCATCCATAAAAAACGGATCATACATTTCTTTTTCGTCCGCGTACAAAAACCGTTCTGCTTGTTCTGGCGTATGTATGCCGCGGATGACAAGCAAGCGGGCGATGAGCGGATGGATGTTACATTGCGCGCTGATTTGCGCTGCTAACGTATCGTCCATTTCAGCCAGTTTCCAGCGTGATCGCGGGGGAAGCATCAGGCCCACATCCTTTTTAGGTTAGTGCAATATGTTTGGACGTTCATTATCGTCGAAATTGACATCTTGCTTGTACGGATACCCCGGATCGTATGGATTGATATGCACAAACACGTCCGATACCCGCGCATGTTCATGAATGAGGCGGTGTTTTACTTCTTTGCCGATGTCATGCCCATCAGAAACCGTAATTTTCGGATTAACCGCGATTTTGACATCGACGATCACATAATGGCCATGTTCGCGCGCGCGCAGATCATCGATGGCAATCACTCCGGGAACCCGCTCAATCGTCCTGCGCATTTCGACCGTGTCTTCCTCGTGCAATACGTGATCCATCGTATTATGGATCGCCTCCATCACCAAGCGATAGCCCATATGGATCACGAATAACGACACGATGATTCCCGCCAGAGGATCGAGGTAGTAAAGCCAAGATTGCCCCATATAACCGCCTAAGAGCGCACCGCCAATCCCCACCAGCGCAGCCAGTGAAGAATACGCATCGGACCGGTGTTCCCACGCATTGGCAAGCAGCGCCTGGCTGTTCAGCTTTTTGCCCAGGCGGTATTTGTATTGAAACAGCACTTCTTTGATGAGGATTGAAACCAGAACCATAACGATCGCATACCAATGCGGTGCTGTTTCCACACCGTCGTACATCGTTTGCGCTGAACGGATGCCGATTTCGATTCCGACCAAAATGAGCAAGATCGAGACGATGATGGCTGCGATCGGCTCCGCTTTGCCGTGTCCGTAAGGGTGATCCTCATCCGGCGGTTTCTTCGCTGCCTTCAATCCGATCAGCACAGCAAAAGAGCCGGCAACATCGGAAGCGGAATGGGCAGCGTCTGCAATCAGTGCCTTACTCCCGGATATATAACCGACCACGGCTTTCAGTGCCGCCAGTATCAAGTTGCCAACGATACCGACCCATGCGGCAAACTCTGCCTTTTTAAACCGTTGCTTGGACATGGCCGCACTCCTTTGATGTGATTTGAAAAATCGGGTTCTGTCCGTTTAAGAAGGCCGCGGTATCTCCCGGCGGCCTTATTATAAGGTTAAGCAGTTTTTTGCTCCACTTTTCCTCTTTTCAACGACCTTGTTTTGAGCAGAAGCCAGATCTGCCCGGCGATAAAAAGCGTCGTATACATTCCGCTGACAAGACCGATCAAAATGGCCAACGAAAAGAGGCGAATCGCTTCACTGCCCATGATCAACAGCAAAAGAACGGCAATGATACACGTAATCGAAGTATTTAACACGCGCATGAGCGTCTGGCGAATGCTCTGGTTCAGAAGATCCGCTACATCATCAAAGGTTTTCAGCTTGGCATAGCGCATGTTTTCCCTTATGCGGTCAAACAGAACGATCGTGGCATTGATCGAATAGCCGATAATCGTAAGTACCGCGGCGATAAACGGCAAGTTCACTTCCCAGCGGAAGATGGAGAACAGGCTGATGATCACAAACGCATCGAGCAGAAGGGCGATGATGGCTGCGACCGCAAATCTCCACTCGAAGCGGATGCTCACGTATATCAATATGCCGATGCTGGCGATCGCAACAGCGTTGATCGCTTTACGTACCAGCTCCTGGGCAATAACCGGATCCACGGTGTACTCCTCGTAGGACACATTTTCTTCCCCGTATTTTTCATAATACGTATTGAGTAACGCTTGCCGTTCCTGTTCCTCGAGCACGCGCGGAAACCGGGTACTGATCCGGTTTTTGTTTGTTCCTCCAACGGTAATGACCGGTTCCACATCGACTGCGCTCATGATCATCTCCCGCGCTTCCTCATTGTCTGTCGAATGCGGGCCGATCGAAATATCGAGGCTTGTCCCTGCAGAAAAATCGACGCCCGTATTCAGACCGAACAGGCTCAGCATGATAAGCCCGACCAGGACGAGGCAGGAAGAAAACAGGAAAAATTTGTTTCTGTGCGTGACAAAATCCAATTTCGCAAATTTTTCAGAGCTCACTGATCTCCGCCTCCTTCACAGCAAAGTACCCGGGTTTGTCCACTACTTTGGAGCGGATCAGCAAATAGAGAAGAAATCTCGATATCAGTACGTTGGTCAAAATGCTCGCCAATATGCTCATGATCAAGATGAGCGCAAAGCCTTGAATCGCCCCTGTGCCCAGGTAATAAAGAACAAGTGCAGCCAATATCGTCGTAATGTTGGCATCCATGATCGACCGCAATGAATGACGATTGCCGGCTCTGAACGAGGAAAGGATGGTCTTGCCGCTGCGAATTTCTTCCTTGATCCTTTCAGACGTAATGATGTTGGCATCCACAGCCATGCCGACCCCGAGCACGAATGCAGCGATTCCCGGCAAAGTCAAGGTCGCGTTCATCGCATTCAAAATGAGCAAGGTGAGCCAACAATACATGAGCAATGTCACGGAGGCGATCAGTCCGGGAACACGGTAAAAAATAACCATGTAGATCAGGATGAGCACCAGTGCGATGATGCCCGCTTTGACCGTCTTTTCAAGCGATTCCAGCCCGAGCGTGGCACCGACGCTTTGCGTATATACTTCCTCCAACGTAACCGGCAGCGCTCCCAGGTTGATAATCCCTGCCAGTTCTTCCGCTTCTTGATAAGTACGACTGCCGGTAATGCTCGCTGTTCCGTCGCGCACCGGCACCCGCACCACCGGTTCGGAAATAAGCTGATCATCGAGGAAAATAGCCAGCCGCTTGTACAGCAAGCGGGTCGTAATTTCCTCAAATTTCTTTGCATCCTTGACCTCGATCGATACATAGGGCATGTTCGTTTCCGGGTTGAACTCCACTTTGGCAGCGCCTTCGACGAAGTCGTTTCCTCTCAGTTCGATCTTGCAGTAATCTGTCGGCGATTCGCAGCCGTCCGCGCTGCGGAATGTCAGTTCAGCCGGTTTTTTCAAAATTTCCTTGACCTCATCCTGATTGGAAACTCCCGCCAAACGCACGCGAATGCGATTTTCCCCTTCGGGAAATACTTCCGGTTCACTCACACCGATCGCGTCTGCTCTCATAAACAGGCTGCGAGCAGCTTCCTGCAGAATTTCCTTGTTTAATTCCTGCGTTTCGTCAACCGGTTTGGCTACATATAAAACTTCAAATCCGCCTTTCAGGTCAAGACCGAGCCTCACATTGTCAAGTATACCGGGCGTCGACCAGATCATGATCCCGAGTGAGACGACAATGATCAGCGCAAAGGCTACGATTCTTTTTACATCGACCACTTGTCTTGCTCCCTTCTGACTCAATATTCCCATTATACCGAGCCGCCAAAAGTGAGTCAATTTGACAGTTTAATCAACAAAAAAAGCCCGATGGGGCTTTACAGTTTGAGCTCTTTATAAAAGTCATCCACGTTCTCTTGACTGTACGCTCGGAGCGTCATCCAGTTCATAAACTTTGTCACTTTCAGGGATAGAATGTCGTTGACTATTTGATGCAAAAGGGGAACCCCCTGCTTTTCATAAGCTTCGCTGATACATTCCCAGATGTCTTTGCCGGTTACGTTTTCATATCCGAGCAGTTGGAATTCTTCTGCCTTGCTCAAACATAACTGTTCAATGAACTGGTTCAATTCTTCGTCCGAGTGCACGTGTGCCAAATCGTCACCGTTTGCGTCCGCTGTCTGTTTGCCGGCGTCATTTGCGCCGGTGGCTTCCAGCGATTCGACCGTTCCGGCTGACTGCTCGTCACGTTGATGGCCGGTGATCCGTTCGCTCATGGACGCCCCTCCTTTGCCAGCGCTTGCTTATCATTTTACCATACCCTGGACATTCTCTCCACACCTTTCCTTTTCTTCTTCAGAACCGTTTTTACGTTTTTATTTCATGCTTTGGACAGGTCCGTCATATGCATGGTAGTAAATCAGATGGAAGAAGGAGTCGCCTTGAATAAAGTAAAGCAATCGTTTATCGAAGGAGCTTTTATTCTGCTTGCGGCGGGAATGATCAACCGTCTGCTCGGCTTCATACCGCGCATGACATTGCCGCGCATCATCGGGGCGGAAGGGGTCGGATTATACCAGCTCGGTTATCCGCTGCTCATCGCCGTTCTCACCATTATCACCGGCGGGATACCGATCGCGGTTGCCAAGCTGGTCGCCGAAGCAGAAGCGGAACAGGACAAAAGAAAAATCCTTTCCGTTCTGAAAGCAGCGTTCACCATCCTGTTTGCCGTGAGCATACCGCTCACGATTGCACTGTGGGCGCTGGCTCCCTGGATCGCGACGCGCCTTCTGACCGATGAACGGGTTTACTTCACGCTGCTTTCGATGTGCCCGATCGTCATTCTTGTCGGCATATCGTCTGTTATTCGCGGCTATTTTCAAGGAAAAAGCAACATGATCCCGACCGCCCTTTCCCAAGTCGCTGAAACGTTGGTGCGCTCGGTGTTTGTGCTCCTGTTCGCCTATCTGCTGCTGCCATATGGCGTGCAATTCGCCGCAGCAGGAGCGATGGGGGGAGTGCTGTTCGGTGAATTGGTCAGCGCGGTCATTTTGCTGTGGCAACTTTACTCCGATCATCAGCGGGAACCGTCGTCAGCGTTCCAATCTTCCGATCGCCTGCAAACTGCCGCAACCCGAAACAACCGGACATTGGGGCGGCTGTTAGCGATCGCGATTCCGGTCACCGGCAGCAAAATGGTCGGTTCCGCCTCCTATTTTCTCGAGTCGGTCATGATCGTGCAAAGTCTCGCCATCGCCGGTGTCGCCACTGCAATGGCTACTGCACAATACGGAATGTTGCAAGGGATGGTCATGCCCATTTTGCTCTTGCCCGGCGTATTGACCTATTCCTTGTCCGTCTCCCTCGTTCCTTCATTATCTGAAGCACACGCACAAAACGATATGCGGACGATTCACAAACGTCTGCATCAATCGATTCGGCTTGCGCTTGTCTGCGGCGTCCCGTTCGTCGTCATCATGCTCGTGCTCGCCGAGCCGCTGTGCGAAATTTTGTACGGTGATCCGGCGCCGGGTCAAATGTTGAAATGGATGGCCCCGTTCGCCCTTTTCCTGTATGTGCAAAACCCGTTGCAAGCGACCTTGCAGGCGCTAGACAAGCCGGGAGCCGCTCTTGTTAACACCTTCATGGGCGCAGCGGTCAAACTGATCCTGATCTATCTGTTTGCTGCCAAATTGGAATGGGGAATGACGGGGGCGGTCATCGCCATCTGCTGCAATATCGCTCTGGTCACGATCTTGCATTGGAACAGCGTGCGCGCGCTGACCGGATTCAGCATGCGGTTTTCCTACTTGTGGAAGGCCCTAGTCGTCGCCGGGCTGATGGCAACGATCATTTACGGTCTGATGTACAGAAGCGGTCTCGGGTATATTCCGTTCAAATTTGCTGCGAGCCTGGTATGCGGAATGGGCGTGTATTTTTTGGGATGCTACGCGGTTGGTGTCATCCAGAAACGCGACCTTTTCCGGCTGCCGTGGATCGGTGTCAGATTAGCCCGCCGCTTCAAGCCCTAATTTCTTTTATCCACATGCATTTCACCTTTGCTATCTATACTGCAATAAAAGACGTCTTGAAAGTCGCTGATTCCGTATTCACTTAGTCGCTCCAAAAGCCAGTCACGATTTTTGCCCATCTGTTTCAGATGGTCATCCTGCACTTTACCGTCAAGAACCAGCGGGAGCGGAAGTCCTTCGCTCGCTGATGCTTCGCCCTGTTCGGCCTCCTTTTTTTTAAACACCGTCAAAATGCCGTTCGTCTCTAAAATGGCAAAGTCGACTTCGCGCAAGTCAGCCACATCTTTCATCCTTAGTTGCAGCAACAGGTCATCCAGATTGTATTTTTGTTTTTTCATCTCTTCCCGATCGAGCTTGCCGTGCCGCACCAGTATGCTCGGGGAGCCGTCAAACCAGCGCCGAATCGTCTGGTTTTTCAACGCCAGCCAAGCGATGATGAGCTGGAGGGATACGAGTGTGCCAAGCGGAACGAGCGCTTCGATCAGCGGTATCTTGTCATCTTCAATCGTAAGCACAGCAATTTCGGCGATCATAATCGATATGACCAGATCAAAAACAGACAGCTTGCCGATCTCCCGTTTGCCCATCAACCGCATGATCAAAAAGACGACAAAATACATAAACAGAGTGCGGAACACCAGCCCCGACATCTCCATGCGCTTCATGCCTCCCGCACAAACCGTTGTCGGTACTATTTTGGCGGACTTGCCCATAAATATGTAAACAGATACGTCATTATCCGGAAAGGAAGAGGATGGATGAACTTTGTAACTCGAACAGGGAAGTTGACTCCGCTGTTGTCGGGCATCGTCTGGGCATTTATTTTTATGGCTATATTGACCGTCATCCTATCTTTTCTACTATGGTTGACAGACCTGAAAGAAGAAAATCTGAAGATTTCCGCCTATATCATTCATGTTATCGCCCTCATCATCGGCGGTTTTCAATCCGGCAGGAAAGGAGAAGAAAAAGGTTGGTACAACGGGGCGATGCTCGGTACCGTCTATGCGATACTCGTCATGCTGATCGGTTTTCTCGCCTTTGACGCTAGCTTTGGCTGGCAGGCTATCGTCTATGTTCTGGTGGCAGCGCTGTGCGGATCGCTCGGTGGCATCGTTGGCGTCAACACCCGCAAGTAAAACTATACTAAAAGAAACAGGGGCCGTTGTCGGTTAACGGCCCCTATGCATGTAGAAGTTATCCGTGCAAAGCACGTATTATTTGTCCGCATCACCCGACGCGTTTTTGACAGAGTTGACTGCCGAACGGTCGAAGGTGATTTTCGTTGCATCGTTGACAAGAAGGACGACAATATCGTCGGTAATCTCGACGATCGTGCCGTGAATCCCTCCGATCGTGACCACCCGGTCTCCCTTTTTCAGCGCGGCGAGCATCTGGCTGCGCTGTTTGTTTCTCTTCTGCTGCGGTCGGATCAGCAAAAAATAAAAAACGGCGAACATCAGCAGAAATGGCCACAGCAAGTACAGGATGTCAGTTGTTCCAACTTCGGGAGATGACAGTTCCAACATCGGTTAGCCCCCTTTCAAAAGCCTCTGGAATTTTCGTGTAGTCCATATTTTGCGAAAAATTCATCTCTGAAGTCCAGCAAAGCATCCTCGATGATCGCCTGTCGGACCTGCTTCATCAATTGTACCAGAAAATGAACATTATGGTAAGTCGTCAATCGAATTCCGAACGTCTCATCGCATTTGATCAAGTGACGCAAATACGCACGGGTATAGTTGCGGCACGTGTAGCAATCGCACTCGGGATCGAGCGGAGAAAAATCACGCGCATACTTGGAATTGCGCACGACGAGCCGTCCGCTTGAGGTCATCGTCGTCCCATTGCGAGCGATCCGGGTCGGCAGCACACAATCAAACATGTCGACACCGCGGATCACTCCTTCGATGAGAGCATCCGGAGAACCGACTCCCATCAAATAGCGGGGTTTGTTATCAGGTAGCTCCGGCACCGTGTGCTCCAACATTTCATACATGAGTGGCTTCGGTTCGCCCACACTCAGTCCCCCGATCGCGTAACCCGGAAAATCAAGGGATACGAGATCGCGAGCGCTCGCTTTGCGCAATTCGGGGAACATTCCCCCCTGAACGATGCCGAACAGCGCCTGGTCCTCCTTGCGCACATGACTTTTTAGACAGCGTTCCGCCCAGCGTGTAGTGCGCTCCGTTGATTCTTTTACGTAATCGTAATCAGCAGGATAGGGTGGACATTCATCGAATGCCATGATGATGTCCGCACCGAGCGCATTTTGGATCGCCGTCGCGCTTTCCGGAGACAAAAACAGTTGGCTACCGTCCAGATGGGAGCGGAACTCCACCCCGTCTTCTTTGATTTTGCGCCGCTCGCTGAGACTGAAGACTTGAAAGCCTCCGCTGTCGGTCAAAATGGGGCGTGACCAGTTCATAAACCGATGGAGCCCGCCGGCTTCTTTCACGATATCCTCACCGGGGCGCAAATGCAGATGGTATGTGTTGGCCAGAACGATCTCTACACCGATCTGCTCAAGCTCCTCCGGGCTCATCGTCTTCACCGTAGCCAGCGTGCCGACAGGCATAAACACCGGGGTGTCGATCACCCCGTGCGGTGTATGCAATCGGCCCAGCCGGGCACCCGATTGTTTGCATGTTTTGATCAACTCATAAGTAACGGCCATGAACAGTCCTTCCTTTGCTTCAGCAAGTAGTATGGTGATGAGTCATCAATAGATGAACATCGCGTCCCCGAAACTGAAGAAGCGATACCTGTGCCGAACCGCTTCCTCATAGGCCGCCAGCACCTTTTCTCTTCCCGCCAGTGCACAAATCATCATGAGCAGAGTGGAGCGCGGCAAATGAAAATTGGTGACAAGGGCGTCGACAAGCTTAAACTCATATCCGGGATAAATAAAAATGTCCGTCCAGCCTTCACAGGGATGAACTCTGCCATCCTGCATATGTTGGGCTGCTGTTTCCAAAGTGCGGGCTGCGGTCGTGCCGACCGCGATAATGCGCCCGCCCTCCTGGCGAGTGCGATTGATCCAGTCCGCACATTCGGCTGGCAGACGATAAAATTCCGCATGCATCTTATGATCTTCCACCCGTTCGACGGTTACCGGGCGAAAGGTACCGAGACCCACATGCAGGGTCAGCTGCGCAATGCGCACCCCTTTTTGCCGAATCTGTTCCAGGTAGGTGTGCGTAAAATGAAGCCCGGCGGTCGGTGCCGCTGCTGAACCGGTATGCCTCGCATAGACGGTCTGGTAACGTTCCTGATCGGTGAGCGGTTCCTTGATATATGGGGGCAACGGCATATGCCCTATTCGCTTGAGCCGCTCCTGAAAAGATTCGTCATCGGAAATACCATTATTTGCAAATTCAAGCACGCGGCCGCCCGCTTCCGTCGGTTCCGTCACATGGGCGGAGAGAACTGGCGCATCCTCGCTTCGATCAGAGGCCGGTTCATAAAAATCAAGAACAATCCCCGGCCGAACTTTCCTTCCAGGACGAACGAGCGCTTCCCAGCGCTGTTTCCCCACCTGTTTGAGAAGCAACACCTCGACCTTGGCCCCGGTGTCGCGTTTGTAACCGTAAAGCCGCGCCGGAAGAACTTTGGTGTCGTTTAGCACCAGACAGTCTCCCGGATGAAGATAATCGATCAAATCCTTGAAGCGGCGGTGTTCTACTGCGCCGGTTCGTTTGTCCAGAGCAAGCAGCCGCGAGTCGGTCCGTTCCGGCGCTGGCCGTTGGGCGATCAATTCTTCAGGCAAATGAAAATCAAACAAGTCAACATCCATGTTTTAACCTTCCTTGACAATCGTCACATCATGATAGTAATATTCCAATATTTGCTTGTAATCATACTGCATCGTTTCGGCCAATTCCCGCGCTCCCCATTGCGACATGCCGACACCGTGTCCTAAGCCCATGCCGATGAAACGAAATGCGGATTCCTCTGTCAACACGCGCACATGTTGATCTTGATCGATCGCGACCATACGTTTCGCTCCTCTCTCCGGCGAACCGCTGCCACCGGCAACGTACACGGGACCGGAAGTACGTTCCACACGTTTCCCGTTTGCTCCCAGTACCGTATATACTCCCGTCTGTTCCACTTCGAAACGTGTGCTCGGCAATCCGTTCATCGCCGACCGGTACGCATCCGCATTGGCCACCTTGATCACGACACCGTTGGCTTTCATCTCCGTCACCCTTCCGGATGGACCGCGACCACTGACTTCAAGTTTAACGAGAGGGCCTTGCCATTCAGTGCCTGTCCGTTCACGGATGACACGCTCCATTTCTGCGGCCGAGAACGGACCGCGCACCCAGCGGTACGGATTCGATTCTATCCGCTGTTCCAGCAATACGAGTCGATCGCCTCGGGATATCTGGGTGAGCGGTGCATTGCCCGCATCGTCAACGTACGGCGCCGGACGAACGTTGACATTGTCCGCTGTCGCCTCCAGCACCGGGAAACCTGCGCGGCTGGTCTTGCCTGTATCCCGCGTATAATCGGAGCGCACATACCCGATTGTGCCATCCGGTAGCGCAACAAGATTCCACATCAGGCGCGATTTCTCGGGAGCATGATCCGGGCTGGAGACGGGCTTCAGATAGGACAAATCCTGTTTCCACACTTCCGATGCGGCCGCGGTCATTCCGCCAGCGTTAGCAGAATACACAGGCTCGATCAGCTGGCCATGCCGGTCGCGGAGCGTTTCCCCTCGCGTCTCGTCAACAGCGCGTATCGCATCTTCCGCTTCATAGCCCACTCCGTAATAGGCCTGATCGAAGGTCGAGTCAGACACATGGGCGATCTCGTACTTCAACCCTTGCCTGAGCGCAAATGTGCGCGCTGCCACCGCCTGTGCTTTCAGCGCTTCGAGCGGCCAGCCTCCTCCCATTTCTACACTGACCACCGAATACAGGTACGATTCTAGCGGCAGTTCGTTGATGACGGCAAGCCGTCCTTTCCACGCTCTCAGCTCCATATCGCCACGATACGTTCGCGCAAAACGCTCTTCCACGCGAATGTTGCCGGAAGAGGTGACCTTGATCGCCTGTCCGGATGCTGGAATGGAAACATGCCGCACAGGTTCCGCAACGTTTTCACGAACTTCGGTCCATATGTACAAAAATGGGCGTTCCGTATCCGCGACGGAAAGCTTGAGGTCAGGACGGACCTCGAGAACCTGTGCCTTGACCGCTTCCAGCCCTTGGGCGTCTGCTTCTTCGCCGACCCAAACGGCATACACCGGGCGGCTGTCCGAACCAGGACGGATAACCAGCGTCGCCTGCAATCCGGAAGCAGCCAGTTCGCTCATCAGCGCCTTTGCTTCAGCCTCGCTGGGAAAGATAGCGGCTTCCATATGATGAGGCCCCGTCACTTTTACCGCTCCCGGCACTTTAGCCATCGCCGCGCTCGCCGCCGCTTTATCGGCATAATGGCCCGCATAAACCGTATACGATGTTTGTGAACCCGTTTGGTTAACCCTCACATCGGCATTTCCGGTCACCGCCATCATCGACTGCGCGGTTTTGAATGCAGTCGCTTTATCGCTGATGGGAGCCGACTTTAACCGGTATTCATGAAGCGAAAAGCGAAGCGGTTGTGCACTCTGATGTTGATACCACGACGGATGTTTGTCCACTCCGACAGCCAGTCCCTGCGGTGAGGACAGCGTTACAGCCGGTACGGTCCCCCGTCCATCGATGAATAAAGCGACGCGGATCATCTGGTCACCCGCCGCCTGGACAGGTCGGTTTGAAAACAGGACCGAAAAAACGAGAACCAAGGCCAGTACAACATTCCTGCTTCGTACAAAACGCATCGGTTTTTCCCGCCTTTCCCGAATTGAACGGATCATTTTGCTGGCTCTATGCCAAGATGCCTGTAAGCGGATGCTGTAACCTTGCGTCCGCGTGGTGTTCGCTCCAAAAAGCCGATCTGTAACAGATACGGCTCATACACGTCCTCGATCGTCTGGCTTTCTTCACCGATCGTCGCTGCGATCGTCTCCAGCCCCACCGGACCACCGTCAAAATGGCGAATAATCGCCTCCAGCATTTTATGATCGATATGATCGAGCCCGAGAGAATCGATTTGCAACAGCGAAAGAGCTTCCTGCGCCAATTCGGCCGTAATGATGCCATCGCCTTTCACTTGCGCATAATCGCGCACCCTTTTTAACAGCCGATTCGCGATGCGCGGTGTCCCTCTGGAACGCTTGGCGATTTCCCTCGCCGCCTCACCGACGATTTTTACGTTTAAAATGTCGGCGGCCCGATCGACGATAAAAGTCAATTCGTCAACCGAATAAAACTCGAGCCGGCTCATGATGCCAAACCGGTCCCTGAGCGGCGAAGACAATAGCCCCGCTCTCGTCGTCGCACCGATCAGTGTGAATGGAGGAAGATCCAGCCGGACAGAGCGGGCGCTCGGTCCTTTTCCGATCACGATGTCCAGCGCGAAATCTTCCAGCGCCGGGTAAAGCACTTCCTCCACCTGGCGATTCAAGCGGTGTATTTCATCAATAAAAAGAACATCCCCTTCCTGCAAGTTCGTCAAGATGGCGGCCAAGTCCCCTGCTCTCTCAATCGCCGGACCCGATGTCGTACGGATGTTGACGCCCAGTTCATTGGCGATAATGTTGGACAATGTCGTCTTGCCCAATCCCGGAGGACCATAGAGCAAAACGTGATCCAGCGCTTCACGGCGCATTTTGGCCGCTTCGATATATATTTTCAAATTTTCCTTCACTTGCGTTTGTCCGATATATTCAGACAGATAACGGGGACGCAAACTCAATTCCGCTTCGTGGTCTTCCATCATCAGATTCGCCGAGATAATACGCTCTTCCATCCGTAAACCCTCCGCCCGTCACGAGCCTGTTCTAAAAAATCTACTCTTCTTCCCCATCACCAAATTTTTCAAAATGCCGTGTCCCCTCATACGTGTCCCATTATACCAAATTCATGACCGCTTTGAACATGACATTCAACCCCTTCTTGATAGCGACTTAAGAGCTTGTTTGATAATCATGTCAACGGTCAGGTCTCTATCGGTTTCTTTTTTGACGCTGGCCAGGGCCTGGTCGGCCTCCGCTTCTGTAAAGCCAAGCGCTTTAAGCCCCTCCTTGGCTTCCAACCAGGACTCTGTCAGCATAGAAGCCGCTTGAGAATTCATTTCGGTATCTTCATATCGATCATATTCACGAACCGCATCGTCAAAATCTTTCAGCTTGTCTTTCAAATCCAGTATGATGCGTTGAGCGGTCTTTTTGCCGACACCCGGAAGCCGGGTCAAAAACGACACATTTTCGGAACGGATCGCGGCGATCAACGCTTCCGGACGTGCACCGGACATAATGCCGATCGCCACTTTGGGACCGATTCCGGACACTTCCAGCAGCAGGCGGAACAGTTTCTGTTCATCCCGGCTGGAAAATCCGTACAGGTTCAGGGCGTCTTCCCTGACGTGATAATGGGTATAAATGACGATTTCATCATTCTTGTTGGCGAATTGCTGCGGATGAGCGCAAAAAACACGATACCCGACCCCGTTCACATCCAGAACGACAAAATCCGTATCGATGTGTACCGCTTTTCCACGCAAAAAGTCAATCATTGCTTCAACCTGCCTCGATTCATTTGCTGTCCAACGGAAGTCTGTATTTTCTGCTGAAAAGAAAAAGAATGGGCATGGCAAATCGCAACGGCAAGGGCATCTGCCACATCATCCGGTTTTGGCACCGCGTTCAGATTTAAAAAGATGCGCGTCATTTCCTGCACCTGTTTTTTTTCAGCCTGTCCGTAGCCTACGACCGCCTGTTTAACCTGCAGCGGAGTGTACTCGGCGATGGGCAATCCGTTCTGCACCGCGGCCAGCATCATGACCCCGCGGGCTTGTCCAACGGAAAGTGCGGTCGTGACGTTGCGGTTAAAGAAAAGTTTTTCGATCGCTACAGCTTCCGGTTTATATTGTTCGATCAATTGCATCAGGGCATCATAAATCTGCTTGAGACGTACCCCTGCTTCCGTATCGCTGTCCGTGCGAATCGATCCGTATTGCACAGGAACAAGCCTAGAGCCGATTTGATCGATAAAGCCGAAGCCGACGATGGCGGTTCCCGGATCGAGACCGAGAATACGCATACCGTTTCACACCCTTTTATAGTTTTTTGCGCCAAGTTTCCAAAGACTGCTCATCGGGAATTTTGTGACCATAACGCGCTGCGTTGTATGCATCGATCATTTTTTCCGGCGCTCTAAACGTCTGTTCGAGTTCCCGTTCCGTCTCACTGGGTGTGAGATGAGCCTTGAAAGGATACCCGCTTTCGATCGCTCTTAAAAGCCATCGTTTGTATAAATAACGTATTTTTTCACGATTGTCCGGCAGTTCATCCCATTTCGGCTCACTTGCAAAACGCCGGCGAAATTCGCGCCAGCGGGCACCCGCGCCCTGGCGCCATTTTTGCCAATCGATGAGCGATGTTTTCTCATCCATATAACCCCATTCGTCCCATGGATCGCTGCCAGCCTGCCAGGTAAAGCGCTCCACCATCCATTCCCAAAGCCGTTTGACCGCTTTTCTGAGCTGTATGATGATCCATATCAAAAGCACGACGAATCCGGCCAGCAGCAATATATACATGACGGTCATCGTCACGGTTTCCAAAAAGCGGACCCAGGCTGCCGGTTCTTTTATTTCATCTTGAAACGGCAAAGGCGGCGGCCCGGTTTCTTCCCGCACCTCTGTCACGATGGAAATTTCCTCTTCGCGGCTGAGCCAACGTTGAATCCGGGAGATGAGCGCATCCCTAAACCGGGTGAGCATGCGTCGTATTTCACCGAACATGGCCACTAAAAAGGTGAGGAGCAAAAAGAGCACGACATACACCCGATTATAAAGCAACAAGGTCCTGTTTACCCGTTTGCCCCCCCGGTCGGATCGGGTTTCCGCCTCCAGATGTTCAAGGTTGGCCATAAATAGCATAATAACAAACGTTAACAAACCGCCCACATAGATCCACAGCATATACGTTTCAAGCGCCGGTACGTAACGAAAAAAAACAGAAGCAAAAAAATAGAGCAAAATGACAAACATGGAAAAGTTGACCGGCAACATCTCTGCATAACGCTGATTAAAGGTGAGCGTGCCGCGAACAACCGATACGTATGCCATCAGAAAATAGACGATAGCGGCGAGGCTCAAGCCATGAACCAGATAGGCGCTTCCCAGCGTAACCAAAGACTGTATGCCGATGCGCACAATGCGATACTTTCCCGACATGAAACGGGCGAGAACATTTCCACACACATAATAGAGGGGAAGTGCGGCGATCCAGAACGATAATGTTTTCGGCGCCACTATCCACGCCCCGGCAAAGACGATGGCGGGCAAAAAGTACAGCGTCTCCACGATTCCATGCAACCAAGAAAAGAACGGGTTACGCATGTTTACGCACCTCATTCTGCAAGGTCTCGGGACGCAGCAAGATGACAGTGACCGCATTTCCGTTCGCTTCCAGACTGCGGATGCGCTCTTTCATTTTATCGCTTTTGTACGCTGAAATGAATACAAAGTCGTAATCTTGCACCGCCTGTTCAATATCTTGTTCCAAAAACGTATCAAACGGGGTCGTTCGTTCAATCACAAGCCGCGCCATGGCATCCAGGATCTTTTCCAGATGGGCTTTCCCGCTTTTCGGTGCGATCCGAAGCGATTGGGTCGGATCTTCATCCAGCGTGCGCCCGTTGCAACCGAATCCGACTTCCATTCCCTGGCCAATCGCAAAACGGACGATCGCTGCTGCATAACGAATACCTTGCTCGATCATTTCCGGGTCCGTAACCTGTTTCCACATTTTTTCGTCCAGCTCAAAGTTCAGATAGACCATCAGCCTGCGGTCGGCGGTATAGTCGTTGCGATGGACCTGGAGTTTTCCTGTCCGCGCCGATGATTTCCAATGAATGCGGTGAAACGGATCACCCGTCCGGTATTCCCGAACACCTGCGATCATAAACGGATCTTCCACGATCCAGCGCCGTACGGTAACGTCTCCCATCCAGCTATGCGATGGAAGCGGTACTTCCCGGATCGGAATCGGTTTTGGGTGGACGATCAGCTCCACATCGAGCTGGACCGGCTCAGCCACACGGTACAAGCCGAACGGATCTCCGCATGTCATATATGCGGAATTGAGACGGTAACATCCGCGTTTGGTGCAAACGACACGATGCTTTCTTGTAATTTGCATAAACGGCAGCAAACTGAACAAACTCTTGTGATTCTGATAGCGCAAGCCGCTGGAAATATCGATTTCGAAATGCGTTTGAAACTTCAGATTGGCGTGGATCAGCGATTCGAGCCGCAACCAAGGAAGCGGCAGCCATTTTCGGTTTGCCACTTTTTCGACCAGAAAGACGGTATCCCCTTCCACGCATTTTTCGACATTAAAATAACGTTCATAATGAATCCCTTTCAAGCCCCACCAGCGGTATACCTGAATTTGTAGCAACAAGAAGACAATCGCGATAAAAATAAACCAGTGCAGGCTCATGATCAATCACCTGATCCGGTCGGCCGGCCATGGTTCCGCCGGAACCGGCACGTTTTGCAATATATCGCGGATAACCTGTTCCTGGCGTTCGCGTTCCCCTGTTCCGTCATGGAGAAGCAGGCGATGAGCGAGAACCGGTTCAGCCACCGCCTTCACGTCGTCAGGAAGCATATAATCACGGCCGCGAAAGACCGCATGAATTTGGGCAGCTTTGAGCAAAGCCTGGCTCCCGCGCGGGCTCACACCCATATGTACTTCCGGATGATTACGCGTTTTTTCCACGATGTTCACGATATATTCATACAGGCTATCTTCAACGAGCACTTTGCGGCAAGCTAGTTGCACCCGTACGATTTCCTCGCGATCGGTTACGCTTTCTACCTGCTCCAGCGGTTCATCATCTTTAAAACGTTTCAGGATGCGGATGCTTTCTTCCGCACTGGGATAGCCCATGCTGATCCGCATCATAAAGCGGTCCAGCTGCGCCTCGGGCAAAGGAAACGTCCCCTGGTTTTCCACCGGATTCTGCGTAGCGATGACGAAAAAGGGACGCTCCAATTTCATCGTCACCCCATCGACCGAAACTTGCCGTTCCTCCATACATTCCAATAAACTGGACTGGGTTCGTGGCGTAGCCCGGTTCAGTTCGTCCGCAAGCAAAATATGACAGAAAATCGGTCCCGGACGAAATTCGAAGTCTGAAGTCTTCTGATTGAAATAATGGATGCCGCTCAAGTCGGATGGCAACAAATCCGGTGTGAACTGCACGCGCCCAAACCGGCAATCAAGTGACTTTGCAAGCGTTTTCGCCAGCAGCGTTTTTCCGGTACCTGGAACATCTTCCAGCAAGATGTGTCCATTGGCGGCCAGCGCAATCAGCAGTCGATCGATCACTTCTTCTTTACCAACGATTACGTTGGCTATGTTGCGTCTCACTTTGTCTGCCCACGAACGAATTTCTGCAAATTCCATTGGGAACCCCTCCTTTTCCTCGGCGGACCGGGTTCTATTTCTTTTCGCAAAAGAAAACCGGCCAGTTCCAACCAGGCCGCCAAAACACATTCGCTCGGGTTTCCTAAAATTATATAACAAAAAATTTACCATTGCATTACTTCCATGTATAAAATGCCTTTTTTTTGAGCAATCTAATATAAATCTGCGATCAGGAAGGAAGGCAATGAAAACCGTTTGGCAAAAAGGAATAGGGGTCCTTCTCGTATTTGTGCTGCTTTTTATCGCAGGCTGGCAAACTCACCGAATGCTGGAAAAATCGCTTCAGATGGAACGGAAAAGTCTTTTCTATGAAGGCCAGATCGAGTTGATTCACCTGCATGAGGATTTCATGCATGATGTTTCCCATGACCCGCCAGCGTTCATCCCGTTTGCACCACGGGAATATGTTCGCCAGCCTCTCGATCCAGAAATCCACTTCCCATAACAACGGGGATTTCCTTGGGCAGGAAATCCCCGTTTTTACGTAGCTACCTTTTGATTTCCGCACGCTTGCTGTCGAGCGCATATGGACTGAAGGTGGACAATACGCTGTTATATTCGTCCAAATCCCGCACCTGTATGCCCTCATAAAGCTGGCGCACAGTCTCATGAGGCAAACTGCTTTCCAGATGTTCGATATCGATTTGGTAAAAGGTGCGAATCATCTTGTTTTGCTTCGGAAGTCCTTCAAACAAACTTAAATAGCCGTCCGATGTGATACCAAAATAGGCATTTTCACAGTCCATGTTTTTGTCATCCAGATGCTCTATAAAAAAGATCCGGTCCTGATCCGCTTCCACATGCTCCCATTCCGGATGATCGCGTTTCAATTGCTCCATGTTTTCTCGATCGAGCCGACCCATATATGTGGTTTCTTCACCGCAACGATCGACCTTTTTCAAATAGACTTCATATTCATGGTCAGGAGCGGACCACACCGGAACACTTTGCTGGTTGATCTCCATTACATATAATCCGGCTGCTACCCAAAGCGCGACAACGGCCAGTCCCAAGGCGATCCGCTTCATTTTGCGTCGCAAATTTTTTTTCAGTTTCTTGAGCAAGGCGGAATATCTCATGGAAATCCCCTTCTAACTACTCGCTTATTATGCTATTTTAAACAGTTTCAGGGGAGATATACCCGCGCTCCAGTGGTTGAAGTCTTACATGTTTATCCAGGGAATGGACTCGCCTTTGTCATCGCTGTCGAAAATCGAATCTTTGCTTGCATCTTTTTTAACTGCTTTTTTCTTTACTGTTTTTTTTGCTTTTGAAGCGTTAGCTGTCTTTTTTTTTGATGTCACCGACCGGGTTTCGTTCAAATCATTCTGCTTTTCTGGCTCACCCTCCCCCTCCTCATCTGTGGCTTCATCCGTTCGGTGCTGACAACCGCAATCGTGATAAGGATCTTGCATCATGCCGCCGACCATGCCCGGATTCGGGTGCATCATGCCGCCGACCATGCCCGGATTCGGGTGCATCATGCCGCCGACCAT
>CALAME010000051.1 GCA_937925675.1 uncultured Paenibacillaceae bacterium | reverse complement strand
GGTTGTTCGTGCACAATTGCTTCCGGTGCGGCCGGTTGCTTCTCTTCTGCTTCCGGTGCGGCCGGTTGCTTCTCTTCTGCTTCCGCTGCGACGGTTTGGCTCAGCAAACCTTCCACCATTTCTTTGGAAAAGGAAACGGACAGCAATTGCATGATCGACGAATCGACCAAATCTTCGATCTTCAGACGGAAAGAAACACTGACCAACACATCGGAATCGGGTAGTCCCGATGTACCCTCGTCTTTCGTAACATCCAAAATGTCGATTCCCGGAGGGGAAATATTCACCAGCCGGTTGAAAATCGTAGACATGGAAGTGGCAGCAGATCCCATCATCTGGTTCATGGCTTCCTGAATGGCGCTGATGTGGATTTCGTTCAGCTCGCCTTCCACGTTCGAGCCGTCTCCGCCGAGCATCAAATCCGCGATCACTTTCGCATCATCGGTCTTGATGACAAGCAAGTTTACCCCCTGGAAGCCTTCAACAAATTTGACATGCACCGCTACATGGGGCTGCGGGAACGTTTTTTCCAGTTCATTTTTGGGGATGATCGACACGGAAGGTGTCGTAATTTCCACCTTTTTCCCCAGCAACGTTGAAAGTGCTGTTGCCGAGCTGCCAAAAGTGATGTTTCCGATCTCCCCGAGCGTGTCCTGCTCCACTTCGGTCAAATAATCATCGACGGATATCGATTTGGGACTGTCCTTTTCGCTTTTCGAGCCGTTTCCTTCTCCGGAACCGGCAGTGCTGTTCAGGAGAGCGTCAATTTCCTCCTGGGACAAGTAATCGTTACCGTTTCCGTTGCCATTATGGTTCGTCATCCTCTTCCCCCTCCTGTTCTTCCGTTAAAATTTCGGATATTTTGACAGCGAGTTTACCGCCGCTTTCTCCAGGGCTGCCGAGAAACTTGTAACGATCGCCGATGCGAATTTTCAAACCTTGGTTTACAGGTTGATCCAAGGTGATGACGTCGCCGACTTCCATGTTCAGAAATTCCTGGACCGTGATTTGCGAACGTCCAAGTTCAGCAACAATCGGCAATTTCGCCTGGTGCATCCTCTGCTTTAACGATTCTTCTTCCAATGGCGATCTCGATTTCTTCTGCGATATGAACCAGTGATGCACCGACAGTTTGGACATGATCGGCTCAATCACGACATGGGGCAAACAAAGGTTGATCATCCCTGTCGTATCCCCGATTTTCGTGCTGAGCGAAATCAGTGCGATCGTCTCGTTCGGAGAAACAATTTGCATAAATTGCGGATTGGTCTCCAGTGCTTCCAACCTGGGTTTGATGTCCATCACTGTTTTCCAAGCTTCCTGCAAGCTGTCGAAAGCACGGCTGAACATCCGCTCCATCACGATCGTTTCGATTTCCGTTAACGAAGTGATTTTCTGTGGGGTTTCTCCCCTTCCGCCGAGCAGCCGGTCAATCATCGCAAATGCGACGTTCGGATGTACTTCCAGCACCATTCTTCCTTCCAGCGGTTCCGCTTCAAAAATGTTGAGAATGGTCATTTTCGGTATCGAGCGGATAAACTCATCGTAAGGCAACTGCTCGACCTGCACGACGTTAATTTGGACAAAAGTTCGCAACTGGGCGCTGAAATAGGTTGTCAAGTAACGGGCAAAGTTTTCGTGGATGCGCGTCAGACTGCGGATGTGATCTTTGGAAAAACGTACCGCCCTTTTGAAATCGTAAGCCTTGATCTTTTTTTCTGCTTCTTCTTTTTTCAGTTCGTCTGCATCCATTTCTCCGGAAGATAGCGCACTGAGTAAGGCATCGATTTCTGACTGCGAAAGGACCTCAACCAAAGGAAGTCACCCCCTCAAATCACTTAATCCCCATCGAAATAGTTCATTACCGATGTTCTGTAATGATCAGATCGGTAATATCCACTTGCCGGACACTGCCCTTTTGCAAGATCGGATTGACCAGATTGATCAGCGTAGCGCTCAATTCATCCAAACCCGCACTTCCTTGAAGATCATCCGGTGCAGTGTCTGCCAAGGTGCGGATGATTTTCGCCTCAACCAGATGCTGGATCTTCTCCAGTTCCTCCCGGGCCGCTTCACTGGATAACAAAAAGGCGAAGCTGGCGCGAACGATAAATTTTCTTTCAGCCAGATTGGTCGTAATGTCCTCGATATGAACGGTCTGCTTGCTAATTTCCTGAGCAGACAATGGACGGGATTCCACACTGTTGGCGTGGGCATTCGGATCGTTGGTTGTATCCCTCATTATGTATTCCCAAAGCACAAAAGCGGCCAATGTTATCAAGGTGATGGCGATCAGGATCATGACCAGCCATGGCAATACTCTTTTAAACACTTTAAACTATCCCTCCAACTCTTGGCTTTTTACGGCTACCTTGATCGATCCGACCTCTTGCATGTAATCCTTGATCAAGCGAATGATTTCAGGTACTTGTTCGCGGACTACGTATTTGTTTCCAGTCGTCAGCGTAATGACCGTGTCCGGGGTCGCTTCTACCGTTTCGATCAATAACGCGTTTAGCGCCACTTTCGTGCCGTTCAGTCGGGTGACCGTGATCAAGACGTATCCCTCCAAGCGCAAAAAAGAGCGGGGCTTTTACTTCCATCTATATGTAGGGCAAAAGCCCCGCATCTCAATCGTCAACTTGCCGCTAGCCTATTATCTCGCTAGCCTATTATCGCTTCAAGTTGACCACTTCTTGCAAAATTTCATCGGAAGTCGTAATGATACGCGAGTTGGATTGGAAACCGCGCTGGGCGACGATCATTTCTGTAAACTCTGTCGTCAGGTCCACGTTGGACATTTCCAGCTGGCCGGCAATGATCGCACCGCTACCGGTCTCAGGATCGTTGGCAACCCCGATCAAATCCATCACATCTTCCAGATCGGCGTTCGGAGTTACCCGGTACAGGTTGCTGCCGATTTTCTCGAGACCGCCCGGATTTGTCACGACGACAATACCGATACGAATATCGGTTCCTTCCGCGTTGCCGTCCGCATCGATCACAATGATTTCACCGTCCTGGGCGATCGTGAATGCATTAATATCTTCATCCAGTTGGATGGGAGCCCCGTCCGAATCCAGAACAAACATTCCCGTTGAAGTCACCAGGTTCCGTTCGGAGTCCAGCATAAAGTTGCCTGCACGGGTCAAAAAGGCAGTTTCCACATCCGCATCCGGACTTACGGCAAAAAATCCGTCTCCTTCAATGCGCAAGTCGGTCACTACGTTTGTCGTCATCGCGCTGCCCGGAGTATGGATCGTATCGATCGAACCGATCGTCACTCCGAGTCCGATCTGCTTCGGATTCACACCGCCGCGCATATCCGACGGCGCGCTGACGCCGGCAATCGTTTGGCTGAGCATGTCCTGGAACATGACTCGGCTTGCTTTAAATCCGATCGTATTGACATTGGCAATATTGTTACCGATGACGTCCAGTTTGGTTTGAAAACCACGCATTCCAGAAATTCCAGAATACAAAGAACGCAGCATTGCGATTTCCTCCTTCGTATGTTCATTCGTTGCGTCATCGTCCACGCTTGAACCGCTTCCGTCGATCCGCGGTCCGTTAGCCTCCGTTTTACGGTCCAGCCACAATCAAGAGCGTGGAATGATGACCGCACTGTCAATCTGAGTAAATACATGATCTTGCATGGATGCTTCATCCATCGCAGTGACAACGGTCTTGTTCGGCACATTGACGATCAGGGCGATCCGGTTCATCATGATCAGCGAATCTTTTGCTCCTTTGGCGGCAGCTTTATCGACCGCTGTTTCGATACGGGCGATGTCTTGCTCGCTAAAGGTGATCCCCCTTTGCATCAGACGTGCCTGTGCATGCTGACTGAAGGTCAGCACCTGCTTGTCGAGAATTTCTTTAAAAGTCGCTTTCGATTCGGGTGTTTGGACCTTTGGCTTTAGCCCCGGTGGCGGAGCCAAGCGTCCTGGGTATAAACGGCCGATCGTCATTTTGTCATTCATGGTTGCTTACCTCTTCCGTACCGTCATCCGGATCTTGTCCGTCATCCCCGTCGTCACCGGAATCGTCTGGATCGGGATCGGGTTCTTGATTCTGACCCACGTAAATTTTGTGGATGTAGTCGATCGGAACTTCACGATCACCGACAAGGACGTATTGCACTCCTTCCCGGATGATGATCGAATCGACCACGCCGCTTCTTTCAACCAGTTTACCGTTCGAGTCATACTCGAGCCAGACGATCGACTTGCCGATCAAGTCCGAAGAAATGCCCATCGCCTGTCTGAGCCATCTCAGTTCCTGCGTCATGTTGTAGATTTGTTCAACGTTGCTGAACATGGCCATCTGGGCGATGAATTCCTTGTCTTCCATCGGCTGCATCGGGTCCTGGTGACGCAACTGGGCGACCAGAATTCTCAGGAAATCATCTTTGCCGAGCGAATAGTTACTTCCCCGCTCTTTGGCGACGGAAGTGTTCTGTTTGGCATAGTACGGCCAGATGTTGGTCGGATAATCCGTATTGGGCACTCTACATCACCTCCCGCCTTAAGCCGTGGCGTCAAATACCCCTCCATGCGCGAGCCTTCTGACCGGATGTTCGCTCTCTTCGGCTTCTTCAGACCAGTCGTCCACGATCCATTTCGGCTCTCCGCTTTGCGGTTTGTTTTGCTGAGAATCAGCAAAGGATTGCTGGTTCCTTTGATCCTGCAACAGTCCATGCTGCTCCGCAGGCTGGTGGGTGACTTCGATCTTCTCTACCTGAATCCCCTGGTTTTGCAAAGCGATGCGCAACAGGGAAACCTGGCTCTCAATCAATTCTTTGCCACTCAACCTGTCGGCAATAAACTGTGCGGTCAGCTGGCCGTTTTGCCATTTGAGGTGCACATCAAGCTGGCCAAGATGATCGGGGACAAGCTTGATCTTTACGGCCGACATTCCTTCACCGCGGAACGTATCCATTCTCATGAGCATCCGGCTCATTTCTTCAGCCCAGTTTTCAATACGCACGGTCATATATCCGGTACGAACTTCACTGTTTTCAAGGGGAAGTGCATCGCTTCTTACCGGATTGTGCGCATACGGGGTCACGTGATGACCGGTCAGCGTCTGCACATTGGTCATCCGCACCGGAACTTCAGTTCCCTCTGCTTCCGTTTGCCCCATCGTGACGGATGGAACGCGGTATTGGAAGGCTTGCTCGATCTCCTGGTATTTGACGTCGGCACTTAAGGTGGTCAGCGAAGCCGATTGGGATGCTGCCGTTTCCATTACCGCCTGAGCCGCCGTCGGCAATGGAGTGGCTGATTTGGCTTCCCCGTTCCACTTCATCGCGCCTTCCGGCATTACCAGGGAGCGAAACGGTACAGACGCGCCTCTTTGATCCCCTGCAACATCGCGAAGTTGGCCGTCCGATTGCGCATTCGGCATATCGGATGTATCTGTTGCCAGATGGCGTATCAGCTGAGCCATTTCTACCGTCAACTTCCGGGAGTTAGCGTTGTTTTCAACGAACAAGGCCATCTCACGTCCGTTTGCCTTTAACCCCTCAGCCAACACGCGCTCGTCTGCCTTGAACGCCTCGCTTTCTCCGTTCGACATGCGCTTCATATCAAACAGCGGGGCGAAACGTTCCAGTTCCGGAAACGAGTCTTGCTTTAACACCAACTCTGCGATTTGTTGCATCTTAGGTGCGTTTTGTACCCGCCATTCCATCAGCTCTTCGTGCGAAGGATGTTGCGCTACAATGGCTTCATCCACCTGGACGATCAAGGTGATCAGATCCGCTAACAGGTTCCATTCTTCTTCCGTCCACTCTTCTTCGGTTAAGAGCTGTTCGATGATTTCATTCAGACGGCCGATCGGAACGAAGCTGGCATCCTGACTTGCTTCCTCAGCTGGCATTTGCGAATGAACCAAATTTTCCAGCAGGGTGAAAAATCCGGTTCCCGCGTTCCGAGAAGCACCCTGTCTGCCGATGGACTGAGATGCGGGTTGTGCAGGCAACAGTTCCGGCTGAACCGCGAGACCAAACCACATTTGTCCATTCATCCTTTTCACCTCCTTTCAAAAGGGTTGAAATGCTATTGTGCGAGACGTGCGGTCACTTGCGCAGCAACCGCTTCAGATTGTTCCGCGATTGCCGTAAGAATGTTAGACCTGGAGACCGCATCCATCGCTCTTAAGATCGCAATCACTTGCTGCTCATTGGCTTTGCGCATTTCAATCAGCAATGCCGCCGCGCTCTGAGCATTCATGTTAGCAATGGTTTGAGCAAGCTCCTGGTTGTCCAACGCTTCCGGCATCTCCTGCTCGCGCTGCACGTATTCGTTCAAGCGCGCTTGCAGTGCATTGATTTGCCGATCCCGAACCGGCACGGTGTCTTTGAGCAATATGGACGTTTCCGCGGCGGTAGCAGCATCCATTTTTTCGAGGATGCGAATCTGGTCGTTGGTTTTCATTTCACTTAAAATGAGCACACGTTCTGCCGGTGTCAAATTTTGCATGATCGCCGCGGCCCGTGACGGCATCATTTTGGCGTAAATGCTGGACAACCTTTGAATGCTTTCCTGGTACTGCTCTTCATCGAGCGCTGTTTCTTCCTGTGCGTTTTCCAGTCGTTCCAATTCGCTGAGAAGCTGTTCGATATACTGGTCCTTTTCCTCATTCATGCGCGTAAGCCGGGCCACCTCTTCCGCCTGACGTTCCAGCTGTTCATACACATCTTCTTCTTCGGGAGGCGAAAATGCGGCAGCATCTTCAGGCTCCGTTTCGTCTTTTTCCTCTACGAGCGCTACCTGATCCGGCGGATCAGGGACAATCTTTTCCACAACGGGAATTTTATTGACCGCACGTAAAACTGCATTCATGACATCGTAATCGAATATTGAAAACAGGACAACGAGCAATATCCCCGTAAATATGATCGGTATGAGGATCAAATACACAAAGCGTTCAATGGGCCCGTATGTCGCTTTTTCCATATCCGCATCTATATTGGCCATACGGCTCCCCCCTTCCCACGATCCATTTTTCTCATTCTTTCACCCAATCCGTTTCCCGATCGAATCTTTAAGCCGTACCTTTACCTCTTGAAGTTATGTACGTGCAAAACGGGTGGACACCAAATCGTCCAGCTCGCCCTGTTCCTTGCGCGCATATTCCTGCAAAAATTGCAGTCTTGCTTTCTCTTTGGCTGTATTCCATATTTTTGCGTCGATCATTTTATGTTTGAGTTTCTTTTTGCGACTGTCCACACGGTTTTTCGCTTTGGCGACCTGCAACATTTGTGCGGAAATTTGTCTGTCCACATAATCCAGATGCTGTTCGATAGCGATTAAATCCGCCACAGATGCTCCACGTTCACACATATCGCGAAAACGATCTTCCCATTTTTTTCGTTCATTTTTCCATTCGTCGAGCGCACTTTCCTCTTCCTTCAGCCGTCCGATCGCTTCCGACAATCTCCATTCCGCTTGCGACTTTTCACTTTCTTTCAGATCGACGATCTTTTGCAGCGGATAGTGGAATCGCATGTGACTCAACTCCCGTTGAATTGTTCGATCAATCTCGTTTTCGCTTCTTCATAGTCGACTTTTTCCGTTACTTTTTGGGCGGTATAGGCTTCGATCAGCGGATAATAATGAATCGCCCGATCCATTTCCGGATTGGAACCTTTCTGGTACGCCCCGATATTGATCAAGTCTTCCGAATCTCTATAAACGGACAACATTCTCTTTAAAAATTCAGCCGCTTCCAGTTGTTCCGGTGGTACAATATCGTTCATTGCACGGCTGACACTCGCCAGCACATCGATCGCAGGATAATGGCCTTTGTTCGCGATTTTCCGGTCTAGCACGATGTGGCCGTCGAGGATGCCCCGCACGGTGTCCGCTACCGGTTCGTTCATGTCATCCCCATCGACAAGTACGGTGTAAAATGCGGTGATCGAACCTTTGGGCGAATTGCCGGCGCGTTCCATCAGCCGCGGCAAATGCGCAAATACAGAAGGGGTGTATCCGCGCGTCGCCGGCGGTTCCCCGATCGCCAGTCCCACTTCGCGCAACGCAGTGGCATAGCGGGTTACCGAATCCATCATGAGCATGACGTTCTGACCGCGATCGCGAAAATATTCAGCGATCGAAGTGGCGATCAGCGCACCTTTGATACGGATGAGTGCGGGCTGATCGGAAGTGGCGACCACGACGACCGAACGGGCCAAACCTTCCGGTCCGAGATCGCGCTCGATAAAATCTCTCACTTCGCGTCCACGTTCGCCAATCAGGGCGATCACGTTTACATCCGCTGACGTATTGCGTGCGATCATGCCGAGCAACGTACTTTTACCTACACCGGAGCCGGCGAAAATGCCGACGCGTTGACCTTTGCCGATCGTCAGCAATCCGTCGATGCAGCGGATGCCGACGCTGATGGGTTCGCGGATGCGCGGCTTGTGTAGCGGATTGACCGGTGCGTTGTGGGTGGAGTACCGGGCCATATGGATCGGCAAAGTGCTTCCATCCAGCGGTCGGCCCAGTCCGTCCAGCACTTTGCCAAGCAATTCATAGCCTACCTGGACGGTCAGCGGCTGTGATGTTCCGACAACATCGCACCCCGGACCGACAGAATGCAATTCTCCCAGCGGCATGAGCAGCACTTTATTTTCCCGGAAGCCGACGACTTCGGCCAGAATCGGTTCATCCGATTGCAGCGGATAGATGCGACAGACGTCTCCGATTCTTGCATCCGGTCCGATCGATTCCACCGTCAGTCCGATCACCTGGCTCACTTTTCCATTGATGCGCACCGGATCGGCGTGACGGATCGCTTCCACGTATTTTTCAACCTGAAGCACGGAGGTCAGCGCTCCTTTCTTCGGCTAGAGCGGCGCTTGCTTCCATCAATGCTTTCTTTAATTCCGCAAGTTGCGTGTCAATTCTTGCATCGATACTGCCAAACGACGAGCGGACAATGCAACCGGCGTCGCGCACCCTTTTATCCGGAATGATCTGCAGGTCTGCCTGGGAATCGAGGACAAGCATCAATTCTTCCCTGGCCTCCGAAACAAAGGCAAAATGTTCCGGTGCCACACAAAGCGTGATCAATCCCTGTTCCTTGCGCCGGCTGAGCACATTTTGGATCATTTCTATGATCCATTGCGGCGATAGCTCCAGCTGTTTACCGATCACTTTGGATGCAATTTCGATGCTGAGTTGCAATAAAAACGGCTCTGCCTCGGCAATGATTCTTTCTTTGTCAACATGAGCTTTTTCGACAATAGCCGACGCTTCCTGCAACAAGCTTTCGTACTCGGCAAGCACGTTTTTTTCGGCTTCGGCCCAGCCTTCATCATAGCCTTGCTTTCTGGCAGCAGCGACGGCGGCCTCAATATGTTGCTGGTCTTCCTGACGCCGCTCTTCCCACCATTGTTCGATCTCGCCTTTGGCGTCGGCCAACATTTTCACGCTTTCATCCTGTGCGCGTTTCAAAATCTGTTCCGCCTCGCGCTTCGCTTGTTCAACGATTTGCCGGGCTTGCGCTTCAGCTTGTTCCAGCCGTTTTGTCCACTCGGATTGCAAGGCGGATTCCGCAAGTGACGGATCTCCTGCGGTCGGCGCTTCATTGCGCTCTGCCTCGGCCATATCGATCAATCGCCTGTCTTTCAGGGTGATGTAATGGCCAGGCTTGAGGAGATTAGACAATGATATCATCTCCTCCGCCGCGAGCGATGATGATCTCACCGGCTTCCTCCAGCCTGCGGATGGTTGCTACGATACGGGTTTGCGCTTCTTCTACGTCACGCAGCCGCACCGGACCCATATATTCCATTTCTTCCTTGAACGTCTCCGCCATCCGCTTCGACATGTTGCGGAAGATGACTTCGCGCACTTCTTCGCTCGCCACCTTGAGGGCCAGTTGCAAGTCGGTGTTGTCGACATCGCGGATGATCCGCTGAATCGAACGGTTGTCGATGTTGACGATGTCTTCAAATACGAACATCCGCTTTTTGATCTCTTCGGCCAATTCAGGATCCTGGATTTCCAGCGCATCGAGAATGGTCCGTTCCGTACTGCGGTCCACCCCATTCAAAATCTGCACAATCGATTCGATACCGCCCGCTTCCGTATAATCCTGAGTGACCGTCGTGGACAGTTTCTGTTCGAGCACGCGCTCCACCTGACTGATCACTTCCGGTGAGGTGCTGTCCATCAATGCGATTCTCCTCGCCACTTCAGCCTGTTTATCCTGCGGCAGTGACGAGAGTATAGCCGATGCCTGCTCCGGCTGCAGGTAGGACAGCACGAGGGCGATCGTCTGCGGATTTTCGTTTTGGATAAAGTTCAAAATTTGGGTCGGTTCCGCTTTACGCGCAAAATCAAACGGACGCACCTGCAGCGTAGCTGTCAGACGGTTCAAAATATCAATAGCTTTTTCGGTACCGAGCGCTTTCTCCAAAATTTCTTTGGCATAATTGATGCCCCCTTGGGAGATGTACTCCTGGGCAAGACAAATTTGATGAAATTCTTCCAAAACCGCTTCTTTTTCCTCGTTATCCACTTTTCGCACATTGGCAATTTCAAGCGTAAGCTGCTCGATCTCATCTTCGCGCAAATGCTTAAAGATTTGCGCGGATACTTCCGGACCCAGCGTGATCAACAGGATAGCGGCTTTTTGTCTACCTGTAAGTCGTTCCTGAACTCTTGCCATCGAAGCCACCTCCTCACTCCTCCACCAGCCATGTTCGTAACAAATTCACAAACTCTTCCGGCTGCCTGTGCGCCAATGTTTCCAGCTGTTTTCTGATATAGTTTTCGCCGACTTCAAAATCGACGGTCGGTACTTCCTCTTCCACATCATCCAATGTTTGCAGTTCTTCATCCAGTTCGTCCTCTTGCCTGCGCCGGCGAATCCAGTAGGCAATTCCGCCACCGGCGAGAGCCAATGCAGCCGCTCCGGCCAAACCGTACAAAAGCGACTGGGCCAGGGTGAGTCCGGCTTCCTCAGACGACGGAGTCTGGAAGGTTTGGGTGATGACGGTCACCTTGCTGTTCAGTTCTTCCGGCGTAAACGAACGATGACTGTCCGCTAACGAAGCAGAAACGATATTGACGAGCATACGGTGAATCTCATCCCGCGTCTCCTGGGACAATGATAATGGGTCGTTCGGATCAGGAGGTTCAATTCCGGCAAAAATCGTCAAATCTTGCACGACATACGGACTGGACACGATCGAACGCGTAATTTCGTTTACTTCATAGTTGACGATCCGTTCCAGTTCCTCCGATGAGGCTGAACCTCCCGGTTCCGCCGCCGGATAACCGGGAACGTCCTGGTTCCCCATGCCCGGTATACCGCCTGGATCGGCGCCGCTATCACTCGTATACGAACGCTGGATTTCCTGTACGCTTCTTTCGATTCCTTGCTGATCGATTTCGTTTACAGGAGTAAAGAGCCGCTCCTCCCTGTTTTCTTGATCAAAATTCAGAGAAGCAACGACACTGACGACCACTTTATCCGGTCCGAGAATCCGGGACAGAAAATTTTGAATGTTTTTCTGGATGTCCGTTTCATAGCGTTTTTTGATTTCGAACTGCTGCGCGATGATGCTTTCCGTACCGCCGGCCCCTTCATTGAGGCGGGAGGATGGCAGCAACTCGCCGTTCTGGTCCGAAATCGTTATGTTTTCCATCGGAAGGTTGGCCACACTTTTATGTACGAGATTATACATCGTATCAATCTTGCGCTGGTCGATCCGCTTGGTCGGATCGAGATGTACGACGACGGATGCATATGCTTCATCATTCATGTCATCCCTGAGAAACACGCTCTTTTCCGGCAACGTAAGCAGCACATTCGAGCGAACGACTCCATCGATCGCATTGAGCAGTTTCTGGATTTCTCCAGCTTTCGCATCGACATTCAATACTTCAAACTGGCTTTCCGTCATTCCGAACGAAGAGATGTTTTCCCTGAAGATACCGTATCCGAATGAACCGTTTTGAATGAGATTTTGCGCTTCCACGTCAATTTTGACTTCGGTCAGCATCCGGGTCGGTACTCCGATCGATTTCCCGTCGTTGGAAAATCGGTACGGAATGCCTCGGTTTTCAAGATATTCTTTGATGGCCGCTGCATCAGCCGGATCCAGATTGGTATAAGCAATCGAATATTCCGTCTTGGAAAAATGATAGATTAGCAACAGCAGTGTAATCAGAGTCAAAATAGCCGAACCGATGATCATCCACTTTTGCGTCTTGTTGAACTGATTCCAGCGCTGGTTGATCTGCTCCCAGTATCTGGCAATTGTTTCGTTCACTGTTTCACCCCGCTATTTGACCGATGAATTTGGTTTCTCCCCATCCCGAATAAGAAGGAGAAAACCAAATTCGACGTTCGACTTGTTTTTCTACGAGTTCGAATTAAATCTGCATGCGCATAATTTCCTGGTAGGCTTCAATCACTTTGTTCCGTACCTGCACCGTAAGTTCCAGACCGATCGATGCTTTTTGCGCCGCGATCAGCAACTGATGCGCATCTTCCAAGTCCCCGAGAATAAACTGCGTATTCAATTTGTGCACTTCTTCCTGCTGTACATTCAAGCTGTTGATGGCATCATGGAGAAAAGCGCTGAATTTTTTCCCCAGCGCGATCGCATCGTCTGTCGGTGCAGTTTGTTGCAGCGGCAAGCGGCTCATTCCGTCCAGTCGCAAACGATCGATCACGATGATCCCCCCTCTTGGCTCTATGTATATTTCACGTTACAATCAGCCGCGCCCAATTTCGAGTGCTTTCATAAACATCGCTTTGCTTGCATTGAAAGCTGTGACATTGGCCTCATAGGACCGAGTTGCAGAAATCATGTCTACCATTTCCCGCAAAATATCCACATTAGGCAACATCACAAAGCCGTCAGCATCCGCATCCGGATGCGTCGGATCATAGACGCGTTTGTATGGCGAACGGTCTTCAACAATCCGCGTCACTTTTACACCCGCAGACATTGGGGTCTGTTTCAGTTTGGAACGAAAAATGTCCTGGAAGGAAACCTGCTTTTGGATCGGTTCCATCACGACCATTTTGCGGGTGTATGGAACCCAACTCCCATTGACATAACGTGCACGCGTTGCATCCGCGTTGGCGATGTTGGATGAAATGACATCCATTCTGAAGCGTTGTGCCGTCAATGCGGATGCACTGATATCAAAGGCGCTTGTCAGTTTCATTCATCAACCCCTCCCGCCCCCGATGGATGTTCGCATCATGCTGAATTCATGATTCAACTGCTGTACGAGCATGTTGTATCTGAGCTGATTTTTGGCCATCATGGCCATTTCGTAATCGATATCCACATTGTTGTTATTGTTGTTCATCTTTAGCTCGCTTTCATCCTGCACGATCGCGGGGCGGATGTCCGTGCGGAGCGGTTCTCCGATCGGAATATGTTTGACATGCGTCCTGAATCCCTGTATGTATTTCCCGCCACCGAGTGCTTTTCGAAGCAGGCTTTCAAATTCGACATCTGCACGTTTGAAGTTTGGTGTATCAGCATTGGCAATATTATTCGCTGTTACTTTTTGCCTGAGAGCGAAAGCATCCAGCGAACGCTCCAGCATCCGGAAAGCCGGTTTGGCAAAAGTGTTCATTTCCTATCACCTTTCACAATGGATGTGGCTTTTGCCGCAAATTAGTTCTATTCAGGCAGGTCTATGGCAGGTCTATTGGATTTCATCCATAGTCTCTATTCAACATTTCGGTGTAATTTTCCTCCTTCCTTCGACAAATTCATGTCATTTTATGAAATGATTTTTAACATTAACGCCACAATTCGACAGCTTTTTCTCTATTTTGTGTGACAAATGACATTTGCACAATAAGAAAAAAGCCCTATCTTTATAAAAAGACAAGGCTTTGTTAAAATTGTTATTATATGGATTTTACGCGCGTACCTTTTCAAATTCTTCAATGAGCATATCGTTTAAAATTCGAATATATGTGCCTTTCATTCCGAGCGATTTTGTCTCGATAACACCGGCACTTTCAAGCTTTCTCAAGGCGTTGACGATCACGGAACGCGTAATCCCGACCCGATCAGCGATCTTGCTGGCGACAAGAAGTCCTTCTGACTTTCCTTCCAGTTCGTCAAAGATGTGTTCCACCGCTTCGGTCTCACTATAGGATAAAGATCCTACTGCAACCTGGACTATAGCACGATTTCTTGTTTCTTCCTGAATTTCCTCTGATCTTTCGCGCAAAATTTCCATTCCTACTACAGTCGCACCATATTCTGCTAGTACCAGATCATCGTCATCGAATGCTCCTTGTTCGCGGGCGATCAGCAAGGTGCCAATCCGTTCACCGCCGCCAATAATCGGTACGACGGTCAGACATTTTTGCCCGAACTCCTCAGACAGTTCGGAAATGACGGCGAAAAAAGGACTGTTTTCATCGTTGCTGGATGCCGTTTCCCCGATCTGCTTCAATTTTTCGTTGCACTCTTCCGGAATTCTGCCCGCTTCGTTGACCCAATTTTGCAGCTGGCTTTGCTTAAGCGGATTGGTGATGGCGGCGCCTAAAATTTTGCCTTTTCTGCTGATCACATAAACATTGGCGCCGATGGTATCTTTCAATACTTCAGCCATCTCCATAAAATTGACAGCTTGACCGGCTGCCTTTTGCAACAGCCGGTTCAATCTTCTTGTTTTCATAAGCAGTGTGGTAGCCATTTCCTCTGTCCTCCTATCGACGATCTCCCACCACGCTTTACAAAATATATTGGCTCAAGTCTTTGTTCTGGGCGATGTCTTTCAGTTTCTCCCGCACGTATTCCGGCGTGATCACAAACGATTCCAGATTCAGCTCAGGCGCTTCGAAAGACAGATCTTCGAGCAATTTTTCCAAAATCGTATGCAGTCTGCGCGCGCCGATATTGTCCGTATTCCGGTTCACTTCTGCCGCGATCGATGCGATCTCGCGGATCGCTGCTTCCGAAAATTCGATTTCGATTCCTTCCGTTTTCAACAGCGCTTGATACTGCTTCGTCAGTGCGTTTTCCGGTTCGGTCAGGATGCGCACGAAATCATCCATCGTCAAATCATCCAGCTCCACGCGGATCGGAAAACGGCCTTGCAGTTCAGGAATCAGATCCGACGGCTTGGACATATGAAAGGCACCGGCCGCGATAAAAAGCATATAATCGGTCTTGACCGGTCCGTATTTGGTCATCACCGTCGATCCTTCCACGATCGGCAAGATGTCCCGCTGTACCCCTTCGCGTGACACGTCCGGCCCGCTCGTCTGATGCGGGCTCGCGATCTTGTCGATTTCGTCGATAAAGATGATTCCGCTTTGCTCAGCCTTGACGATGGACTCCTGGATGACTTCATCCATATCGATCAGTTTGTTCGCTTCTTCCTGGATCAGCACTTTGCGAGCTTCCTTGATGGGCAGGCGGCGCTTTTTCTTCTTTTTCGGAATCAGATGTCCAAAAAGCTCTTGCATGTTGAAACCAATCTGTTCGGTACCTGGACCGGAAAACAACTCAAACATTGAGGGGGAGTGGTCATCCACCTCAATTTCGATCAGTTCATCTTCAAGCAGTCCATGTTCCAGCTTGCGCCGTACTTGTTCCCGTTGTTCCCGAATGTGAAAATCTTCGGTCTGATCGTCATCTGAACTTTGCTCTTGCATCTGTGTACCAAACAGCATTTCCAGCGGATTTTTTTGCATACGTGAACGGTTCGGCCGGGGAACGAGGATGGAAACGATTCTTTCATTGGCCATCTTTTCCGCCTTCGCACGTACCAGCTCCGTTTTTTCGGCCTTGACCATACGCACAGCGGTTTCGACCAGATCCCGGACCATCGATTCCACATCTCGTCCAACATAGCCGACTTCTGTAAATTTCGTCGCTTCCACCTTAACAAAAGGGGCTCCGACCAGCTTGGCCAATCTTCTTGCGATCTCTGTTTTTCCGACACCCGTCGGACCGATCATCAAAATATTTTTCGGGACGACTTCGTCGCGCATCGATTCAGGCAACAAGCTGCGTCTGTAACGATTGCGAAGCGCGATCGCTACCGAGCGTTTGGCTTGTTTTTGTCCGACAATATATTTATCCAGTTCGGCGACGATTTGCCGCGGTGTCAAGAAGCTCAAAAAGAATACCTCCCCTGCTTAAAAATCGTGTCGCGGCGATTTTTACAAAGAAGCTAGATCTCTTCAACGATGATATGATCGTTGGTATAAACACAAATTTCCGCAGCGATTTTCAGCGCTTCCGTCGCGATCTCTCGCGCCGTAAGACCGGGAGCATGTCGCTTTAGTGCCCGGGCAGCGGCCAAAGCAAAGCTTCCTCCCGATCCGATCGCGATGATTCCGTCATCCGGTTCGATGACTTCACCGTTTCCGCTGATGAGCAGCATACTTTCCTGATTCATGACGATCAGCATCGCTTCCAAGCGGCGTAAAACACGGTCAGAACGCCATTCCTTAGCCAATTCGACCGCTGCGCGCTGAAGTTGACCGTGGTGTTGTTCCAGCTTGCCTTCAAATTTCTCAAACAACGTGATGGCATCGGCGACGGAACCCGCAAAACCGGCGATCACTTTTCCATGATAAAGGCGACGTACTTTTTTGGCTCCGTGCTTCATGATCATGTTCGACCCGAAAGTAACCTGGCCGTCGCCCGCAATCGCCGCATGGCCTTCATGTCGCACCGCACAGATCGTAGTAGCGTGGAATGTTTGCGCCATGCTCGCGACACCTCCTATCCGAATCATTCAAACTTCGTTGACTAGCTGCGCGGATGAGCCCGATTGTAGATCGTCTGCAAATGATCACGCGTGACATGGGTATAAATTTGCGTCGTCGAAATATTGACATGTCCAAGCAATTCCTGCACCGTGCGCAGGTCAGCTCCCGCCTCCAAAAGATGGGTGGCGAATGAATGTCGGAGCGTGTGGGGACTCGCTTTAATTTGTGTTGAATACTGTTTGAGGGTTTTGTCGACGATGCGCCGAATACTGCGGTCGGTAAGCGGACCGCCCAAATGGTTCAAAAATAGCGCATCCGTCGGTCGATCCATGCGCAAAAGTTTTGGTCTTGCTTCATTGATGTAACGGGACAAAGCTTTAACGGCATACTCTCCCAGCGGCACATATCGTTCTTTGGCTCCTTTTCCAAAGACGAGCGCGATTCCGTTTTTCAAATCGACGCTGTCCAGTTTGAGACTTGCGCATTCCTGAACACGCATGCCGCTTGCATATAACGTTTCCAAGATAGCCGCATCCCGTATGCCAAGTGGCGTAGAAGTATCGAGGCTGGCAAACCATTCCTCGATTTCATGCGCAAATAAAATGTGCGGCAGCCGTTTGTTACTTTTCGGCGTGCGCACCTGTTCCATCGGATTCGCTTCAAGATGACCTTCCTGCACGAGGTAACGAAAAAAGGAACGCAGCGCTGACAGTTTTCGCGCCACGCTTTTTTTCGCATACTCCCGAACGTTCAGTTCTGAAAGAAAGGAGCGAACATGAAAATAAGAGATGTCTGTGAAGCGAAGGATCCTCTCTTTTTCCATCCACTCCAGAAACTGGCTCAAATCTGAACCATAATGCTGGATCGTTAACGAGGAGGAGCCCCGCTCTGCTTCCAAATAGCGCAAGAAGCGTTCGAGCCAATATCCGGTTGTTGCTTCCACTGATGTTCAGCCTCCAAAACAATATAATCGTAACATATCGGTCTCGGGACGTTCAAGCGCTAGTTGTCTATATTATACGAAAAATTCTGAATTTTCTCCAATGCGCGTTTAGCGATCGCTTCGTTTCTTTTTCTTTTGTCTCGTATTCGTTCTTCCAATGGCGGAAACAAGCCAAAATTGATATTCATCGGCTGGAAATTGCGGAAATCGGCGGTTGTAATGTAATGGGCCAAACTTCCCATTGCCGTTTCCCTCGGAAACACGATCGGATCTTTCCCGCTCGCCAGCCGGGCAGCGTTAATGCCTGCGATCAAACCGCTCGCAGCCGATTCGACATACCCTTCTACCCCGGTCATCTGTCCGGCAACGAACAAGGTCGGCCGCTCACGAAATTGGTAGGTCGGTAGAAGTAGGCGCGGAGAATTGATAAACGTGTTGCGATGCATCACCCCGTAACGCACAAAAGAGGCATTTTCCAGCCCGGGGATCATGGAAAAAACCCGCTTTTGTTCTCCCCATTTCAAATGGGTCTGGAATCCGACCATGTTGTAGAGCGTACCCGCACTGTTATCCTGGCGCAATTGCACGACAGCATACGGCATTTTTCCGGTTCGCGGATCGGTTAATCCGACCGGCTTCATCGGACCGAACAGGATTGTCTGTTTGCCACGCTGCGCCAACACCTCGATCGGCATGCATCCTTCAAAAAATATATTTTTCTCAAATTCTCGAAGCGGCACGGTTTCCGCGTTGATCAGCTCTTCATAAAAGGCATTGAATTGCTCCTCGTCCATCGGACAGTTAATATAAGCCGCATCCCCTTTTCCATAACGGGAAGCGACGAACACCTTGTCCAAATCAATGGAATCATACTCCACGATCGGAGCGGCTGCATCATAAAAATACAGATATTCTTCGCCGGTCATGGCGCGGATCTGTTCCGACAATTGGGGTGAAGTCAGCGGTCCGGTCGCAAGTACGACGATGCCTTGCGGGATCTCCCGAACCTCCTCATGAACGACTTCGATCAGCGGGTGGTCACGAAGTTTGCTCGTCACTTCCGCGGCAAATCCTTCCCGGTCGACGGCAAGCGCTGAACCCGCAGGAACCGCATGCTTGTCCGCACTGGCGATAATGAGAGAATCGCAGCGCCTCATCTCTTCTTTGAGTACACCGACCGCGTTCGTCAGTTCATTGGAGCGCATGGAATTGCTGCACACCAGCTCGGCAAATTTGTCGGTATGGTGAGCGGGTGTCATCCGGTGCGGACGCATTTCATACAGTTTGACGGTAATGCCGCGCTTCGCAATCTGCCAGGCTGCTTCCGATCCCGCCAAGCCTGCACCTACGACCGTAACCGTTTGTTGATCTGACATAGGCTTATACCCCCTTTGCAAAACTTGCGGCGGATCGATATGATCCGCCTGATCCAAGAATCGTCACGCTTCCTCGGCCGTTTTCACTTCCTCTTTGAAATCGCATTTCGTACATTTTTCATATACGCCTTTACGATTTTTCTTTTCGACCATCAGCGACTGACACTCGGGACACGGACGGCTGACCGGCTTATCCCAGGAGACAAAGTCGCATTCCGGATAACGGTCACAACCGTAAAAAATTCGCCCTTTTTTGCTGCGTCGTTCCACCACTTTTCCTTGTTGGCAAGTCGGGCAGGTGACGCCGGTGTCGATGACGATCGGTTTGGTATTGCGGCATTCCGGAAATCCGGAACAGGCGAGGAATTTGCCAAAGCGTCCCATTTTGTATACGAGCGGTCGACCGCATTTGTCACATATTTCGTCCGATACTTCGTCTTGGATCTCTACCTTTTTCATCTCTTCTTCCGCCACTTTCAACCGCTCGCTAAACGGCCCGTAAAAATTTTTAAGCACTTCTACCCATTCTTCTTTCCCTTCCTCGATATGATCGAGTTCTTCCTCCATATGGGCCGTGAATTCCACATCCAGAATTTCCGGGAAAAAACGCTCCATTTGCTCGGTAACCAGTTCGCCCAATTCCGTCGGAACAAACTTTTTGTCTTCAAGCGTTACATATCCGCGCTTCTGGATCGTTTCCAGTGTGGGGGCGTAAGTGCTCGGACGGCCGATCCCCTTTTCCTCCAATGTCCTTACGAGACTGGCTTCCGTATAGCGGGGCGGCGGCTGTGTAAAATGCTGTTTCGGCTCAATTTTGATCTTCTGAAGCTGATCCCCTTGTTTCAGCGGCGGCAAAAAGGATTCTTCTTTCTCTTTGCTGTTGCCGGAATCATCATCGCTGCCTTCCACATATACCCTCATAAAGCCGGGGAATTTGATTTTAGAACCGCTTGCCTTGAACAACGTTTCCCCCGCACGAATATCCACACTCATCGTGTCCAGGACGGCCGCAGCCATCTGACTGGCGACAAACCGTTCCCAGATCAGTTTGTACAGACGGTACTGATCCCGCGTTAAATAAGGTTTTAACGACTCCGGATCCCGCATCGTCCCTGTCGGGCGAATCGCCTCGTGCGCATCCTGGGTGTTGCCTCCCTGTTTACTGTAGACCCGCGGGGTATTCGGAACATAGGCATCGCCAAACTTTTCTCTGATATACTGCCTGGCTTCTTCCTGGGCTACAGGAGATACCCGCGTCGAATCCGTGCGCATATATGTAATCAGTCCAACCGAGCCTTCATTTCCGATCTCGACGCCCTCATACAGCTGCTGCGCAACCGACATTGTTCGCGAAGCACGGAAGTTCAACTTTCGCGCCGCTTCCTGCTGCAACGAACTGGTCGTAAACGGAGCTGCCGGATTGCGCAGGCGTTCCCTGAGACGCACCTCAACGACTTCAAACGGTACGCCCTCCATTTTTTTGAGCACGTCATTGACTTCGGCTTCATTGGCCAGTTCCAACTTTTTGTCGCCGATTCCGTAAAATTTCGCTTCAAACGGCTGACCGTCCAAGGCAAGATGTGCGGTGATCGTCCAATATTCTTCGGGTTCAAAGTTTTTGATTTCATTTTCGCGATCGATAATCAACTTGACGGCAACGGATTGGACACGCCCTGCCGACAACCCTTTCTTGACCTTTTTCCACAACAGCGGGCTGATTTTGTAACCGACGAGGCGATCCAATATCCGCCTGGCCTGCTGCGCATTGACCAAGTCCATATTGATCTTGCGCGGTGATTTGAACGCTTCTTGCACGGCATCTTTTGTAATTTCATTGAATACCACGCGGCAATCTTCGTCTGCCGGCATGTCCAGATAATGTGCCAGATGCCAGGCGATCGCTTCTCCTTCCCGATCGGGGTCTGCGGCGAGATAGACTTTTTTCACTTTTTTGCGCGCTTCTTTCAGTTCCTTCAATATCTCACCCTTACCCCGAATCGTGATATATTTCGGTGCAAAATTGTTTTCAATTTCCACACCGATCTGACTTTTCGGGAGGTCACGTACATGACCCATGGATGCTTTGACAATATATTTTTTTCCTAAATATTTGCTGATCGTTTTTGCTTTTGCCGGTGATTCTACGATTACGAGTGAATCGGCCACAGGCTTAGTCCCCCCTAGTAATTTGGTCGCCTCGGACGTCAAACGGAAATATATCGGGAACCGGAGAGCGGTTCAATCTGTTTTTTCATATGTAAAGATAACAGAACTGAGTGCAAATGTCCAAATGAGAATTGACTTAATTCCATCAGCTGATCAAATGTGACCGGTTCGCTGGAAAGGAGAGATAGGATTTTCCGTTCGTCCCGAGACAAATTGGGTGCGGTTGTTTCCGTCTGCTTTCCTTGATTCCGTTTAGCATGAAGAAGTCGCTCCGGATATTCGGCCAGAATATCGTCTACACCGGTCACCATTTTGGCGCCCTGGCGAATTAAATCCAAAGTCCCGCTGCTTTTCGGAGATGTGATCGGGCCGGGAACGGCAAAGACATCGCGCGATTCTTCAAGAGCCATGTCCGCTGTAATGAGAGATCCGCTCCTTTGAGCGGCTTCCACCACAACGGTACCAAGCGTAATGGTGGCGATGAGTCGGTTCCGTCTCGGAAACAGCCCCGGGCTGACTTTTGTTTCGAGCGGATACTCCGATACGATCAGCCCCTGCTCGGCAATTTGCTTGCACAAGCGTGCATTTTCCGGTGGATATACTTTCTCCAATCCGGTGCCAAGCACAGCTACGGTCCCGCCCGGGCCTTCCAGCGCCCCGATGTGGGCGCATGTATCTATACCTCTTGCCATTCCGCTGACCACACAAATCTCTCGTTCCGATAAAGCATAGGCAAGTTCCTTCGCTACCTTGCGCCCGTATGGTGTTGGAGTGCGCGTGCCGACGATCGCGATGCTATCTTGCTGAAGCAGACGGACGTCGCCTTTATAATATAATACCCAAGGAGGTTCGGAGGAATGTCTTAATCTTTCAGGATAATTTCTGTCGAAGACCGTCATAAAGCTGATCCCATGCTGTCTGTATGCCTTTTTCCGCTCTTTTACATAGCTTTCATTCAAGTGTTGGACAATCGTCTCCGCTTTCGCGGGTGATATCCCCAGCTCGATCAAATCCCTTGACGTCATGTTGCACAACGCTTCAAACGGACTTACAGACAGAAACAACGTCTCGATCGTTTTCCAACCGACACCTTTCGTCTCGTGCAGCGCAAATAACAGGTCACGCGCCTCCATCTCAATCCGATCTCCTTTCCTATAAACAAACAGCCTATAAAACAAATCTTCTTTCCTGAAAAAACAACCTTCCATTTCCGTGAACGGAGATGAAAGGTTGCTAGCTGTTAAAGAAATGTTACGTTTATGATTTGCATTTGTCAAGAAGTCCTCTTTCTTCCAAAACCTGCACGAGCGTAGCGCCCATTTCCGATGGTGTCGGTGCCACCCTTATGCCGCATGCTTCCAGAGTTCTGATTTTTTCAGCAGCCGTCCCTTTGCCTCCGGAAATGATGGCTCCCGCATGTCCCATCCGCTTTCCTGGAGGTGCAGTTTGTCCGCCAATAAAACCGACGACCGGTTTCGTCATGTTTTCCTTGATCCATTCCGCTGCTTCTTCCTCTGCCGTACCGCCGATCTCACCGATCATAATGACAGCCTCAGTGTCTTCGTCTTCTTCAAACAGCTTCAGCACATCGATAAATTCCATTCCTTTCACCGGGTCGCCGCCAATTCCGACCGCCGTCGACTGGCCGATACCGCGCGTCGTGAGCTGATGCACGGCTTCGTACGTCAGCGTTCCGCTGCGGGAGACGACGCCGATTTTACCCGGCTTGTGGATATACCCCGGCATAATACCGATTTTGCATTCTCCCGGTGTAATGACTCCCGGACAGTTCGGACCAATCAGGATCGTGTTCTTGTCTTCCAGATATCTTTTGACTTTCACCATATCCAAAACCGGAATGCCTTCAGTAATGCAGATGACGAGCTCAATACCGGCATCTGCCGCTTCCATGATCGCGTCCGCAGCAAAAGCAGGCGGAACGTAAATGACGGATGCATTTGCGCCCGTTTGTTCTTTGGCTTCCGCCACCGTATTGTAGACCGGAAGCTTCACAACCTCTCCGTTTTCTTTCTCTATCTCGACCTGAGTGCCTCCCTTGCCCGGTGTGACGCCACCAACCACTTGCGTACCGTAATCGAGTGCACCTTTCGTATGAAACATCCCGGTCGCTCCGGTAATGCCTTGCGTAATGACTCTCGTATTTTTGTTGACCAAAATACTCATCGTAAAAGCTTACCTCCCGGCTTATCCATTTTTGATCGGAATGTTACGAGCTTATTTCACGAGCGAAACGATCTTTTGCGCACCGTCTGCCATCGAATCAGCCGCAATGATATTCAATCCGGACTCATTGAGAATCTGCTTGCCTTTTTCAACATTTGTGCCTTCAAGCCGTACGACGAGCGGACGATCGAGACCGACCTGTTTTGCCGCCTCGACAACGCCATTAGCGATCACGTCACAACGCATGATGCCGCCGAAAATGTTGACGAAAATCCCTTTTACATTCGGATCGGACAAAATGATTTTAAACGCTTCGGTCACTTTTTCTGTCGTTGCGCCGCCCCCGACGTCGAGGAAGTTGGCAGGCTCTCCACCGTAATGCTTGATGATATCCATCGTCGCCATCGCCAGACCGGCACCGTTGACCATGCAGCCGATGTTGCCATCCAGCGCAATATAGCTCAGATCGTATTTCGAAGCTTCGATTTCCTTTTCGTCCTCTTCGTCGAGGTCACGCAACTCGAGAATATCCTTGTGCCGATAGAGCGCATTGGAATCGAAGTTAAGCTTGGCATCCAGCGCCATCACATCTCCATCCCCGGTGACGACAAGCGGGTTGATCTCAGCGATGGAGCAGTCTTTTTCCACATAAACTTGATAAAGTCCGAGCATAAATTTGACCGCTTTGTTGACCAGTTCATTCGGAATATTAATCGCATAGGCAAGTCTGCGCGCCTGGAACGGCAACAGACCGACAGCCGGATCGATCGTTTCACGGAAGATTTTCTCCGGCGTTTTTGCCGCGACTTCCTCGATCTCCGTTCCTCCCTCTTCCGAAGCCATCATGACGACGCGTCCGATGGAGCGGTCAAGCACAAGTCCGAGATAATATTCCTTTTTGATATCGCAACCTTGCTCGATGAGCAAACGTTTAACTTCCTTGCCTTCAGGGCCTGTTTGATGGGTGACGAGGACTTTTCCGAGCAGTTCTTCTGCGTATGTACGCACCTCGTCCAGATTTTTGGCGATTTTGACTCCTCCCGCTTTGCCGCGACCTCCTGCATGGATCTGTGCCTTGACGACGGTCACAGAGGAGCCCAGTTCCTTGGCAGCTTGCACGGCTTCATCCACTGTAAAGGCGACTCGGCCTTCGGGAACGGTTACACCGTACTGCCTGAGAATTTCTTTGGCCTGGTACTCATGGATATTCATTTGGCAAATCCTCCTATCGCTTCTTGCAAGATTTAAAGAAAAGAGAACGAAAAAGCCTTCATTATTGTATCATTTTTTCCGGCAAAATGCCTTATTTTTTGCACGCGAATTCCGTCGTTTCCATTATCATTTCTGTAAAAAGACCGAAAAGCATGACGATTTTTCTTATTCCTCGGGAAATAGAACGGGGAAATAGAGCGGCCGGATGCCCATGGATTTGCCCAGAGATCATCACATCCATCGGGCGCTAACCCGGCCATTGATCGGGTTATTTATACACCGATCGGATTTCTGACGGTGTGCGCGGTTCCCGTTCTGCCTGCCGGATAAAGCGCATTTCATTGCCTGCGAAACCGCATACGCGACACTCGATCGTCGGTTCCGCTTCCTCAATGACGACCGGCTCTCCCATCTCCGTAATCTCGCCGGTAATCGCATCTTTCATAAAGGGAGCGCTCGTTTGGGTCAAAAGATTAAACTTGACCCGGTTGGAACGGCAGTTCGGGCAAAAATAAGGTTTGTTTTCCATACAGATCACCTCGGTTCCATTGTTGCCCAACTGCCGCTGTTTTATTTGGCATTTTCCGGATTTTGTGATATGATATTCTAAAAAAGGATCGGAAATATGGGGAAGCACCTCTGTTCCGCATCCATTAGGTGAACTGATCATCGTTGAGGGATGTCCACCTGGAAATGGATGAGTGAAAAGAGGTGTTTTTTCATGTATGGAAAAGTGTTTTCCAGCTGTTTGTACGGCATCGAGGGACAAATCATCGAAACCGAGATCGATATTCAGCGGGGATTGCCGCAATTTCATATCGTCGGTTTACCGGATTCGGCGGTCCGGGAATCGACCGAAAGGGTTCGGGCCGCCATCCGCAACAGCGGATTTGAATTCCCGCTAAGCCGCATCACTGTCAATCTGGCACCCGCCGGCATTCGCAAAGAAGGACCTGCTCTCGATCTCGCCATCGCACTCGGCATCCTGCTCACAAGCGGCCAATGGAAAGCGCCTGATCCGGAGCCGGTACTGATCATCGGTGAACTGGCGCTCGATGGAAGCGTACGCAAAGTAGCCGGTGTGTTGCCGATGATCGCCAGCGCAGACAAAGCTGGATTCAGGCGGTTTATCGTCCCTGTTGACAATGCGGCAGAAGCGGCATATGCGACACAAGGCTCGATCGAAATGATCCGCCATCTGCGCGACATTGTTCGTCCGCTGCCGCTTTATGATCGCTCGCTGCAAAAAGCTGCAACTCCTCCCCCGGCTGCACCTGATTTCGCTGATGTCCGCGGGCAGCATCACGCCAAGAGGGCCATCGCTGTTGCAGCTGCTGGTATGCACAACATCTTGCTCGTCGGTCCGCCCGGATCAGGCAAGACGATGCTGATCCGGAGAATGCCCGGAATTTTGCCCGACATGGACGATCAAGAAGCGATTGAAGTGAGCAAAATTTACAGCGCGATCAAACCGCTGGATGAACATCAACCGCTGATACGGCAACGCCCTTTTCGCGCTCCACACCACAATATTACGCAACAGGGACTGATCGGCGGCGGAAACGTTCCACGGCCGGGTGAAATATCGCTCGCTCACAAAGGGGTGCTGTTTTTGGACGAGCTGCCCGAGTTTCCCCGCCACGTATTGGAACAGTTGCGCCAGCCGCTTGAGGACGGACAGGTGACCATCTCCCGGGCGCGGGCCAGTTGCGTGTTTCCATGCCGGTTCATCCTTGCCGCAGCCATGAATCCTTGCCCATGCGGAAGGTGGGGTGACGATCGCGAACAGAGCGAACCTTGTGTGTGCACGCCGCACCGTATCGCTCGTTATCGCCATAAAATTTCCGCCCCACTTCTCGATCGGATCGATCTCCAGGTTGAAGTGCCGCGCGCTCAACTTTCCGATCTGCTCGGAAATGACAAGAAGGAGCCGGTGCGGCTTACGAGCCAGATGCTGAAAGAACAGGTGCTTGAAGCTCGCGAACGGCAAAAATGGCGTTTTAAACACGAACGGATCGGCTGCAACGGCGAAATGAGTGCCGCGCTCGTCCAACGTTACTGCGCCCTGGACGCAAAAGGAACCGCGCTTCTTAAGCAGGCGTTTCAACTGTATCACATGAGCGCGCGCACCTGGCACCGCATATTAAAGTTGGCAAGGACGATCGCTGATCTGGAACAAAGCGGTACGATCCGGGAAGAGCATCTGGCTGAAGCGTTGCAGTATCGTTTTATGGACAAGCCGTTGTTGCAGGTATAAAGCTGCTGTGAAAGCCACCTATACCCATTCTTCAATGACCCGTTTGTAACTGAGCAATTCTTCCGGAGTGAAAAAGTTGGCGATTTCCCTTTCTGCGCTTTCCGGTGAATCGGAACCGTGGACGAGATTACGTCCCGTATGTACAGCAAAGTCACCGCGTATCGTTCCCGGCGCAGCTTCAAGCGCATTGGTCTTTCCGATCATCTGCCGGGACAAAGCGATCACATTGTCGCCTTCCCAAACCATCGCCATGACCGGTCCGGACGTGATAAACGATACCAGTTCGTTGAAGAACGGTTTACCCACGTGTTCCGCATAATGCCGCTCAGCCAGCTCGCGACTGATGAGCATCATTTTGGCTGCGATCAGGCGAAATCCTCTTCTTTCCATCCGGCTAATAATTTCACCGATCAGCCCGCGTTGAACGCCATCAGGTTTGACCATCATAAATGTTCTTTCCATGTTGTCTACTCCTCCTGTGATTACAGATATCCCATGATCATTCCTGCAGTTTCTTCGATCGCCCGGTCGGAAACATCGATGACCGGACACTTCAGCTGTTTCATCAACTGATCCGCGTATTCCAGTTCCTCGCGAATCCGTTCGAGTGTTGCGTACCGTGCTCCGTACGGCAAACCGACCGCTTTCAGCCGTTCACTGCGAATTTTCAACAACTTTTCCGGATCCATCGTGAGCCCGACGATGCGATGGGGAGGAATTTCAAACAGTTGTTTTGGCGGACGCACTTCCGGTATAAGCGGATAGTTGGCCACTTTCAGACATTTGTGAGCCAGATAGATGCTGAGCGGGGTTTTTGACGTACGGGAAACGCCAATCAAGACGATATGTGCTTGCGACAGGGCACGTGGATCCCGGCCATCATCGCACTTGACCGCAAACTCAATCGCTTCCACCCTGCGGAAATAGTCTTCATCCAGTTCGTGTAACAACCCCGGCTTGCTTTTGGGAGAATCATGGAACGTATCGATGAACGCTTGCATCATCGGCCCCATGATGTCCACGACCCGCACACCGAGCCGGATGGACTCCTGTTTGATCATCTCCCTCAATTCCGGCTGTACGAGCGTATAGGCAACGAAACCACCGGTTTCCGTCACCTCTTCCATAATCGCCCGAATTTCTTCTTCCTTTTTAATGTTTCCATAACGTTTCCATTCTATCTCGCTTACGTTGAACTGTCTGGCGGCAGCCCGAGCCACTTTTTCAGCTGTTTCTCCGACCGAGTCTGACAAAATATATACGGTTTTGCGTTGAGAAGACAAAAACGCTCCCTCCTGCCGTGCCAATCTAAACTTAAGCCCATCTAGAATTGTGAAAAGCCTTCAGCAAAAATTTTGGTCACCGTTGTCTTCGTAATGCGGCCGACGACATTGTAGGCAGGTGGATCATCATCGCTTAATTCCACCACCGGCAGACAGTCCACCTCGTGCCGGATCATCAACCGGGCCGCTTCCAGCACGGTGTTCTCTTTCGTTACGGTGATGATATTGGGCATGCGTGTCATGACGAGACTGATCGGCATATTCACAGCTTCCGGATTGCCCAGCGTTACTTTCAGCAAGTCTTTCCTCGATACGATCCCGACAAGCTTGTCTTTTTGATCACAGACGATCAGGCTTCCCGTATCTTCCGTAAACAAGGTCACAACTGCATCTTTAACGCTAGCCGTTTCGTTGACAATGACCGGTACGGATAGAACATCACCGACTTTTAAATTTTTCCAATACCTGCCCGGGGTATTCCCGTAAGCCGAACCGAGAAAATATCCTACTTTCGGCTTCGCATCCAAAACCCCCAACATGACCAACAAAGACAAGTCAGCCCGGATCGTCGGCCGACTCAAACCGAGCATTTCCGCAATGAGATCACCGGTGATGGGCTCATGTTTTTTCACCAGTTCGACGATCTCCAGCTGACGGGGCGACAGTTCGATGGGACATCCCCCTCCTCTGACCCCATTATTATATCACATTTCCAACTTTACGATAAAGATTTTCATCGATATGAAACAATAAATCGCCTATTGCGTTCATTTATAACGTCATATAAAATATTTATTGTGTATTATTAAATATGAAAAGTCCATCATATTTAGCAACAAGGAGGTTCTCGTGATGGAACGAGAATTGGCGCTCGAACTCGTGCGCGTAACGGAGACAGCTGCGCTCGCATCCGCACGCTGGATGGGAAAAGGGGACAAACATCGTGCCGATGAAGCTGCGGTGAGAGCGATGCGGGATATGTTTGACACCGTATCTGTGAAAGGTACGGTCGTGATCGGAGAAGGAGAAATGGACAATGCCCCGATGCTTTACATAGGTGAAAAAGTCGGAAACGGCAACGGAACGGAAGTGGACATTGCCGTCGATCCGCTCGAAGGGACCGAACTGGTCGCCAAAGGGATGGGCAATGCCTTGTCCGTCATCGCTGTTGCGGACCGGGGACAAATATTGAATGCTCCGGACATCTACATGGAAAAGCTCGCCTGCGGTCCAGCGCTGAAAGGCAAATTAAGCCTTGAAGAACCGCTTGACGTGACCTTGCACAAAGCGGCTGATATCCTGGGCAAAAGTATTGAAAATTTGACTGTGGCCATCCTGGATCGCAAGCGACATGCTCACCAGATGGAGATATTAAGGACGTGCGGAGTGCGCATCAAATGTTTGACTGCGGGGGATGTTGCTGGCGCAATCGCTCCGTCCTTTCCTGAAACCGGGGTTGATTTATATGTCGGATCAGGGGGTGCGCCAGAAGGTGTGCTGGCGGCGGCAGCATTGCGCTGTCTCGGAGGTGAACTCCTCGGCAGGTTGATGCCTGAAGATGACGAACAGCTTGAACGTTGCTACCGCATGGGGATTAAAGATCCAAGACGCGTTCTCACCTTGGAAGATATGATCGGGGATGGGGACGTCATTTTTGCGGCAACGGGCATTACCCGCGGAGATTTCCTGGAAGGAGTGCGGTTTCTAGCCGATCGATACGCAGAAACGGATTCCATTGTGATGCGTGCCAAAACGAGAACGATCCGTTATATACGCACCCGGCATTATCTCCCTTATAAGCCAATGCTTGTCGCCAATTAAAAAGCATGTTCGATATGCTCAATGTGCATGCCGCTTTGATCATATTCGATGGCGATGACATCAAAGCGAACGAGCGCATCGGCGACATGATGGAAATGGAGATATTTTTCAGCCGTACGACGGATCTGGATTTGTTTGCGGACATCGACCGACTCGGGCGCGGTACCGAATGCGCTGTTACGGCGGCGTGTCCGCACTTCGACAAAAACAAGCACACCCGCTTTTTGGGCCACGATGTCAATTTCACCCGTCGGCACTCGCCAATTGGTGTGCAAAATGCGGTAACCCTGTTCGATGAGATAACGTTGTGCGGCCTGTTCCCCTTTCGTTCCTACCTGCTTCCGGCTTAGATGTTTCATCATCGTGCGCTCCCGTCCATAAACGATTTGGCCCGCTGATCCATGCGATACACATAGCTCAAAACTTCCGCGACGAGCTGATACAATTCCTCCGGTATTTGCTGATTCAATTCTACTGCTGACAACACCTCAACCAAAGAAGCATCTTCCTGGATCGGTACTTGATGCTCCCTCGCCTTTTCCAAAATTTTTTCGGCTACGTTTCCCTTGCCTTTGGCGACGACATAGGGCGCATCCCCTTCTTCCGGTTTATAACGAAGCGCTACCGCTTTTTTCAACGAGCGGGAAGACCATTTTTGGGGACGTTCATTCATATGCGCATATCGACCCCTTTATAGCCGTTCGCCAGCCGCTCGACCAAAAGCGAGTCCGGATCTTCCTCTTCCTGGCCGCTATGCATCTCGTTGGAAGCAAATTCTTTTTTCGGGTATGGATCCATGCGAATGGACATCAGCCGGTAACCGAGCGCTTCGATCGCTTCTTTGAGCTCAATCTTTCCGCTCTCCAGAACTTGTTCCAAAGCAGGAAAATCGTTAAATACTTTCAGCGTGACGTTTTTGTCTACGATGTTGACATCGATCATGGTATGACCGAGCACGTGCATATTCAGATCAAACAAGAGACGGCAGTTGTGGGCATCGAGCGACCCGTTTTTCCGGCGGCGGGATTGGATCGTCACCATGGCCGTCTCATTCCCGTTGACGTGTATGAGCGGTATGACCAAAGTGATGTGGCTCATCGACGAAGTTCGATCAGCGATGAACATCAATTGCTGCCCGGTTATTTGCTGGATCAGCGTCTGGGCCCCCTCACGCAAAGCGGGCGGAGTTTCATCTGCATGTAAAAGTTGCAACAACAAACCTTTTAGCGTATCTGCCATCTGCAAATTCGCACCTTGCATCATCGATCCGTTCCATGCATCAGGCTGCTTCAGCAACATTTGTTCAAAATCCAGTCCCAGCGCCCGAAAAAGCAGAAACAAAACGGGAGGATTCTCTTTTGTTCCGTTAGAAACAGTTGCAGAAGGGGGCCAATTCGCAGCAATCGTGGCCAAATTTTCCGGCTGAGCTGGCGGTTGATTCGCTTCCGTTGGCCCTGGCGAGCGATGGGCAGCTTTAACGTTTTCGGAAGAAGCCGAAATCGTTTTTGAAAAAGAGGCGGACGGATTCGCCCCTTGTTCGCTCAAGACAGAAGATGGATGGCCGGTTTCGGCAGATGATGCGGTGAAAGAAGGCGCGGTAACCGCTATTGAAGAAAGGATGCGATGAACAGACCGGGCCGTTTCCTGCGCCTGAACTGCCGGCCGATCCTTAGCTTTTTCCATCGGCAGGGAAGAGCCGCTATTCCATACCGCTTCAGGCCCGTTACGCGCAAGCGTTTCTGATCCGTGTACAGAACCGGCATTCAATCCGGAATTCAAGCTTCCCTGCACCGCTGTGTCGGATAATGGAGGATGGGACGGGTTCAAATGCGACGGTGCATGGGTGGAAGTAACGGCACTGTGGTGATTTGACACTTGTGACGAGACGGAAGCGGATAAGAGCGAATGATGCGAATCGCTACCGCTTCGCACGGTCTGTGCACTAAAGTGAATGATACGGGCCATCAGATCTCTGATCCGGGCCAGAAGTTCGGAAAAAGAAGATGACCCCGCCTGGTCTCTCATTCCCGTTTGCGCTCCTTTTTGCAACAAAGCTTGGAGATCATCGGCAAAACGGGCTAACGTTTGTCCGAGTGGCGGACCATACATCACCTGTCTGAGCGATGCGACGGTCTCCAATGTAAGCGGCAACTGCTTTTCCAGCGCAAACATGGAAGCGCCGAGCCATTGTTTGAGCGGGACATGCTCCGGTTTTGCAGCCATCATTTGCATCATGACGTCTATCGTTTTGCGCTCCAGGGGTAGTCCGGCCTTTTGCATCATTTCGAGGAGCAAACGCACATGCGGCTGATCCGGCAAAGCTAAAGATTTTAGCAACTGAGAGATGGTCATGGGGGGTGTCCCGTCTGACAAGGCAGTCAGCGGACGTAATAATAATTCGCCCTCCGTGTGCATCACTTGCATGAGCCACGTTTTTCCAGCCGGAAGCGGTTGTTCCAGTTTCGCCCGAACCGTAACCCCTTGTATCGACAGCAGGGCTTCTCCCTCTTCAGACATATGCAAAACCGTAGCCCGGACGGTTTGTCCGGAGCGAAAGTCGAGCATTTTTGGTTCCCCAGCCCGAAAATCGGACATGACTTTTCCTAAAAAAGGGCCGATGTTCACCGCAATTTCCCCCAAATGTCAGACTCTTAAACCATTTTATCCACTTTATCGGTTTCGACCGCTTTTAAGTTTAGTCCGCACCGACAATTTTCCTTAAAAAAGAAGAACGGTGAAGCGGCGACGGTCCGTACATCCGAATGGCTTCCCGATGCATTTTGGTCGCATAGCCTTTATGTTTGGCAATGCCGTATTCCGGATATTGCATATCCCAATGAATGCACATCCGGTCGCGAGTCACCTTCGCAACAATCGAAGCAGCAGCGATGGACTGGCTTGCCGCGTCCCCTTTTACAATGGAAAGCTGCGGAATCTCACAATCGATCTGTTCCGCATCGATCAGCAAATATTGGGGTTTGATTTTTAGCTGTTCCACCGCCCGTTTCATCGCCAGGCGGGCGGCTTGTTTAATGTTGATCTTCTCAATCGTCGCCACATCTACCGATGCGACTGATACCGCAACTGCATGTTTATGTATGTATTCGTACCATTCGAGCCTTTTCTTTTCGGATAACTGTTTCGAATCTAAAATGTCGTTGACTACCGTATGTGCCGGCCAGATGACCGCGGCGGCGACCACGTCTCCCAGCAAACATCCCCGCCCGACCTCATCGACTCCGGCAACATATTGAATCCCGTCGTTCCATAACGATTTTTCATAGGCCTGCATCCGGCTCGCCCTCTTTCCCTTTTGCTTCATCTGATATGCGATGTTCATCCGGATGTTCGAGGCTTATGCGCCCCAGTTTACCCGAACGCAGCTCTCTCAAAACCGTCGAGGAAACTTTTTCCAGATCGATCTCTCCGCCGCTTTTCAAACAGCCGCGCCGGCGACCGATCTCTTCCATCATGCGCACGATATCTAAATGGTCCTCCGCATCATAAGGCCCCGCTTCCAGGCGGAAACGCTCATGAAGCCGCTCCGGATAGCGTTTCATCATATAACGGAGAACATGGAACGCCACATCTTCCAAAGGCAATATTTCCTCCCGAATCGCGCCTGTGGCCGCCAGTTTGAGTCCGACAGAAGCATCCTCGAATTTGGGCCACAAGATACCTGGAGTGTCAAGCAGTTCCAGTTCTTTTCCTACCTTGATCCATTGCTGTCCTTTTGTAACGCCCGGCCGATCACCGGTTGCGGCGACTTGTCTCCCGGCCAGACGATTGATCAGCGTCGATTTGCCGACATTGGGAATGCCTACGATCAATGCGCGCATGGCCCTGGGGCGGATCCCCTTTTTCAGCATCGCTTGCCGTTTATGGGACAAAAGTTGCCTGGCGCGTTCGGTTAAGTTGGCAACACCTGCGCTCGAAGTCGCATCAAACTCCATGGCATCGATGCCGAGACGATTGCGAAAAAAATGGATCCAGGCCTCGGTACAGGCTGGATCGGCCAGATCGGCTTTATTCAATAATATAAGGCGCGGTTTGGCCTTCACGATCTGATCGATCATCGGATTCCGACTTGCCAGAGGGATACGGGCATCGAGCAGTTCGATCACGAAGTCGATCAGTTTCAATCTTTGTTCGATTTCCCTGCGCGCCCGGGTCATGTGCCCCGGGAACCACTGGATGTTCATGATTTCACCCCGAGTTCCTCTTCTTTCGGATGATGTACAATACTCAAGTCCTTAAGGGGCCAGAAAATAAGATCAGAACGACCTACAATTTTATCCATCGGAACAAAGCCGACAGAGTCCATGCGGCTGTCCTTGCTGTTCGAACGGTTGTCACCCATGACAAACACCGTCCCTTCCGGCACAACCACATCGACGACACCATTTGGAGTCTCGAAGAAATTTTTGCTATTGTATAACGTACCTTTGGCATGAGCCGCTTCCACTGCGCTTGCGATGTACGGTTCATTCAGCAATTGGCCATTGATGTACACTTCATCGCCTTCTACCCGTACCGATTCTCCGGGCAAGGCGATCACCCGCTTGATATAATCTTTTTCTTCCGGTGCATGAAAAACGATCACTTCTCCGCGTCGCGGCTCACGGATATGGTAGATCAACTTGTTGACGATCAGCCGCTGTCGATCATGAAAATTCGGCTCCATAGACGGCCCGGATACGATCGTCGGGGTAAAAAGGAGCCAACGCATGACGGCCACAAGCACAAACGCGATCAGCAGCGCTTTGATCCATTCCCATATTTCTCGCTGCAACCAATTTTCAGACTGTTCTTTGTGGCTTACATCGACCATCGGCATCCCTCACTTATCTGAACAGCATAAAAAGGAAAGGGACTTGTCCCGCAAGCCCCTTCCTTGAATGCAATTACCGAATTTCTTTGATCCTAGCCGCTTTACCATGCAATTTACGCAAATAGTACAGTTTGGCTCGGCGCACTTTACCGCGACGGATCACTTCAATTTTATCGATTTTCGGCGAATGCAGCGGAAAGGTCCTTTCGACGCCGACGCCGTAGGAAACTTTTCTCACCGTAAATGTTTCACTAATTCCGCCGCCTTGCCGTTTGATCACAACACCTTCAAACACCTGAATACGTTCGCGGTTACCTTCAGTGACCTTTACGTGTACACGTAAAGTATCCCCGGGGCGAAAGTTCGGCAAGTCCTGGCGCAACTGATCTTTTGTTAGTTCCTCTATCAAACGGCTCAATGCCTTCCCCTCCTTCCACACAGGTGTTCATGACGCCTCGTCACGGTGCGAATCCTTCGCCAAACCGTATGCGTTCAGAGGACCACCTTATTTAACCATAACGAGAATCATTTTACCATATTTAAACCTCGTTTTCAAACTGTTTTAGCCATTCTTTCTCTTCCGCATCAGGCGGTACTTTCTTCAGCAAATCAGGCCGTCTGAGCCACGTCCGGCGCAAGGCTTCTTTCTTTCTCCAGGCAGCGATGTGGGCATGGTGTCCCGACAGCAGCACATCCGGCACCTTCAAGCCCCGGAATTCGACGGGACGTGTATATTGCGGGTACTCCAGTCTTCCGTTTGCAAACGAATCTTCTTCTGCGGAGCCAGCATTGCCGAGTACACCCGGGATCAGCCGCACGACGCTGTCAATGACAGCCATGGCCGGAATTTCACCGCCTGTCAGCACATAGTCGCCGATGGAAAGTTCCTCGAAGTCGTAATGGCGCTGCAAATACTCGCGAATTCGTTCATCATATCCTTCATAGTGGCCGCAAATTATAATGAGATGGGAGCGAGAGGACAACTGGCGTGCCCACTCTTGGCTGTATGGTTTTCCTTGCGGACACATCAGCAATATTTTGGCATCCTCGGTCCCTTCATGGCCAGAGGTGGGACTGTCGCTTTCGAGCAAGGATTCGACCGCGCGCACGATCGGTTCCGGCTTCAATACCATACCGGCGCCTCCGCCGTACGGAGTGTCGTCGACCGTCATATGCTTGTTATCGGCATAATCACGGAAATTGACGGCTTGCAGACGAACCAGACCTTTGTCCTGTGCCCGCTTCATGATGCTGCTTCCAAATACTCCGGTGAACATGTCCGGAAACAAAGTGAGAACATCAATCCGCATCGGTCATCCGTCCGCTCCTTTCTTCCGTGTCGTGGCTGGTTCGGAAGCGGATCACAACATGCCCTCCAAAGGTCGGATCACGATCTCTTTTTTGTCCCTGTCCACATCAAGTACCACTTCCGAGACGGCGGGGATCAGAACGTCGCGCTTGTCCGCCGTTTTCACCACCCACACGTCGTTAGCTCCCGGTTGCCATATTTCCGTCACAGTGCCGATCGACTCTCCATCTTCCGTCAACACGTGGCAGCCGATGATTTCGTGGAAATAATATTCGTCTTCTTCCAGATCCACCTTTTCAGAGCGCGGAACCCTAAGCCAGGCCCCCTTAAACTTTTCCGCTTCGTTGATGTCGTCAATGCCTTTAAAGCGGACCAGATACATGTTTTTATGCGTGCGGCTGGACTCCACTTCCCATTGATCGAGCGGTCTGCCAGGAAGATCGATATACAGCTTGCTGCCAGGGCGAAAACGGGTTTCAGGAAAATCCGTACGCGGCAGTACACGCACTTCTCCCTTAATACCATGCGTGTTGACAATGCGGCCTACAGTCAAAAATTCCATTCCGCACCTCCGTAGCCATCTCGTCCGTTTCTCCCATCAGATCGATCCGTTCTTCAAGACGCATCCGATCATCGAACCGTTTGTTTTATAAAGATGACAATGCGCGAAAGAGGCAGGTGTTCGGGTCCCTGCCTCTCCTCCCCCTTCATATGCAAATGATGAAACACAGTCAGATGGGCATGTATAACCGTTACCGCAGTCTGAATCCATCAAGAAATAATCTCAACGGTCACACGCTTTTGCTGTTTTACGGCAGCAGACATGACAACCGTACGCATCGCTTTAGCGATTCGCCCCTGCTTGCCGATCACTTTTCCGACATCGTCCGGATGGACCGAAAGTTCGTAAACGACGGAATTTTTCCGTTCGTCAACGGCAACCTGGACGTCGTCCGGATGATCGACAAGCGCCTTGGCGATCGTCTCGACTAATTCTTTCATGGATTACCGCCCTTTCACGTTAACGGCTTTTTTGCCTTTCCAGTTTCATTTCGTGAAACTTTTGCAAAATACCTTGTTTTCTGAACAGACTTCTGACTGTGTCCGAAGCTTGCGCTCCATTTTGCAGCCATTTCAGCGCTTTTTCCTCGTCAATTTTGACACCGCCGGATTCCACCAACGGATTGTAGGTGCCGATTTCCTCGATAAAGCGCCCGTCACGCGGGGAACGGGAATCGGAAACGACCACACGGTAATAAGGTCTTTTGTGTGCTCCCATACGCTTCAAACGAATACGAACTGCCACAGCACTCACCTCCTTATCCTGCGAACCATCTAAAAAGGAAATCTGAATCCTTTGCCCAATCTTCTTCCTTTTTTCTTTGCATTGGGCCCCATCATATTGGTAAAATGCTTCATCATTTTTCTCATTTCTTCAAATTGTTTTATGAGGCGGTTCACATCGCTCACCGATGTGCCGCTTCCGGCAGCGATCCGTTTGCGACGGCTGGCATTCAAAATATCCGGATTGCGCCTTTCCTCAATCGTCATCGACTTGATGATGGCTTCAACCCGTGCAAGCTGCCGTTCATCGAATTTCAAGTTTTTCATGGCTTTCATTTTACCCATTCCGGGCATCATATCGAGAACCTGATCCAGCGGGCCCATTTTTCTGACCTGTTCCATCTGTTCCAAAAAGTCTTCAAAAGTAAATTCGGCTTGGCGCATTTTGCGCTCAAGATCGGCGGCCTTTTCCTTGTCGATCGACGCCTGCGCTTTTTCAATCAGCGTAAGCATATCCCCCATACCGAGGATGCGGGAAGCCATCCGTTCCGGATGAAAGGGTTCGAGGGCATCGATCTTTTCCCCAAGTCCCGCAAATTTGATCGGACAACCGGTAACTGCCCTTACGGACAGCGCGGCGCCGCCTCTTGTATCCCCATCGAGTTTCGTCAGCACGACACCGGTCAGTCCCAGTTGGTTATGGAACGATTCAGCCACATTGACCGCATCCTGACCGGTCATCGCATCGACAACGAGCAATATTTCGTCCGGTTCCACAGCTTCGCGAATCCGTTTCAGCTCGTCCATCAATTCTTCATCGACGTGCAGGCGCCCAGCCGTATCAATCAGGACGTAATCGTGCTGTTCTGACTCCGCTTTTTTCAGGGCGTTTTTCGCAATCTGAACCGGATCGGCATGTTCACCCTCCGCATGGACGGGCACCTGGATTTGCTCTCCCAGAACCTGCAGCTGCTTGATTGCAGCCGGACGATACACGTCTGCAGCCACGAGCAACGGACGGTGGTTTTGTTTTTGCAAAAGCCTGGCCAGCTTGCCGGTCGTTGTCGTTTTACCTGCTCCCTGCAACCCGACCATCATGATGACAGTCGGTGGCTTGGCCGCTTTGACCAGTTTGCTTTGGGTTTCCCCCATTAAAGCCGTAAGTTCTTTATGGACGATATCGATTACGACCATGCCGGGAGTGAAGCTTTTCATCACTTCCTGACCGACGGCCCGCTCCCTAACCTTGGCGATAAAATCTTTGACCACTTTGAAGTTGACATCGGCCTCTAAGAGAGCAAGCCGAACTTCACGCAACGCTTCCTTAACGTCGTCTTCACTGACCTTACCTTTTCCTCTCAAGCGGCCGAACACTTGCTGCAAACGTTCCGACAAGCCTTCAAAAGCCACATCAACACCCCCGGTTGTGTTGAACGCATTTCCTACAACAGTTAGTATGATAGTGGATTATCGAGGAGATGTCAAGGTTTTTATCTTGACAGTGATTATCCTTGTATTCTATCAAATCCATTGCTTCAATTGCTTCAACTGTTCTACAATCGTGTTTTTTCCAGGGCCCTCAACGTGCGCCACCGCTTCCTCGAGGCGTTCAATGCATGCGATGCGATGAAAGCGCGCGTCAAGCAGACCGAGGTTTTGCTCGTATTGTTCCAACAGCGTTTCCGCCCGGCGAATATGTTCGTATACCCCTTGCCGCGATATGTCCATCAGTTCCGAGATCTCTGCCAGCGAATAGTTTTCATGATAATAATATTCCAGCACCTGACGCTGTTTTTCGGTCAGCAGCGATGCGTAGAAATCAAACAACATGTTGATGCGATTCGTTTTTTCCAACAGGTCACGTTCAGACATGGCCCCCTCCTATCCACTGGCTTAGAGCAGCCGGGTGTCTCTCCGATTATACCGTCGTCTGTTCCTGATCCCCTTTTTCGATCTGGTCTGCGAACAGGGCATGTACGAACTGTTCAGGATCAAACGGAGCAAGATCATCAACCTGTTCCCCGAGTCCGACAAATTTGACCGGGATGCCCAGTTGCTGGCGAATGGCGATGACGATGCCCCCTTTCGCCGTTCCGTCCAGTTTGGTCAACACCAGACCGGTTACGCCTGTTTTTTCTCCGAACAGCTTGGCCTGGCTGATCGCATTCTGACCGGTGGTCGCATCGAGCACAAGCAGCACTTCATGCGGGGCATCCGGAATTTCGCGCCGGATGACACGGTAAATTTTGTTCAATTCTTCCATCAAATTCGTCTTGTTCTGCAATCGGCCTGCTGTATCACAGAGCAATACATCCACATTGCGTTTCTTTGCAGCCTGCAACGCATCAAAGATAACCGCTGCCGGATCGGCTCCAGGCTGTTGCTTGATGACATCGCAGCCGACCCGTTCTCCCCACACTTCAAGCTGCTCGATCGCTCCGGCGCGGAACGTGTCACCCGCAGCGAGCATCACCTGTTTGCCTTCCTTTTTCAACCGATGCGCAAGTTTGCCGATCGTCGTCGTCTTTCCGACCCCGTTTACGCCGACGATCAGGATAACATTGAGCCGTCCATCCTGGATTTGGAGAGGTTCATCCTGTTTTTCTCCCAGCAATTGCACGAGTTTTTGTGAAAGCAAAGGCTGAAGTTCAGCCGGATCTTCAATCCGGTTTTGTTTCACTTCATCGCGCAATTCATCGACAATTTCCATCACTGCGTTCACACCGACATCGGCGGTAATCAAAATTTCCTCGAGTTCTTCAAAGAACTCCTCATCGATTTTTTGCCGACGCAAAATCAGATCTTCCACTTTTTCCACGAAAGCGGAACGGGTTTTGCTCAAACCTTCCCTAAACTTGCTCGTGACCGAATCCGCTTTTGCTGAAATACTTTCCTTCAACTTGCGAAAAAAATTCATGCTTGACATTCCTCCAGCTTCACACCTGATCATTTTCGGCGGACACTTTATGCGGACACCGGTTCCCCGTCTTCCAGCCGGACAGAGACAAGTTTGGATACCCCGTCTTCTTCCATCGTCACCCCATACAACACGTCTGCTTCTTCCATCGTTCCTTTTCGATGGGTGACCACAATAAATTGAGTCTGCTGGGAAAATTCCCGCAAATAGGAAGCGAAACGGGCAACATTCGCTTCATCAAGCGCCGCTTCCACCTCGTCCAGTACGCAAAACGGAACCGGTTTGACATGCAAGATCGCAAACAACAGGGCGATTGCCGTCAACGCTTTTTCGCCGCCGGACAACAGCTGCATGTTTTGCAGTTTTTTGCCCGGAGGTTGGGCGATAATATCCACACCGGTATCGAGCGGACGATCCGGGTCGGTCAGGATGAGGTCCGCGCGTCCACCGCCGAACAGACGGGAAAACACAATCCCAAACTTTTCCCGGATCTGTTCAAAAGTTTGTTTGAAACGTTGGGACATTTCAGCTTCCATGTCCGCGATAATGCGATTTAATGATTCCTTGGCCTCGATCAGATCGTTTTTTTGACTGGTCAAAAAGCGATGCCGCTCACTGATGCGCTCAAATTCCTCAATCGCACCGAGATTGACCTCCCCGAGCAAAGCGATTTTGTGTTTCAGTTCCCGCACCCGATTTTGAGCCTGGTCGGGGTCAGTATCCAGCGCATATCGCTCCTTGGCCAATTCAAAACTGAGTTCATATTCTTCGGCCAATTTGTTTAGCAGGTTATCCAGCTCCACATCGAGCCGGTTGACGGTCACTTCGGTCTGATGCAATTGGCTTTCCAGTTGGGAGAGAGAGACTCTGAGCTCTTTTGTTTCGCTTTCTTCCGCTTCCAGGGCGCGATGTTTTTCGTTGCGCTCGCCTTTCAGTTCGTCGATGCTTTTCATGCATTGTTCTTTCTTGATGCGCGCTTCATTCATGCGCTCGATCGCAGCCACCTGTTCTTTTTCGTTTTCACGCGCCGCTTCAGACAATAGCTCGCCGTTTTGTTGCAAACGGCGTTTTTCCTCTTCGATCGCTTCGATTTCCTGATGGATCCGATCCACCTCTGCTCTGCACGCTTGCTGCTCCTTCTCCAGGGAAGCAATCGCGACTTTCAGCTCGGTCAGACGGTTCTGAAGTTCGTCCCGGGCGGTTTCGCGCTCTTTTCTTAATTGTTCTGCTTGTTCGATCCACTTTTGCAGCTCTTGTTCTTTTTCCTCCAGAGCATGAAGGCGATTTTCCAGCTTGTCGAATTCAGCGCGCAGCGTTACCTGCTCGTTGCGCATGGCCTCCATGGAGGCGGATGCAGATGCGAGCTGTTCGTCGATCGTTACGATCTCACCCGCAAGCTGTTCCACGCGCAGACGTTGCTGCTGTTCCTCGAGTCTTTTTTGCTCAGCGCGCTGACGACAGTTTTCCAGTTCATCGTCCAAAGCTTCCAACTCTTTTTTTAACGTTTCCGCTTTGGCCATCAATTCAGCGAGATGATCTTCACTCTGCCGAATTTCCGCTTCCAGCGCCTCGATTTTCCTTTGCCGGCTCAAAAGACTGACCCCTTGCTTGCGCAAGCTGCCACCGGTCATCGAGCCGCCAGCATTGACGACATCCCCTTCAAGCGTGACGACGCGGTACCGATACCCGCATTTGGCAGCGATCCGGTTGGCGCATTCCAGATTGTTGGCGATGATCACATTTCCCAACAGATTGGCAATAATCTGGGCATATTCCCGGTCGTATTCGATCAGCTCGGAAGCAATGCCGATAAAACCTTCCTGTTCTTTGAGAATGCCGCGGTCCTCATCACCAATCCGGCGGCCGCGAATCACGTCAAGAGGCAGAAAAGTCGCCCTTCCCAGATGTCTCTTTTTCAAAAAGTCGATCGCCTCTCGGCTGGAAGCCTCGTCATCCATCACGATATGTTGCATCGCATTTCCGAGCGCAATCTCGATCGCGGTTTCCAGTTTTTCTTCCACTTTGATCAGTTCGGCTACCGCGCCTCTCACGCCGCGGAGCCCGCCCGGTTTTCCGGCGTTTTTCAACACTTCGCGCACACCTTGGAAAAAGCCGTCATAATCGTCTTTCAATTCACGCATCGTATCGCGGCGCGAAACGAGAACATCCAGCTTCTGCTGCCATTTGCGTACAGTCAGCGTCGCCTGGTCCAGCAAATCCCGCTGCTGTTTGATGGATTCCGCTAGGGTCCTGTATTGTTGGCGGGCGGCCTCGATTTCTTTGGCTGCAACATGGGCTTTCTGTTCGGCATGAGAACGGTCTTCACTCAGTCTCTTTTTCTTTTCCTGCCATTCCCGTTTTTCTTCATCCAGTTTTGCCAACTGTCTGTCCAAAGATTCGATCTGCTGGGTGATATAGCGCATTTCGTTGCGGACACGTGCCATTTCATTGAGCGTTTCCAGCAAATCGGCTTTCAGTTCATCTTCACTTTTTCCACCGGGAGCACCGCTGATGCCAAGCAGCTTTTCTTCTTCCAGCGCACGCTCTTTTTCCAGCTCAGCAAGCCGGGATTGGATCTCTTGCACTTTAAGCTTTGCTGATGCCAACTCCTGATTGCGTTCTTCCGCACGTTTAAGCAAAGAATCTAGCGCCTGTTCATTCGCAAGCTGCTCGCGTTCAATCCCGCTTTGACGCTCCTTGAGAACTTCAAGCCGTCCTTCCGCTTTTTCTGCTTCCTGGCTCCATTCCAGCAATTCCGCCTGCAATTGTTCCAGACGCTGTTCGATCCGGCGCGCTTCCATCCGTTCCTCTTCCAGCTTGGCATCCTGTTTGCTCAGATGGGCAGAAAGGCGCGCCTGTTCATCTTTCAGCTTGTCCAAATCGGCGCAGGCCTTCGTCCACTGTTCATGCAGCTTCTCAATCCGGTGCACATACAAGGTCACTTCGTTCTGGCGGAGTTCTTCTTTTAGTTGCTTGTATTTTTTTGCTTTTTCTGACTGTTCGCGCAATGGCCCGATCTGATCTTCCAGCTCATGGATGAGGTCCGAAATGCGCACGAGATTTTGTTCGGTTTCTTCCAGCTTTTTTTCCGCTTCTTTTTTCCGCGTTTTATACTTGACGATTCCACTCGCTTCTTCAAAAATGCCGCGGCGGTCTTCTGCGCGTGTACTCAAAATTTCCTCGATCCGCCCCTGGCCGATGATCGAATACGCTTCTTTTCCGATCCCGGTATCCATGAACAGTTCTGTAATGTCTTTCAGCCGGCATGCCTGGCGGTTGATAAAATATTCGCTTTCCCCGCTTCTGTGCAGACGGCGAGTAATCGTGACTTCACTGTAATCGATCGGAAGCTTTGCGTCCTGATTGTCCAGGGTAAGCGAAACTTCACTGTAATTGACCGGTTTGCGCGTGTCGCTGCCGGCAAAAATGACATCCAGCATACTTCCTCCGCGCAATGAGCGCGCACTCTGTTCGCCAAGCACCCAGCGAATGGAATCCGAAATGTTGCTTTTCCCGCTTCCGTTCGGACCGACGACAGCGGTAATGCCTGGTACAAATTCGAGCTCGGTTTTGTCTGCGAACGATTTGAACCCGGTCAGTTCAATCCGTTTCAAATACATCGCTTTCACTCCCAACATGAAAGAAAGAGCGCAAGCGGCATCCACCGCCTGACACTCCTACACCTGTTCGTTATTCAGGCTTCCGTGCAAGCCTGTTTCCCCGTCGGATTGGCTCAACTTGGCAAGCGCCTGCGCCGCAGCCTGCTGCTCTGCTTCCTTTTTGGAGCGTCCGGTTCCCGATCCCAGACAAACAGAACCGACATACACTTCTGCAGCAAAAATCCGGTCATGGGCTGGGCCGCTTTCTTCCACAATACGGTATTCAAGCGGACCAGCGCCTCGCTCCTGCATGAGCTCCTGCAGTTCGGTTTTATGATCGGCCAAACGGCCCAAAAGCTGCTGGTCGTCCAGCGTCGGAAAGACATGCCGGTGCAAAAACTGTTTCACCGTATCCAGACCCCGGTCCAGATAAAGTGCACCGATAAACGCCTCGAACACATCGGCCAAAAGTGCAGGCCGTTCACGGCCACCGCTTCGCTCCTCGCCCTTGCCAAGCAGGACATAGCAGCCAAATTCAAGCATGCGGGCAAATTGAACGAGCGATGACTCACATACGATCGATGCACGAATTTTCGTCAATTTCCCTTCCGGCAATTGCTGATATTTTTCAAACAAATATTCAGAGACGGCCAGTTCCAGCACCGCATCTCCCAAAAACTCGAGACGTTCATTGTCATGTTCGGCATTATCATGCTCGTTCACATAGGAAGCGTGCGTAAATGCCTGGATCAACAGGCTCTCGTTACGAAAGCGAATGCCGAGCCGCTCCTGCAATCGGGACCAATCATGCACGGAATTCACCTTATATCCCTCATCCTAAGCCTCATATTTTCTGAGCACAATCGTGGCGTTATGTCCCCCAAAACCGAACGAGTTTGACATGGCCACACGCACGTCCGCCGGGCGCGCTTCATTGGGGACATAATCGAGATCGCATTGTTCATCCTTGTATTCCAGGTTGATCGTCGGGGCAATGACGCCGTGGTAAAGCGTAAGTCCGCAGATTACCGCTTCTATTCCGCCAGCCGCTCCCAATAAATGTCCCGTCATCGACTTCGTGGAGCTGACGGCGAGCCGGTAGGCATGTTCGCCGAAAGTCTTTTTGATCGCGTTTGTCTCGGAAATATCACCCGTAGGGGTGGATGTGCCGTGCGCATTGATATAGTCGACATCTTCCGGGCGGATGCCAGCGTCACGAATCGCCATCATCATGCAGCGGGCGGCTCCATCGGGATCCGGATCTGTAATGTGATGCGCGTCTCCGCTCATGCCGTAGCCGATGACTTCCGCATAGATGCGTGCGCCCCGTTTTTGGGCATGTTCCAGCGACTCGAGAATGAGGATGCCGGAACCTTCGCCCATGACGAATCCGTCACGTTCGCGATCGAACGGGCGGCTTGCTCTTTCCGGTTCGTCGTTGCGCGTGGACATCGCCCGCATGGAACAAAAGCCAGCCAAACCGGTCGGAGTGATTGTGGCTTCTGCTCCACCGCAGATCATGACGTCGGCATCGCCATTCTGAATGATTCTGAACGAATCGCCAATCGTATGGCTGCCGGTAGCACATGCGGTGACGGTCGTGCTGTTCGGGCCTTTTGCACCGGTCAGGATCGAAACTTGACCCGAGGCCATATTGGCGATCATCATCGGGATAAAGAAGGGGCTGACCCGCTTCGGTCCTTTTTCGAGCAGGATCCGATGCTGCTCTTCCCATGTATTCAAACCGCCGATCCCGGAACCGATTTTCACCCCTACCCGCTCCGGCTCACAATTCGATCCGATCTCTAGTCCGGCATCTTCGAGTGCTTTTTGGCTGGCGGCTACGGCAAATTGCACAAACCGGTCCATGCGTCGCGCATCTTTTTTATCCATATAGTCTTCCGGATTGAAATCTTTAATTTCCGCCGCTATGCGCGTCGGGTATTCGCTCGCATCAAAAAAAGAAATCGGGCCTACACCGCTTTTTCCAGCTTGAAGATTTGCCCAGAATGTATTCAGGTCCGAACCGAGAGATGACATGACCCCCATGCCGGTTACGACCACTTTTCTTTTCATCATCGACCACCTCTAACCGAATTAAACCCATCGAGAATCTACGGATGGCACCGCGCTGGCGGCGTGAGTTTCCTAGTTCAGTGAACATCCTTTTTATATCCTATCCTGCTTTCTATCCTGCTTTGCGTACCCTCTATTTCAATGCGGAATACGGGTAAAAATGGGCCCTAAATGCGTAAACAGTCCCGTCTTAATGAACGGGACCGGACACATAGCCGTCAGGAATGGGATTTTATGTACTCCACCACTTCTCCGACGGTAGTGATTTTTTCCGCATCTTCATCGGAAATTTCCAAGTCGAACTCATCTTCGAGTTCCATCACCAGTTCCACAACATCCAAGGAATCCGCACCCAAATCATCTTTGAAAGAGGCTTCAGGAGTCACTTCTGCCTCATCAACTCCGAGTCTTTCCACGATAATATTTTTCACGCGTTCCATAATATCGGACATTCCGACTCACCTCCTTTTGGTATTATAATCGATTTTTTACCCCATGTACATGCCGCCATCGACATGCAACGTTTGTCCGGTCATATATGCCGAAGCGTCTGAAGCCAGGAAAACCACAACATTGGCCACATCTTCCGGTTGTCCAAGACGGGCCAAAGGAATATTGGCCATCAGGCGTTCTTTCGCCTCTTCTCCCAGCTGATCGGTCATATCGGTCTCGATATAACCGGGGGCCACGGCATTGACCGTAATTCCGCGGGAAGCCAGTTCCCGCGCCGCCGCTTTGGTCAAACCGATCACGCCGGCTTTAGCGGATGCATAGTTCGCTTGACCGGCATTACCGAGTGCACCGACGACGGATGAAATGTTGATAATGCGTCCGCTTTTCTGTTTCATCATCGGACGCGTCACCGCCTTGATTCCGTTGAATACCCCTTTGAGATTGATCGCGATGACGTCATCAAAATCTTGTTCTTTCATCCGCATGATGAGATTGTCTCTTGTAATGCCGGCATTGTTCACCAGGATGTCCAGCTTTCCGAAGCGGTCAAGCACGGTTTTGACCATCTCTTCCACTTCTTCCATGCGGCTGACATCGGCGCGGCAAATGAACGCTTCCACCCCGTAACTTCTCGCCTCTTCTGCGACCTGCTTTGCTGCCTGCTCATTACCGGCGTAGTTGATCGCCACATTGGCGCCTTCCTGTGCAAACTTCAGCGCGATCGCTCTGCCGATGCCGCGTGAAGCACCGGTGACAAGGGCACATTTACCTTTGAGTATCATGGACTCCAACCTCTTTTCCCGCTAGATTTTTATTTATCCGATGACCTGCTGGGCGGAATCGAGATCATGGATGTTGATAACTTTTGCCGAGCGGTCGATTTTTCGAATCAGTCCGGCCAGCACCTTTCCGGGACCGATTTCGATAAACGTATCCACACCGCTTGCGACAAGCCATTCGATGCTTTGTTCCCATAAGACGGGGGAACGCACCTGTTTCACGAGCAATGAACGGATTTCTTCCGCTTGCGTGACCGGACGTGCGGTCACATTGGCGACGAGCGGATACTGTGCATCTTTCATGTCGACCATGTCAAGTTCCTGTTTCAAACGGGCGGCTGCCGGTTCCATGAGCGAACTGTGGAACGGACCGCTTACTTCCAGCGGCACGACTCTTCTTGCGCCCGCTTCCTCCGCCGCTCGCCGCGCCACTTCTTCCACACCTTTCATTTCTCCCGAGACGACGATCTGGCCGGGACAATTCATGTTGGCCATCTCCACCACGGCCGTCTCCGCACTGATTTTTTCACACAATGCGGCGAGTCGATCCGGGTCAGCTCCCAGCACTGCAGCCATTCCTCCGCGTCCGGAAGGTACAGCCTCTTCCATAAAAATGCCGCGCTTGTTTACCAGTTTTAACGCCGTGGCATAATCCAGCACGCCGGCCACCACAAGTGCCGAATATTCACCAAGGCTGTGGCCTGCTACATAATCGGGCTTGATTCCATTCGCCTTGAACACTTCATACAATGCGATGCTCGTCGCCAACAGCGCCGGTTGCGTGTTGGCGGTCTGTTTCAACTTCTCTTCCGGACCGCGAAAAATGATTTCCGTCAGCGGAAACCCGAGTACCTGATCCGCTTCATCGAAACGAGCCCGCGCTTCGCTATGGTTTTCATATACATCCAGACCCATTCCGAGGGCCTGCGCTCCCTGGCCGGGAAAAACAAATGCGGTTTTACCCAAAATTCGTTCCCTCCTTATTTACCAAACAAGAACCGTAGCGCCCCAAGTCAGACCGCCGCCAAAACCGACCATGACGATATGGTCCCCTTCCTTCACCCGACCCGCCTCGACGGCTTCGGCAAGGGCGATCGGAATCGAGGCTGCGGAGACGTTTCCGTATTTGTCCAGATTGATCACGCACTTTTCTGGCTCCAGTTCCAGCCTTTCCAGCGATGCCTGAATAATGCGGATATTGGCCTGGTGAGGGATGAGCAGATCGATGTCTTTTTTCGTCAGCCCGGCTTTGGCTAACGCAGCTTCCGCAGCCGAACCCATGATGCGAACCGCAAACTTGAACACATCACGCCCGTTCATCTGGATGTAATGAAGCCTTTTTTCCACCGTCTCATGGCTGGCCGGCATCCGCGATCCGCCTGCGCTCAATTTCAGCAAGTCACCGCCTGATCCGTCAGAGCCCAGCTCAAACGACAGGAAACCGCGCCCTTCCGGCACTTCACCCAGCACGACCGCTCCCGCGCCGTCACCGAACAAAATGCATGTATTGCGATCCGTGTAATCGGTAATTTTCGTCAAACATTCCGCTCCGATGACGAGCGCATTTTTGTACAAGCCTGCAGCAATCATGGAAGAAGCCGTGGCCAGTCCGTAGATGAAACCCGAACAAGCCGCGGACAGATCAAACGCCGCTGCTTTCTCTGCGCCCAGCCTATCCTGCACAATACAAGCGGTTGATGGAAAAGCCGAATCCGGCGTAATCGTGGCCACCACGATCAAGTCCACATCTTCCGGGGCCAGATTCGCGTTCGCCAGCGCCTCTTTGGCGGCTTCCAGTGCCAGATCCGAGGTCGCTTGCTCCGGAGATACGGTCCTCCGCTCGACGATGCCGGTTCGTGTGCGAATCCATTCATCGCTCGTATCGACCATCTGTTCCAAATGCTGATTCGTCAATATATTTTCCGGCACATATTTGCCCGTGCCGATGATGCCCACATTCATGTTCCCATCTCACTTCCTGCTTATTTCCGTCTCGATCGCATGGACTAGATTGTTTTTCAGTGCCATGCGCGTTTGTCTGACGGCATTTTTAATGGCATTGCTGTCTGAAGAACCGTGGCTTTTGATGCAGACGCCGCGAATGCCGAGCAGCGGTGCACCGCCATGTTCACGGTAATCGACGATGCGCTTGAATCTTTGAAGTCCCGGACGCATGATCGTACCCGCGAGCTTGGTGAGAAACGAACGCTGAAATTCTTGCTTCAGCATCGTCATGATCGAGACGGCTGTCCCTTCCATCGCTTTCAGCATGATGTTCCCCGCAAAGCCATCGCACACGATCACATCACATGCGCCATCCATAATATCCCGGGACTCGACGTTTCCGACAAATTCAATCGGAGCTTGTTCAAGTAATGGATACGCGGTTTTGGTCAGTTCATTCCCTTTCATCGCCTCCGTCCCCACATTGAGCAAACCGACCCTTGGCCGTTCGATACCATGCACTTTTTGGCGATAAATACTGCCCATAATCGCGTATTGCACGATGTGCTGCGGCGACGCATCCATATTGGCGCCAAGATCGATGGCGAGCACACCGCGCCCGTCCAATGTGGGGATGATCGGGGCCAGGCCCGGCCGTTCCACTCCTTCGATCCGACCGATCACAAGCAAGCCGGTCGCCATCAAGGCACCGGTATTGCCGGCGGAGATCATCGCATCCGCTTTGCCTTCCTGTACCAGCTTGCCCGCAATCACCATCGATGCATTTTTTTTGCGTCGCACGGCCCTGACCGGCTCGTCGTCGTTCAAGATCACTTCATCGGCATGATGCAGCCGAATGCGATGGGAGGATGAAGGAAGCAATCGCTCGATCACAGCGGTATCGCCGACGAGGACAATTTCGACGTCATTCCACTGTTCTGCAGCTTCCCATGCCCCTTTGACAATTTCGTCGGGTGCATGATCTCCCCCCATGGCATCAATGGCAATGATCAAGCAAGACGCCTCCTCAAGTTTGATGAGTTCGATAAATCACAAAATTTCCCTGGAAGACGATCTCGTCCCCGACGTAAGTGAACACTTCGACATTCGCTTTTCCTGTCTTCTTGCCGACGGAGGAACGAACATAGGCTTTGGCGACACATTTCTCGCCCAGCTTGACCGGTCGCAAAAAGCGGATATCTGCAGAAGCCGTCAGAGCCACTTCGTCATCGATGACCGCCACTGCAAGCGAATTGGCCTGAGCAAACAAATGATGGCCGCGGGCGATCCCGGTGCGGGAAAAGACATGCTCTTCCCTGATTTCAAAAATCGAAATCCCGCTTTTGTCCAGTTGCAGGTCGATCACTTCACCGATGACTTCGTGCAGGGCGAGCGAGCGCACCTGGTCAAAACTTTTCTCCGCCATCATCTTGATTCGTTCCCTCAGCTCCGGTATGCCGAGCTCCAGTCGGTCAAGGCGGATCGTCTGAATGCTGACATTAAATTTTTCCGTTAATTGTTCGTCGGTCATGAACGGATTTTCCTCAATCATTTTCGCCAGTTGTTGCTGACGAATGCGTTTCGGAAGGCGTTTGATTACCGCCACCGCCCTTTTCAACAATTTTATTACCAGATACTAAGAGTAGTATATATGATTTTATCCCAAATGTGAAGAAAAAAATAAGTGCTTCGACGCTCAAGGTCAAAGCACTTATTCTGCAAGTTTCCCTATGATTTACTTTTAAGCTCTTACAATATCCCGTCCCTTGTATGTTCCGCAAACTTTGCACACGTGGTGGGCCAGCTTCAGTTCCCCGCAATGATCGCAGCGCACCATACCCGGAACGTTCAACTTGTAATGCGTACGACGTTTATCCCGGCGTGATTTGGATGTTTTTCGAAAAGGTACTGCCATGTTTCCCACCTCCTTGAATCGATCGCTAACAGTGAACAACTTCTTATTTGAAAAAATCTTTAAGCCCGGCGAGCCGGGGATCAATTTGCTCTCGTTCGCAACCGCAGGTCGCTTCGTTCAAGTTCTGGCCGCATACAGGGCACAATCCGGCACAATGTTCTTGACAGATCGGCGCTATCGGTAACTCGAGGAGGGCATTCTCCCTGGCCACCGGAGCGAGATCGATTTCATCTGTCCCTACGAGATGGATCAGATCCTCGGTCTCTGCTTCTAAGATGCTCTTATCTTTTGTGAACATTTCCCGCAACGGAAAGCGAATGCGTTTTTTAAACGGTTCGAGACAGCGTGAACATTGAAACTTGAACTCCGCTTCCGCTTCCCCTTGCACACGAGCAACACCGCTGCTGTAAGTCGCCTGCACCTGTACGTGAAGCGGTCCGGCATCGACCAGATCCGCGCGTTCCTTCACCGCTTCCGCCAGATCGACGCTACCGCTCAACTGAAGCGGCTTTTTGGCGGCGGTAAGCTCTCCCCATTGAATGGTAAGCGACACAAGGATCACCTCAAACAGACAAAATTTATTATATCGGTACGCGCGGCAAGTGTCAACCAAAATTCACCCTACTCGCACGCCTTCAAGAACCACCCTTTGCCTCCGCCCGTTCGGTTAAGGTATAATTTGCTCAAAGTTTTACACCGCTTGCGGGGAGGAACTTCAGCCATGCATGACAAAAAAGTACTCGGCATTATCGTTGAATACAATCCGCTGCACAACGGACATGTATATCATTTCCGCGAAGCGAAAAAAAAATCTGGCGCTGAAGCGGTCGTCGCCGTCATGAGCGGCCCGTTCTTGCAACGCGGTGAACCGGCTTTCGTCAGCAAATGGGCTCGGACCGAAATGGCCCTGCAGATGGGAGTCGATCTGGTCATCGAGCTTCCGGTCGCCTACTCGTGCCAGCCGGCAGAATGGTTTGCATATGGAGCCGTTTCAGCCCTCGAGGCAACAGGGATCGTCGGACGGCTTTGTTTCGGCAGTGAGAGCGGTGAGATCGACTGGATGTTGCAACTGGCTCGCCGTTTAAGCCGAGAACCGGAACCGTTGCAAGAGGAACTGAAGCGACGTTTAAAATCCGGTATGAATTTCCCCAGAGCATACAGCGAATCGATCGCGGCCATCATCGGAAAAAACGAGAATTTACCTGTATCGCTGGAATCCTTGTCTCGGCCCAACAATACGCTCGGGCTCCATTATTTGATTGCACTGGAGCGGCTACAAAGCCGGATTGAACCGTTGACCATCACGCGCAAAAAGGCAGAGTACGATCAATCCGACATCTCGGATCATCATATTGCCAGCGCCACCGCCATCCGCCGTCTCATCGACGAAGGCGGGCTGGAACGGATCCGGCCGTTCGTTCCCGAATACACTTTCGAGATTTTGCACAGAGAATTTGAAGCCGGACGAGCACCGATCCGCTGGGATCACTTTTATGACCTGCTGCTCCATCAAATATTGAGCAAAAGCGAAGCGGAATTGCGCTCCATTTACGAAGTGAACGAAGGTTTGGAGCGGCGCATACTCAAGCAGCTTCCCCTTCTGAACGACCATAAGGGCGGATTTGAAGCGCTGGTTGAAGCGCTGAAATCAAAGCGATATACCCGCACGAAGCTGCAGCGTACATTGCTCCGCATTTTGCTCAATCATAGCAAAAACGACCTTTCCATGCAAACGCTCGCTGGCGGTACCCCTTATCTGCGTATTCTCGGTATGAGCGAGACGGGGAAGGTGCTTTTAAAACGAATGAAAAAGACAGCCAAAGTCCCCATCGTTCAGCAGCCTGCTCATCATCGTTCTCCTTTTCTGGAACTTGACCTTCGCGCATCCGCGATCTATGCTCTCGCCTATCGCGATGCGGGGGTCAAAGATTGGTTCCGCGATTATTACGAACCGCCGTTACGGTTTAACGGCGGCAGCGTCGCCAGGTAGTCGAGCGCTTCCTGAAGAGAAGACACGGGGACGATCTTCATCGATGTACCGAGCTTTTCCGCCTGTTCTATGGCGAGGCTGGCATTTCTCACCGGCGTCAGCCCGCTGTCCGGATCCGGTTCAAAATCGCGCGGGGTAAAAAAGATATCTGCCCCTTTGCGATGTGCAGCCACCACCTTGTAATCGACGCCGCCGATGACTCCGACCTCCCCCTCCGGAGTGATCGTCCCTGTACCGGCGATGTTGTAACCACGGGTAATATCTTCATCCACCAATCGGTTGTATATTTCTAAAGCAAACATCAGGCCAGCCGAAGGACCGCCAATATCCCCGGCGGAAACCTGCACTTTGTATTTTCCGTCCAGCGGCTCAACCGATTGGGTGTCAACGGGCAAGATCCCCAAACCGGGACGCGGAGGGGCGCCGTCTCCATCATCCAGCTCACCTAGCGCAATGACCGCCTCGTGCGTTTCTCCATCCCGTTCAAATACGACTTTTACTTCCTCGCCGATCGAACGGTTCTCCATAAATTGAAACACATCATCCCGTGTTTGAAGTTCCGTATCGTTAAGCTTGAGCAGTTTGTCTCCGGGTCTTAGCGTTTCAGCCGCCGGCATGCCTTCTACCGTGCTGAGGACGAGCACTCCGTTCGAACGCAATTCGTAAGGAATACCCGCTGCCTTATATGCAGCCTGGATCGCATTGCTCTGTGATGTAAGCATGACGTACTCCTGACGCCGCGCATATTCCTGCTCCGACTCATCGCCGAACACATCCTCGCGCGGAGAAACATGAGCATAGGGATGCAAATAGCCGTAGAGCACACTTAACAGATTGGTATTGGGGTAATACCACATTCGGATCGTCGTCAACATAAACGATCCTTCCTTTTCGTCATACCCGTTTTCAACATGAACCATGTTGCCTACATCTTCTGCGGTTCCCGGTTGGATGACAACATATGGCAGCGGCATAAAAAAAAGGAGATAAGCGATCAAAATGCCGGCGATTGTATACCGAAACCATGAGTAGCGGTGGGCCATAACGGATGTTCTCCTTCCGACGATGGTCTAATCAAATGAATTGATGCGTAAGTATGTACCAGCGATTTGTACAACCTGCCTATTTCACCGTGTCTTTCAACATCTGCTTTCATCAACTGTTTCGTACTTAAAGGGGAGAAAACGGGATGACACCATCCAAACCGCAAGCCGGGACTCTTGCGATCGCCGCGCTCAGCCTTTTCACTTTGTTGACGGCGATCTTTATCGTGCTGTTTCCAGAACGGGCCTTCAAAGCATCCCTCGATGGCCTGACCATCTGGTGGAAAATCGTGTTTCCAGCCCTTTTGCCCTATCTCGTGTTTGTCCGGTTGTTCACCGATTCCGGGGCCATCACATGGTTTGCCCGCCTGCTCCAACCGCTGATGCGTACCGCATTCCGCCTGCCGGGTGCTGGTAGCCGGGCGCTTGCTTCCGGTCTCATCGCCGGCTGGCCTGCCGGTGCGGATACGGTTATGCGCCTCGTGAAAGAACGCCAATTAACTGTTCATGAAGCCGAACGTCTGCTCGCCTTGTCCCACTCTGTCAATCCCGTCGTCGCTGTCCATGTCATTGCCGTCGGGTTATTAAACAACGTGAAACTCGGCTGGTTTTTGCTCACGGTTCACATCGCGTCCTTATGGTGCACCGGTATATTTTTACGCATTCGTTCACATCGCCATGAGTCGAAAAAGGGCGGTTCGACGACAGAACCTCCCCGGTTACAGGCGCAACAAGAATCGGTTGGGTTCGGAAAACGGCTTGGCGATGCCGTTTTGGACTCGATCCAGATGCTGCTTAAAATCGGGGGAACGATCATGATCTTTTCCGTACTGATTACCGTCGCCGAACTGGCATTTGAGCAAACATGGGCACTATTCGGAATATCGCTCCCCATGGTCCAGAAGGCATTCGTGCCCCTCATCTCCGCCGTGTCGGAAATCCACTGGGGTGCCTATCAGCTCAGCCAGTTCCATCCAATCGCACCGCTATCGCTCGCCATCGTTCTCAGCGCGATGCTCGCCTGGAGCGGAATGTCCGCCCATCTGCAAGTACAAAGCATCGTGCGTGACAGCGGAATGCGTTACCTGAAATTTGTGTCCTTTCGTCTCGTTCATGCCGCGTTCGCCGCAGCCATCGCCTGGATCGCATGGCCTTGGGCCGAGCCGCTAATCACGAGCGGAGTGCCATCGGGCAGCACTTTCGCCGGAATGTTCCCGTACGACACGTTAAATCAAGGACCGTTCTTCCCGATCCCGGAAGGCTGGTGGTGGATGTGCGTTTGGGCGGCCTTTGTCATTATCCTGTTTTTCCTGCTTTCCGCACTGTGTGCCGCTTTGAATCTATTCAGACGTTCCGGATTCAGACGTTTTTGAATTTTTCTCTCAACGCTCGTTCGACCGCTTCGGGGACGAGGTCGGAAACGGGCCCGTTGAAGCTGGCGATTTCCTTGACGATGCTGGAGCTGAGAAATGAATATTGCGGGCTTGTCATCATGAAAAAGGTTTCGATCTGTTCGTCCAAAAAATGGTTGATAGAAGCCATCTGCAATTCGTTTTCAAAATCGGAAATCGCCCGCAATCCCCGGATAATGACGTGCGCCTTTTTCATTTTTATGTAATTGACCAGCAGATCCTGAAAACTGTCGATCTGTACGTTTTCCAGATCCCCTGCTACTTCTCTTAGCAGTTGTTTGCGCTCCTCTACGGTAAACAGCGGATTTTTGGACGGATTGTTGAGCACAGCCACAATCAAAACGTCAAACTGTTTCGCAGCACGGCGAATAATATCCAGATGTCCATATGTGACCGGATCAAAACTGCCTGGATAAACGGCGATTTTCTTTTTTCTACTTTCGCCCAAAAAGAGCGCCTCCTTTTTTGAAGTTAAATATCATATTCGTAGAACGAAACTTTCGTATCCCCGAACTTCAGGCAGCGCCTTTTTACCGCTTCCCCGATCTGGTCGGCATAATCGACAGAAGCATGATGTTCGATCACGATATCCGCACCCGGGTTAAATAACGACAATTGTTGCATTCGCTCGACCACTTCATCCATCGTGGTCATTTGGTATGGAGGATCGAGAATGACAAGATCGAATTGAATTCCGCGCCTGCCTAATATGTTAAGAGCCCGATGGGCATCATTTTGATATACTTCGGCCATCTGAATCAGATCCGAACGCTGCAAATTTTCCCGAATCACACGAATCGCCTGTTTGTCAATGTCGACAAAAATGGCCTTATCCATGCCGCGGCTCAGCGCTTCCATCCCCATCGCTCCTGTCCCGGCAAACAGATCGAGCACGGTTCCGCCGGTAAAGTACGGACCGATGCGGCTGAAAACAGCTTCCTTCACTTTGTCCGAAGTCGGCCGCGTCGACCGGTTGGGTACGGCTTTCAAAGAGCGACCTTTACGCGATCCGGCAACGATCCGCATCGGTTTTTCCCCCTCGCTGGATGCTTGTCCCACGTATGGTTTTTATTATACCACAAAAAAAATGAACAATTTTTTTCTTGCCGAGGTATATTTGTGTGCAAAACGGTTATCCTTATGAATGACGACATCGCGAGATGTCGTTAACATAACCGCGGAGAAGACTTACGTTTCCCCATAAGCTCTTCATCCGGTTTCTCCTCTCCCATGCGGTGCCGCTACAAGCGGCACCGAAATTGCCGCAGGGCCTGCAACCCTGCGGACTTTTTTTGTCAACGGAACATTTTCCACAGACGAATCAGATGCATCGTATTGTTCGGATCAATTTTTTGCGCCAACACAAAGCGAACGATATTTGCTTGCAATCGTTCGTCCGGCTTTTCATCTATGATCATACACACCCGTTTCAGCAGTGCATGCACTTTCTGACGGTTTTGCAAGTCCGCCTTGGTGACCCCTTCCAGCACCTTTTGCACTCGTTCCCTGAGCGCTGTATTTTTCAGTTTCTTCTTTACTCTGAGCACCAGGGATTTCGGAATGCCGTACTTTTCATAACTCATTTCCCCACCTCCGTCGCAATACCATATGTATGCGTGTGTTCAGGCAGGGTTTCCATCATTTCTAATCGAGCGCTTCGCCGTCAAGGATCCCTTCCCGTCTTAAAATGTCCCTCAGTTTCAAATAAGGTTTTCCCGTCCAGAAATCGGGCTGGTTTAAAAGTTCAGCCACATCTTCACGCGCCATTTCCAACACTTTGAAATCATTCAAAATATCGGCCACGCGAAACTCGGGCAATCCGCTCTGTTTCGTACCAAAAAATTCTCCCGGACCTCTCAGTTCCAGATCTCTGCGGGCAATCTCGAAACCGTCATCCGTCTCCACCATCACCTGCATCCGTTCCACGCCCATCTCCGTTTTCGGATCGGCGATCAAGATACAGTAAGATTGGTGGCGACCTCTACCTACCCGTCCCCGCAGCTGATGCAGTTGGGACAGGCCAAAGCGGTCGGCATCATAGATGACCATGACTGTCGCATTTGCCACATGCACCCCGACTTCAACCACGGTTGTCGCCACCAAAATGGAAGATTCTCCATCATGAAAACGTCTCATGACGCCGTCTTTTTCCTCACCGCTCATCTTTCCGTGGAGCAATTCCACTTTCCATTCCGGCAAAGCCTGCTGCAACCGATGATGGAGTTCGACCGCATTTTGGGCGTCCAGCTTTTCAGATTCTTCAATGAGAGGGCAGATCACGTAAGCTTGTCTGCCGTTAGCAAGCTCTTTTTGCAAAAATGAAAACACGCGGTCCATCCTGTTGGGACGAACCCAATACGTTTTGACCGGCAATCGCCCTTTCGGCCGCTCTCGCAAGGTCGAAACATCCATATCTCCGAACGCGGTGATCGCCAGCGTGCGGGGAATCGGTGTCGCTGTCATCATCAAAACGTCCGGCTGCAATCCTTTTTTGCGCAATATGCTGCGCTGTTGCACACCGAAGCGATGCTGTTCATCGGTGACGACAAGGCCGAGCGAACGGAAAAAAACATCGTCCTGGATGAGCGCATGGGTACCGACGACGATGTCGGTGAGCCCCATTTGCAAAGCAGCGAGCGCGTCCTTTCGCTCTCGTGCGCTCAAACGCCCCGTAAGCAGGTCGATCTGCACCCCGAAGGGCTCCAACCAACGCTTCAGCACTTCAAAATGCTGTTCTGCCAAAATTTCTGTCGGCACCATCATAGCTCCCTGATAGCCGGACAGCATGTTGGCGTACAGGGCGATGGCAGCAACGACCGTCTTGCCGGAACCGACATCCCCTTGCAGAAGCCGGTTCATCGCGATCGGCCGGCTCATATCATGAAGAATCTCAAGCACGACGCGTTTCTGTGAATCGGTCAGTTCAAACGGCAGCGAGCGCACAAAGGCGCGCACCTTGCTTCGATCGATCTCGCGTGCGATGCCGTCGCGTCTGGATCGGACCAACATTCGGTGCGCCTGAATTTTCAACTGAAACAAAAAAAACTCCTCATAGACGATCCGCATTCTGGCGCGCTGACCTTCCTCAATGCCTCCGGGCCGGTGCACCAGTCGAATCGCTTCCGGGCGCGACATCAAGTTTCGTTTTTCCAATATCGATTCGGGAATCCATTCTTCAATCCGGTCCGCGTATTCGTCCAGGGCCTGACCGATGCAATCGCGCAACACGTTTTGCGTAATCGATCCGGCCACCGAATACACCGGCTGCACCGTCCCCGCTTTTTTTCGACGCGAGTTTTGAAATTCTGATTCCGATACGGTGAGCTGCTTCCGTCTGGCATCCCACTTTCCTGTCATGATGACCGTCGTTCCGAGGGTCAGACGGTCCTTCAAAAAATGGCGGTTGAACCAGACAGCGGTGATGAGGAAAGAGCCACATCTCACCTTGCAGGCCAACCGCGACTTATTGCGACCGTATCTTTGCAGCACCGGGATGCCGGCGACCACGCCTTCCAAAGTGACCTTTTCCCCGTCAGTCACTTCATGCAATGCTTTGAGTCGATAATCTTCATATCGAAAAGGAAAGTATTCCAGAAGGTCAGCGACGCTTTTGATGCCGATAAGTTCCAGCGCTTCCGCCTTTTTGGGGCCGATTCCGCGTATTTTCGTTACCGGAACGAGACTGAGATCAGCCATGGTCAGCCGGCACCATGATCACAGCAAATGTACCCGGTCCGACATGCGTTCCCAATACCGGGCCGATGAAGGTATAGTCCGATTCACGCACCCGGAAATTTTCAACCACGCGATCGCGCAAGGTAGCCGCCCCAGTTTCAGCGCTGGCCTGCGGAAAGAATGCAACGACTTCCTGGTCTGAAGGAAACTGCTTCTTTAACAGCTCAATGATCCGTTCGATCGCCCGTTTGCGGCCGCGTACTTTATCGACGGAAGTCACTTCTCCCTCCTCATCGATGGACAAAATCGGCTTGATATTCAGCAAAGAACCGGCCAACGCCGCTGCCTTTCCGATCCGTCCGCCCTTCTGCAAATATTCCAGCGTATCAACAAGAAAGTAAAGTCCGGTCGAACGGCGAATGGCTTCTGCCTTCTGGATGCAAGCCTCGACCGATTCCCCTCTTGCCGCCGCCTTGGCCATGGCCACCGCCATCCATCCGAGCGCATATGAGGTCGTTTTCGAATCCAGAACAGTGACAGGAGCATCGTCGCCGAGCAAATTTTTGGCCAGCTGCGCTGACTGATATGTACCGCTGAAAGCCGCTGAAATATGCACGGAAATGATGTGCGCGTCCGGATCTTTCTCCAATATGCGTTTGTACGTTTCCAGAAATTCGGCCGGTGAAGGTTGTGATGTGGTCGGCAACGTATCGGATTTCGCGAGCAACTCATAAAATTGGTCTGGTGTCAGATCAACGCCATCCAAATAAGTCTTTTCACCGAAATGGACTTTCAGCGGAACAACATGGATCCCGTATTGCTCCTGCACCGATTGGGGCATGTCCGACGTACTGTCGGTGACAATATAAATGTTCGGCATTTCCATCACCCCGCATTGATCGTTTTATTTGAATCTACTGAATGAATCGCAATTATTCAACGGAAAAGATGAAAGGATAAAGCGGCTGTCCGCCTCGATGCCAATCCAGCTCGATATCCGGATAGCGTTCGCTGATCAGACGGGCCACCCGGTTTTCACTTTCCTCGTCGACCTCCGCCCCGACCAGGACCGTCATGATTTCATCATCATGATCAATCATCTCGTTGATCAAGGCTTCACAAGTTTTGATCAAATCCGCATCGGCCACGACGATTTTGTTGTCCACCATGCCCAAAAAATCATCCTTGCGAATAGTCAGCGCCCCGATCTGCGAATCTCTCACTGCATATGTAACGCTGCCGGATTTGACCCGCTGCGAGGCTTCCACCATGTTTTTTTCCAGCTGTTCGCGCTCCTGATCGGCTTCAAAAGCAAGTGCTGCCGCCATTCCCTGCGGAATCGTCCGGGTCGGAATGACGATAATTTCCCGATCCGAAACAGTGGCAGCCTGTTCTGCCGCCAGAACGATGTTCGGATTGTTGGGAAGAACGAACACGCATTGCGCTTCCGTTTGTTCCACGGCTTTTACAATATCCGCCGTACTCGGGTTCATCGTCTGACCACCGTGGATGACGACATCCGCCCCCAGGCTGGTGAAAATATCAGCGACGCCGTCGCCGGTTGCAACAGCAACGAGGCCGAATTTTTTGCTCGGATGACCCGGAGCCTGCACAGCAGCAAGTTTCGCAGCTTCCCGGTGCTGGTCACGCATGTTTAATATATGAATATCGGTTAGCTCCCCATATCGGATCGCCTCGTTTAATACGTCTCCGGGAAAGTTAGCATGCACGTGCACCTTGACCTTGCGGTCATCCGCAATGACAAGCACGGAATCGCCGATGGATGCCAGCTTGTGGCGTAACTCGTCAGCCGCCTTTTCTCCTTCTTCACTCGTAGAAACACGGATAAAAAATTCCATGTCGTAGATAAAATCAATGTCCTCGCTGTCGATTTTCGCTTGTGCGGCTACAGGTGCGGCGACCGGTTCGTCCGAAAGCGCTTCCGTGAAAAGGCCGCTTTCTGTTTTTGTTTTCGCTTGCGTACGGGTGGGCATGGACGATAGCGCTTGTCCATTTTCTTTTAGCGCCGCGAGCATCCCCTCATAAATAAAAAGAAGTCCTTGACCGCCTGAATCGACAACACCGACTTTCTTCAGGATCGGCAACAAGTCCGGCGTGCGCCTAAGCGATGCTTCCATTTCACTGCAAACATATTCGAGCCATTTGTCCAAATCCTCGAGGCGTTTTGCTGCTTCAACCGCTGCCTGTGCCCCATCTTTGGCCACGGTTAAAATCGTGCCTTCTACCGGTTTGATCACCGCTTTGTATGCCGTCTCCACGCCCTTTTGCATCGCCTGCGCCAAAAGGACCGTATCCGCTTCAGCATGGCCTTCCAATGCCTGAGCAAATCCTCGAAACAGTTGGGAAAGGATGACTCCCGAATTGCCGCGGGCGCCCATTAACAAACCGCTTGAAAAACATTTGGCCGCCTCCCCGATTTTTGCTGGCCGCATGTCTGAAAGAGCAGCCAGTCCAGCTTCGATCGTGCGGCTCATGTTGGACCCCGTATCGCCGTCAGGTACAGGAAACACATTGAGAGCGTTGACGGTTTCCACCCGTTCCGCCAAAAAAGACGTACCTGAGGCGATCATATGATAAAAGACGTTCCCGTCTGCAATGCGTTTCTTCAAAATCCTTAAAACCTCCTCGATCAGCCTGTCACTCTTACACCCTGCACGATGACGTTGACGCCACCTACTTGCAAGCCGAGCATTTCTTGCAAAACATACTTCACTTTCGCCTGCACATTATACGCTACTTCCGAAATTTTGGTGCCGTAGCTGACGATAATGTACAGGTCCACATGCACGCCATCTTCCTCCTGTCTGACCTCTACACCCCGGCGCAAATTTTCCTTGCGGATCAGCTCGGTGATCCCATCCTTCAGTTGTTTGCGCGAAGCCATACCGACTAGGCCATAGCATTCCATGGCCGCCGATCCGGCGATTTCGGCGATCACGTTTTCGGATATGTAGACGGTGCCTTCGGAGCTAACCACTTTCAACGCCACACGACTCTCTCCTTCAGCGGTGAAGTTTCATTCCCATTTTACTACATCGGACTCAAAAAGAACAATGAAAACATGCACGAAATTCATCCCATGCCCCAAAACGCACATTGACTCGCAAATTTTCAATATGGTAAAATGTTTAAAGTGCGCTCTGACGGTAGATTTGGGAGGTGTAAGATCATGGCTCGAAAATGCTTCATTACCGGAAAGAGCCCGGGAACAGGGCATCACGTTTCGCATGCGAACAATAAAACGAAACGCAAGTGGGGCGTAAACGTTCAAAAAGTGCGCATCTTGGTTGACGGTAAGCCTAAACGGGTCTATGTCAGCACCCGCGCACTGAAATCCGGAAAAGTGACCCGCGTTTAATTCGTCATCATCTCCATGAAGAGAAAAAGCACCCGTCGCCGGTGCTTTTTTTCTTAGACGAACTGGCAGCCGTTAAGAAAAATCGCAATATTCCGCGCCTGTCCGAGGTGCTTCGGCGGTTATTGAAAATGGCTGAATGTTGAACTCTAAACTACCCATTTTTCTTACTGAATGCGTTCAGGATCGCTTTGACCATACCGCCCAAGAACCTGGGGAGCTTGATTGCAATAAACTTCATGTTAACCCCTCCCGACAAAATATAATCCGCCATGCCGCATAATTCTGCGCGATCCAAATCGTGCCTCAAGCGCATGCCTAAAATCAGTATATGCGCCACCTTTCGCACTCATACCAGCGAAGCTTCCATGCCGGGAATGGGCCAACCATTTACGTAGGCGATCATCGTGTAAATGATGATGTCGATGATATAAAAAAGGAACGAAACGATAATAAATGCAATGCGGGGTCCCCACGTTTCATATGTAGAAAAAAAACGAAGTGCCAATAAAAAGGCTAGCAGCGAAAACAAATATCGAAAAAAGTCCTGAATCATCGTAAAGGCGAGCAACAAAAGTCCGAGTCCCGCCGCATACAAAATGACCATCCCCGTTACCGACCATGACTTATTCATGGTTTACAGCCGCCTTCCTGATCGATTGGATTGCCTGTTTCCGATCTTTCTCGCCAAATATAGCGTTTCCGGCCACAAGCACATTGGCTCCATGATTGACGACCTGCGGAGCCGTTTCCACATTGATTCCCCCGTCCACTTCGATATCGATATGCGTCATATTTCGTTCTTTCAACATTTTTTTGACGGAAGCAATTTTTTTCAGCGTCGCCTCAATAAACTGCTGTCCGCCAAAACCCGGATTGACGGTCATAATCAGCACCAGATCCAGCTCATCCAACACATGTTCCAGCACAGAGACCGGGGTGGCCGGATTGAGAGCTACGCCCGCCTTGGCTCCTTCCGCCCGAATCATCTGCAACGTCCTGTGCAAATGAATGCACGCCTCGGCATGAACGGTGACAAGATCCGCTCCGGCTTTAACGAAATCTGCGATGTACTTCTCCGGCTCGACGATCATCAGATGAACGTCGAGCGGCAGTCGGGTGTACGGACGAATCGATTCGACGACAACCGGTCCGAGCGTGATGTTCGGAACGAATCGTCCGTCCATGACGTCGACGTGAATCCAGTCTGCCCCGCCCTGTTCCGCCTCCTGGATTTCCTCCCCGAGGCGGGCAAAATCGGCAGACAATATAGACGGCGCAATTCGCAGCATGGCGTCTAATACCTCCGTTTTTTTTCCTGGATTTCCGTAAGAAACTGCAAGTAGTTCCGATAGCGCAATTCGCTGATCAAGTTTTGCTCTACCGCTTCTACAACTGCACATCCCGGTTCTTCACGATGCAGGCATCCGCGGAATTTGCATCGGGTTGCGGGCTCGCGGAATTCACGGAAACAATGGGACAGATCCTCCGCTTCCATTCCGAAAAAATCAAGCTGGCTGAATCCGGGCGTATCCGCAACAAATCCGCGCTCACCCGCACGCAACAATTCCACGTGCCGAGTCGTATGCCTTCCTCTGCCCAACTTGCGGCTGACGTCCCCCGTGGCCAACTCAACTCCCGGAATCAGGGCATTGAGCAGAGATGATTTTCCAACGCCGGACTGGCCAGCAAACACACTGATTTTCCCTTCCAGATATTGACGCAATTCGTTAAGTCCGCGCCCGTCCTTGACACTTGCGATCACGACCGGGTATCCGGCAGCCGTATATAACTTGACCGTTTCCTCACATATCTGTTGGCATTCCTCGTCCGTACACAGATCGGCTTTGGAAAGACATATGATGCTGTCCACATCGTTGGACTCACATTGCACAAGAAATCGGTCCAAAAGAGTCAAATGCAATTCCGGCTCGCGCAAGGAAAAAACGACAATTGCTTGATCGACGTTGGCAATGGGCGGCCGTACCAGTTCATTGGTCCGATCCAGCACCTCAACGATGCGGCCATCTTCATGCCCGGCTGTCCGTTCAAACCGGACGCGATCCCCGACGAGAGGGGTCACTCCATGTTTTTTGAACACGCCGCGAGCGCGCAAGCGGAGGACCGTTCCGTCATCCTGGTCAGGCAACACATAATAATAGCCGCTCAATGCTTTTACGATCAAACCGTCGTGCATCAAGGTGTATCCTCCGTTTCTTCGTCCTCCTCATGATGATACACTTCCAGATCTTCCTCTTCCTCCGGCAACCATTGTTCCCGATCTGGCTCCGGGTATTCAATTTCAAGATTTTCCGAGGCCATTTCATAGGTCACTTGGATGCTGTCGCCGAATCGGCCATTCACATAATAGGTGATCACGGCATCCGCATTGGGCATGACGAGCACACGCACCGGAAAAGTATGCGGGCGGCTGATTTCGCGCGTTCCCCACTCGATATTATCTCCGCTTGCATCCTTGTAAAGAATGGTTACCGTGGAAGGCTCTCCTTCTTCCTCCGGTTCGACGCGCAGATGGACGACCGGCTCCAGCACTTCGTCCGGATAACCGGAACTGACATACAGAACAATCTCGGTTCCCGGTTCCACCATTTCACCTGGTTGAGCGGGGAATTGGTCCATGACAATGCCTTCTTCGACCTCAAAGCTCGGTTCATAACGAATACCGTCCTCAGCCAGCTTGAGATTGTGGCGAATGATCATGGCCTCCGCTTCGCTCAATTTGCGATTGGTCAGATCCGGCATTGCAAAAGTTCCTGGTCCGTCGCTAACCGTAAGGATTACCGAAACCTGCCGGGGATTGTACAATTCATCCGGTGCCGGATATTGGTCAATGACCGTACCTTCCGGCTGGTCATCATGACGGGTCTGGATCGTGATCTGATCCGCGCTGATCCCCGCTTTGATCAGTTCCGCCTGTACCGTTTCCACCGGCATGCCGATGTAACGTTTCATTTCCATCATTTGCGGACCATTGCTGACCGTCAGCTGAATATACGAGTTTTCTTTGACGGTCATCCCTTTCCGGGTTTGATCGATGACGATCCCTTCCTCCACCTCGTCATCAAACACATAACGGAGCGGCAATTCCACTTTCAACCGGTGTTGTTCCAGGATATCGATTGCCTCTTCAAGCGGTAAACCGGTCACATCGGGAACGACAACATCGGGGACGTCAAACAGGGAAAAAAGTCCGCGTAGACCCATCCACACTAATAGCACGATAGCCACCAGAACCCCTGTCCAGATCGCCGGCTTTTTCCAACGTTTTTGTTTATCCGACGGCGTTTGTTCACCCGTATCCAGGGATGAAGTGCGCACCGCCGGCATCACGCGCGTCGCTTCATCATCGAACTCCTCATCTTCGATGACAAGCTTCGGTTCGTTTCTTCTTTCCGGCAGCAAACAGGTTTTTAGGTCGGCCAGCATTTCTTCGGCCGATGCATAGCGATCATCCGGATTTTTACGCATCGCTCTCAGAATAATATTTTCAACGCTCTGCGGGATGCTCGGATTCACTTTGCGAGGCTCTTCCACATGTTCCTGCAAATGTTTGAGTGCGATGCTGATCGGGCTATCTCCCAGAAAAGGCAGCTTGTTGGTCAGCATCTGATACAGAACGACACCAAGCGAATACAAGTCCGACTTTTCCCCTTGGGATACCCCTTTGGCGTGTTCGGGCGAAAAGTAATGTACAGAACCGAGCACGGAGCCGGTCTGGGTAATGTCTGTCGATGCAGCCGCACGCGCAATACCGAAATCGGTGACTTTTACCCGACCATCCACCCCGATCAAAATGTTATGCGGTTTAATGTCACGATGAATGATGCCATTTTCGTGGGCATGTGCCAGAGCACTGCAAATTTGCATGGCAATATCCACCGCTTCCTCCAGCGGAAGCGGTGCTGAAGTTTTGATTCGTTCATTCAGGTTGGTGCCCTCGATATATTCCATGACGATGTAGTGAATGTCGCCTTCCTGGCCGACATCGAATATGTTGACGACGTTCGGATGGGAAAGTGAGGCTGCGGAAAGGGCTTCCCTACGGAAACGGCTTACAAATTCCTCGTCGTTTGCGTATTGCTGGCGAAGAACTTTGATCGCGACTTTCCGCTGCAAAATATTATCATGCGCTTTATAAACGAGAGCCATCCCGCCGCCGCCAATCCGGTCAAGTATGACATACCTGCCCCCCAAATTATGCCCGATCATCCATCTTCACTCCCCATCCTCCGCCTTCTCATTGGAAATGAGCACGACGGTGATATTATCATCTCCGCCGGCTTCCAATGCACTTTCCACGAGTTTGTCTACTTTCCATTGCAGTTCAGCTGAAGCTCTTAATATTTCATTCATGCGCTGCGGCTGGATCAAATCTGTCAAGCCGTCACTGCAGAGCATCAGCATCTCGTTTTCGCTCCATGCGACATCACACGTATCGATCGTCACGTTCTCTTCCGTGCCGAGAGCCTGGGTCAGCACATTCCGGCGCGGATGCTGATCCGCTTCCTCGCGCGAAAGCTGTCCCCGTTTGACAAGTTCATTGACGAGAGAATGATCTTCCGTGAGCTGGTCGACACCGTTTGCCGAAATTTTATAGGCGCGGCTGTCCCCGATGTGCGAGATCAAAATGCGTTCCCTGGAAGCTACGGCCACGACGACAGTCGTCCCCATGCCATGGTATTTCTGCTCGCGGCAAGCTTCATGATAAATCCGGCTGTTCGCAAGCAAAATGGCATCGCGCATACGCGCTTCCCATTCTTTGACCGACATGCCGGCATGCAAGGTTTGCAACTGTTCCTGAATGATTTCAATCGCCATTTGGCTTGCGATATCTCCTGCTTGGTGTCCGCCCATTCCATCGGCGAGTATCGCCAGCGTAAGTCCATTCAGCCCCGTCTGCACCACAACCCGATCTTCATTTACAAGGCGGATGCGCCCGACATCCGATTTATGCGCTGCTTTCATCCGCCATCACCTCGCACTCATTTCCATATGTTTCGCACGCAATTGCCCGCAGGCTGCCTCGATGTCATGCCCCTGTTCTCTGCGAATGGTTACATTGATATTTTTGGCCTTCAGAATACGCTGGAAGCGGAAAATTTCATGGCGCGGCGTGCGCTCGTAACCCCGTTCCGGCACAAAGTTGACCGGGATGAGATTGACATGACAAAGCATGCCTTGCAGCAAATCCGCAAGCTCCTCGGCATGTTCAGGCTGGTCGTTTTTACCCCCGATCAGCGCATATTCAAAACTGATGCGTCTGCCCGTCTTGGCGATATAGTAACGGCATGCTTCCATCAGCTCTTCAAACGGATAACGACGATTGACCGGCATCAGTTTCGAACGCAGTTCACCATTTGGAGCATGCAGTGAAATCGCCAGGCACACCTGGGTGTTTTCATCAGCGAACCGATAAATTTCCGGTACGATACCGCTTGTGGAGACGGTGATGTGGCGCTGGCCGATCCCCAATCCTTTCTGATCGGTCACCGTGCGAATGAACCGCATCAGCGCCTCGTAATTGTCAAACGGTTCACCGATGCCCATCACGACGATGCTTTTGATGCGCTCTCCCGTTTGATCGAGATGACGCTGCGCTTCCACCACCTGGGCCACGATCTCGCCTGCGCTCAGGTTGCGCTTGAGACCTCCCAGCGTCGAGGCACAAAACGTGCAACCGATCCGGCATCCCACCTGCGTGGTTACACAGATGCTGATGCCGTAGCGATGCTTCATGATGACCGTTTCAATGGCGTGGCCATCGCTTAAGCCGAACAAAAATTTAACAGTTCCATCCCGAGACGTATAACGGGCCTTTTCTGTCAACGCATCGATCCGGAAATGCTGCTCAAGCTCCTGACGGAACGACCTGGGCAAATTGCTCATTTGCGCAAAGTCACTGGATCGTTTCTTATACAGCCAGTCGAACAGCTGGTCAGCCCGGAATGCGGGCTGTCCGTGTTCGACCATCCATTGTTTTAATTCATCTCGGGTCAAATCATATATGGATCGTTTCATCCTAAATCACAACTCATTTCAGGGATTTAACTCATTCATTCTATCATACATCCGATTTTTTTCTCAATCGAGCGATAAAAAAACCGTCCGAATCCAGATCGTGCGGAAACAGGCGCAACATCCCGTCACCGACCCGGCAATGATCCGGCAGATGCTTGGGCCAAAATCGTTCTGCTTCGCGGTCCAGCGTGAATTCCGGCCTTTCATTTAAAAAATGTTGAACCACATATTCATTTTCTTTTTGCTCGATCGTGCAGGTGCTGTAAACGAGCACCCCCCCCGGTTTGAGCAAATCCGCGAGCGAATGGAGAAGACGCATCTGCAACTGCACGATATCCGGCAGCTGGGTTTCCTGTTTGCGCCATTTCAAGTCCGGCCTGTGACGAATGACCCCCAGACCGGAACAGGGAGCATCGATCAAAATGCGATCGAAACTGTGGTTCGGAAATTTGTCGCCCAAATAAAGCGCATTTCCCACTCCGGTGCGAATGCATGTAAGTCCAAGCCTCTCTGCTTGGTCACGAATGAGCTTTTCTTTGTGGGGATGAATGTCATTGGCATAGAGGTAGCCTTCATTTTTCATCTTTTCCGCAAGATGCGTCGTTTTGCCACCGGGAGCTGCGCAAGCATCAAGCACTTTCATTCCGGGCTTCGGATCCACGATCTCCCCGACCAGCATGGAACTTTCACCCTGGATCGTGAATTCACCGCGTTTAAACCCATCATCATGCGCCGGGTTGCCACCGCTTGTCCAGACGATACCCGCGGGAGACACTCGGGAAGGCGCAACTTCGATCTGACGGGCGCGCAGCTGTTCCATGTATGCGTCGCGTTCCACTTTCAGCGTGTTAACCCTGAGCGTTGGAAGCGGTATGCGGTTGTTTGCCTCGCAGATCCGCCCGGTCAATTCCCAGCCGTACTGGTTTGCCCAGCGGTACACCATCCATTTCGGATGCGAATGGATGAGCGACAGCCGCTCAGCGGTCGGCAGCGTTTCCGGTATGGTCAGGTCATCCCGTTCCCTGAGTATGGAGCGCAGCACTCCGTTTACCATGCCGGCAATTCCGCGATGCCCCTTTTTCCGTGCGATCGTGACCGCTTCATGGACCACCGCGTAATCGGGAATGTTGTCCAGATAGTAAATCTGGTAAAAACTCATACGCAACAAGCACAGCACCCACGTTTCCAGCTTGTGCAAACCCGAGCTTACGAACCGGTCCAAAAAATAATCGATCGTATTTTGGCGCTGGATCGTACCGTAAACCAACTCGGTGGCCAGCGCGGCGTCTTGGGCGGATATTCTGTTGCTCTTTAAAATCCGGTTCAGGGCCAGATTGCTGTAGGCGCCGTTACGCTCGACATCCAATAGGACTTTAAGAGCGGCTTCCCTGGCATTCAACGGACGTTGGCGTACATCATTTTTGCTCATCGGTCGTCCCCCAGGATATCGCCTTTCCGAATCTGGCCGCCGCGGATAAAATCCGCAGCCGTCATTTTTCTTTTTCCGGCGGGCTGGACTTCGGTCAACTGAATCGTCCCGTCTTTAACGGCCACCTCAATGACCCCGTCATCCGTATTGACAACCGTCCCCGGTGCCACATTTTGCGCATTGACATCTTTGTGTATACTTTCGGTTTCCGGCAAGGCACTTGCCCAAATTTTAAGCCTTGCTCCGCGATATTCGGTATAGGCAACCGGCCATGGATTCAGACCCCGGATCTGGTTATACACGTCCCGCGCCGGGCGATTCCAGTCGATACGTTCATCTTCGCTCTTGATGTTCGGAGCATACGTCGCTTGCGAATGATCTTGAGGAATGCGCTCCACCTGACCGTTTAAAATCTCTTCCAGAGAATCGATCAAAAGCTTTGCCCCCGCGATTTTCAATTTGTCGTACAGGGATCCTGCCGTGTCGGTGTCGCTGATTTCGACCTCTACCTGGCGGATCATGTCCCCGGTATCCAGACCTTCGTCCATATACATCAGGGTTATACCCGTTTTGGTTTCACCGCGAATGATCGCATGATGAATCGGTGCACCTCCCCGATACTTGGGCAACAGCGAAGCATGGACGTTCACGCACCCGGCCGGTGGAAGTTCTAGCAGATCTTTCGGCAACAATTGTCCGTAAGCAGCGGTAACAATCAGATCGGGACGATACGAACGCAACGTTTCCACCGATTCCGGATGCCGGCATTTTTCCGGCTGGAATACCGTCAATCCCAAACGCTCCGCTGTCTCCTTCACAGGCGGCGGAGTCAGTTCCTTTTTTCTTCCTTTGGGACGATCGGGCTGCGTGACCACGCATACGACGTTCCACCCGTGTTCCACCAGTGCTTCAAGCGAGGGCACGGCGAAGTCAGGCGTGCCCATAAAGACGATTCGTGCATTATTTTTCGACAACATTGTCCGGACCTTCTTTTCTATAGATCGTTTCCGCGATATCTGTAAACAGGATCCCGTTCAGATGGTCGATCTCATGCTGGAAAACACGGGCGAGAAAATCTTCGGCTTCCATTTCTACCTCGTTGCCATGCCGGTCCAGGCCTTTCACCCTGATTTTTTTGTGCCGCCGCACTTCCCCGTTCAGGTCGGGGATGCTCAGACACCCTTCCGGACCGATCTGGGTGCCGCTGTACTCCACAATTTCCGGATTGATCATCTCGATCAGGCCCGGTCCATCCTCTTCCCGCGTGTCGATGACGATCACCCGTTTCAGAACGCCGACTTGCGGTGCGGCCAATCCCACACCATCTGCGTCATACATCGTTTCTGCCATATCATCGAGCAGCTTGTGAATGCTGCGATTAATCTTGGTAACCGGTTTGCTCTTTTTGCGCAAGATCGGGTCCGGATCTTTGACGATGACTCTGATCGCCATCTTCTCACCTTCCTGACAATTGGATTTGAACTAAATCTCTCCTTATCTATCATTTACATCATCACTTGCGGATCTACATCTACAGAAATCTGCAACCGTTCGTTTTTGAACTGTTGGGCCGTCATTTCGACGGCATGCCGGATCGCTTCCGGTATACTGCGGTCTTGTCGATATTTTACCACGCATTGAAATCGATATCTATCTTTCTTGCGCGGAACCGGAGACGCCACCGGTCCCATCACTTCCAACAATATGTGCGAACGATCGGGATAAGACCTGTACCACTCCGTTTTGAAGGTGTGGGCAAAAAATTCACCGGCGGTCACAAGTAGCGGGACGTGTTCGTGCAGAAACGTAATGAGCGCCAACGAACAGTAAGGCGGATAAAGACGTTTTTTCCGGTGCTGCAGTTCTTCACGCGCGAACGAGATATAATCGTGCCGGCTCGCATGGACAATGCTGTAATGTTCAGGATTATAGGTCTGGATGATCACTTTACCCGGAAGTTCATGGCGACCGGCGCGTCCCGCCACCTGGGTGAGCAGCTGGAACGTTTTTTCCGCAGCGCGGAAATCAGGCAGATGGAGAACCGTATCTGCAGCGATCACACCGACCAGCGTCACCTTGGGAAAATCCAGTCCTTTGGCCACCATCTGCGTACCGAGCAGCACATCCGCCTTTCCGCGCTGAAACTGGTCGAGCCATTTTTCATGTGCACCCTTTTCTGTCGTCGTATCCACATCCATGCGGATGACCCGAATTCCGGGGAAGTGGCGCGCCAGCTCTTCCTCCACTTTTTGCGTACCTGTGCCGAAATAGCGGATATGTTCGCTGTTGCATTCCGGACATTGTCTTTGTTCCGGCCGTGCGTAACCACAATAATGGCAGCGCAGGTTGTGCGAAACCCTGTGGTATGTCAGCGCAATTTCACAATGCGGACATTCGGCTGTATATCCGCATGACCGGCACATCACAAATGTGGAATAACCACGCCGGTTCAATAGCAGTACGGCTTGCTCTCCGCGGGAGAGATTGCCGAGAATCGCATCGTGCAGCTGACGGCTGAACATTGAACGGTTTCCCGCCTTCAGTTCCTGTCTCATATCCACGATGGAAACAGATGGCATCGGTCGGTCCTGAACGCGCGTCGGCAGATGCAGATAGGTAAGTCCGTGACCGGTGCGGCTGTAACTTTCCAGCGACGGGGTTGCGGAACCGAGCACAACGACAGCCTGGTGGTACTTACCCCTGGCGAAAGCGACGTCCCGTGCATGATACTTCGGTGCATCTTCCTGTTTGTACGAACTTTCATGTTCCTCATCGATAATGATCAGTCCGAGATTGCGAAATGGAGCAAAAATCGCAGAACGTGCACCGATGGCGACCTGGACCTTGCCTTCGCGAATTTTTCGCCATTCATCATATCTCTCGCCGCTCGACAGCCGGCTGTGCAAAACGGCCACCCGGTCACCGAACCGCCCCTTGAACCGCTCCACCATCTGGGGGGTCAACGAAATTTCCGGAACGAGCACGATGCTTTCTTTGCCCAGTTCCAGACACAATTGGATCGCCTGCAGATAGATTTCTGTCTTGCCGCTGCCGGTGACGCCGTGCAACAAAAAACGTTCGAACTGCTGTTTTCGCATGCTCTTTTCCAATGCGCGGTAGGCCGATTGCTGATCCGGCGTAAGAGGAAGCGGTTTGCTCGTTGGAAACTGCCTGTTTTCATATGGATCCCGCATCACTTCACGTTCTTCGATGCGGACCGCCCCTTTTGCCGCAAGCGCCTTGACGGTGCTGCTGCTTGTTCTGAACTTGGACAAAAGCTCCGACAGCGGTTCCGGTTCAGGATTTTCCAACCAATAGGTCAAAAGCTCCCGCTGTTTGTAGGCACGCTTTTCCAACTGGTTACTTATATCCAGCAACTGTTCGCGGTCGGCGGGGATGACCAACAGCTGTTTCTTTTTGCCGATGCGGTCATGGACGACCCTTCGTTCATACAGAAGCCCGTCCTCGATCAGCCGCCTGATCAAATCCCGATGGGCATGGTACTGTTCCAGAAGCTTGTCCGTTTCAACCCGGCCTTTGTGCTGCATAAAAGAAAGGATATCCCGGATGACTTCGTCCGTTTCCGTTAGGCCGTCTTCCCCGGTCCTCGTCGAGCCATCTCCTGCCTCGCGGCGGGCAGCAAGCCATTCATTCGCCCGCTCGGAAATCATGACCACCCGTTTGTATTTGGCTTTCAAAGCCGCGGGCAACATCGCCTGCAATGCCACGATGCGTGAACAGACATATTTTTGGCTGATCCACTCCGACAATTGAATCAGTTCGGATGTAAGCGGAGGGACAAGATCCAAAAGCTGCTCGATTTCTTTGATTTTGCCGGGATCTAGCGCAGGCTGTCGGGTTGTTTCCACCACAAAACCTTGCACCGTTCGCGTACCGAATGGAACCGCCACGCGGCTGCCTACCGCAATCCAAGGCCTGAACCGTTCAGGAACCGCATAATCGAAAGGTCGGTTCACTTCCATCGCCGGTACGTCGACGATGACGCGGACGTACATAAAACCACTCCTTGCTATCCCAGTCGGAGCCCGTTTTACTTGTTCATGCGGGCGGCTGCAAGAGCAAGCAGACGTTCGGCGATCGCTTCCTTCGTCGTAAGCGGAATCGATTCGACGAGTCCGTTGCGATCATATATGTTTACGGCATTCGTATCCGTACCAAACCCTGCCCCTTCTTGTGTCACATCGTTCGCTACGATCAGATCACAGTTTTTCCGGTGCAGCTTGTCCATGGCATGTTTCTCCAGCTGCTCGGTTTCTGCCGCAAAACCGATCAAGAACGGCCGTTTCGGAAGCTGCCCGAGCGCGTGCAAGATGTCCGGTGTCCGTTCCAGCACGAGCGTCAACATGCTTTCCCTTTTTTTGAGTTTGTGCTCATGGCGCTGGACGGGCCGGTAATCTGCAACGGCTGCCGCCTTGACCACAATATCTGCCGTAGCCGCCAACCGCATCACTTCACGATACATTTCTTCCGCCGATTCAACCCGTACTACATCGACGCCAGGCGGTGGCTCCAATGCAACCGGAGCGCTGATCAGCGTCACCTGCATGCCGGCTCGCTGGGCGACAGCGGCGATCGCGTATCCCATCTTTCCCGATGAATCGTTGCCGATAAAGCGTACCGGGTCGATGCGCTCGCGGGTTCCGCCTGCGGTAACGACCAGCTTGCGCCCCGCCAGCCCGGATGGCAAGCCCGATTTTTGCTCGCAAAAAAAGTCGTTGATCATCGCAAACAGCTCATCCGGTTCGGGCAGCCGTCCTTTTCCGGTATAACCGCAAGCGAGCGGTCCGGTGCCGGGTTCGAGTACCCGCACCCCCCGTTTCCGGAGCACCTCCAAGTTGGCCTGGACGGCCGGATGCGCATACATATGTACATTCATCGCAGGTGCGACCCACAGGGGTGCTGTCGATGCCAGCACTGCTGTTGTCAGCATATCGTCCGCAAAACCGTGCGCCAGCCTGGCGATCACATTCGCACTGGCCGGAGCGATCAAGATCAGGTCTGCACGTTCCGCAACATCGATGTGCGCGATTTTGGCCGGATCCTCTTCCTTGAACGTATCGGTTAACACCGGCCGTCTGGAAATGGCCTGGAATGTCAACGGTGTGACGAACTTTAACGCCCCGTCCGTCATCACGACATCGACCGTTGCCCCCGCTTGCACCAGTTTGCTGCACAATGCCACCGCTTTGTAGGCGGCGATTCCCCCCGACACACCGAGCAGCACCGTCTTCTTGTTCAGCACCGGATTTCCCTCCTAAATCAAAAAAATAACAACCACTGGGGGTTGTTGCCATGAACGAAACATGGGCCCGAATTATTCGGGCTTTTCGAATTGAACGAGATCCTCATATATTTCTTCAAGCGCCACGCCGACATCTTTTTTCGATTTCGGCTCCTTCACGAGACATTTTTCTCCATCGCGCAGCTGGCGCGCACGGCGAGAAGCAGCCACGACCAACGAATACTTGCTTCCCACTTTTTTGACAAGCTCATCGATGGAAGGATACAGCATGTCCGATCATACCTCCTGACACAAACCCGTTTTAGCGATGTGAAGTGTTTTTAGATGTGAAGTGTTCTTAAAAAAACACTTAGGCTCTTTTAAACTTTGATCTCCCTATTACTTAAGTGTATTCAAAACCGAATGTTGTGCCAATACGCGCTCTGTGCGACAACGTTCGGCCGTAATGATCGCGCGTATCCGTTCACATGCAGATTCAACTTCATCGTTGACGACAACATAATTGTAGTGCTTGGCCAGTGCAAATTCTTCTTCGGCAACAGACAAACGGTGCTGAATCGACGTTTCCGATTCGGTCCCCCGGCCGATAATCCGTTTTTTCAGTTCCTCCATGGAAGGAGGAGCCAAAAAGATAAACACACCGTTCGGAAAAACCTGTTTGACTTTCATCGCACCCTGAACTTCGATCTCCAAGATGACATCGCGTCCGCTAGCCAACGTTTCTTTGACGAACGCCAAGGGCGTTCCGTAGTAATTGCCGACATATTCCGCCCATTCCAACAACTCGCCGCGGCGAATCATTTCCTCGAATTCTTCTCTCGTTTTAAAAAAGTAGTTGACCCCGTCCACTTCCCCTTCACGGGGAGGACGCGTCGTCGCCGATACCGAATAGACGAGATCGGGCGAAATTTTTCGCAAATGCGAACAGACGGTTCCTTTACCGACACCTGATGGCCCGGACAACACGATCAACATTCCCTGGTGCGCATTTTCCATAATCCATTCATCCTATTCTTCGGTTTCCTCGTCTTTGTTCGTCAAGCGGTGAGCAACCGTTTCCGGCTGGACAGCAGACAGAATCACATGGTCGCTGTCGGTGATGATGACCGCCCTTGTCCGCCGTCCGTATGTAGCGTCGATTAACATTTGCCGGTCACGTGCCTCCTGAATGATGCGTTTGATCGGGGCCGACTCGGGACTGACGATAGATACGATTCGGTTCGCGGAAACAATATTGCCGAAACCGATGTTGATCAGCTTGATAGACATGATCGTTCCTCCCTACTATAGATTCACATTTTTACCGGCCCGTATACGTACGGCGGATCGTGGCCGTACCTTGCGATACATTGCCGTACTTTGCCATACATTGCCGTACATTGCCTTGCAACTATTATACGTCCGTGCCGGATTATTGGATGTTTTGAATCTGTTCCCTGATTTTCTCCAGCTCTGACTTCATCTCGACGACCAGCTCCACCAGTTCCGTCTGCGCGGCTTTGGAGCCGATCGTATTGATTTCCCTGTTCATTTCCTGGATGAGAAAATCGAGCTTGCGGCCCACGGTTCTTTCTTGCGCCATGATTTGGCGAAACTGACGGAAGTGGCTGGCCAATCGCGTAATCTCCTCATCGACATCCGCCCGATCGGCCATAATGGCCACTTCCATCTGAAAGCGCTGTTCATCAAATTGGGACAGATCCTGGAGCAAATCGGCGATGCGCTCACGGTGCCTCATCGCGATCTTTTTGGCCGCACCGGACGCCTGCTGCGAAAGCTGTTCATGCAAATGTTCGAGCTTGTCCAGCCTGGAAGCAATATGTTCAAACAGATGCGCTCCTTCTCTCCGACACATCTGTATCAACTGTTCCAGTGCCTCATCGATCAAGGCCGCCAGCGCCTCAGCCAGCTCATCGGTCACTTCGTCATTTTCTTCCTGGAAAATGATGACACCAGGCAAGGCGATGAGTTCGTTCAAACGGATGCCTTCCTGGAATCCATACCGCTCGCGAAGCTGCTCTGCGGCTTGATAGTAACCATCGGCCATGGTCCAATCGATTTCCACCTTGCCGTTGGAACCTGTTTCACGTTCAGCAGTGATGTGCACTTCCACCCGGCCGCGCATGATCGCCTGGCTCACCTGCTTGCGCACACGGTCTTCCAATTCCATCCAATTTCGTGGCAAGCGCACCGACACTTCCAAGTATCGATGGTTGAGCGAGCGTATGTCGACGCGGATGCGGTAGCCACAAGCCGAGCCGGACGAATGTCCGTAACCCGTCATACTGTGCAACACCGCAGAAACCCCCCATCAGTATAATTCATTTTGATTGCGGGAACAAGTGGAAATCGCGTCGGGTACGGCTCCATACGTACTCGGTCAGCTCCACTGTCATTTCATAAGCGAGGAACGGGGTCATCAAATAGATGCCGTTAAAATATTGCAAAGCCACATCGAGCAATTCCTTGGCGATCTGAACCCCCATCGCTCTTCCTTCTGCGCCGCGCAAGCCGCTCATCCGCCTGCGAATCTCATCGGAAAGCTTGATGCCAGGCACTTCATTGTGCAAAAATTCCGCATTGTTGCCACTGGCCAACGGAAATATGCCGATAAAGATCGGTACACCGATATGGCGCGTGGCTTCGCTGATACGCTCGATCAGTACCGGGTCATAAACCGGCTGGGTCATGATAAAATCGGCGCCGGCTTCCACTTTGCGTTCCAGTCGCCGAACCGCCTTGTCCAAATGCCGGACATTCGGATTGAAAGCCGCCCCAACGACGAAACGCGCCTTCTGCTTGAGGGGTTTGCCGGAGAAAGCAATCCCTTCGTTCAACTGCTTAATCATGCGGATCATCTCAAATGAAGTCATATCGTAAACCGAACTGGAACCGGGCAGATCGCCGAAGCGTGCCGGATCACCGGTTACCGCCAGCACATGGTCGATCCCGAGCGCATCCAGGCCCATCAGATGCGATTGCGTACCGATCAGATTGCGGTCTCGGCAAGCGATATGAATGAGCGGACGAATGCCGAGCCGATCCTTGACAATCGCACCGAGAGCCATGTTGCTCATCCGCGTAACCGCCAGCGAATTGTCCGCCATCGTCAGCGCGTCAGCACCGGCATCGCGAAGCGCTTTGGCCCCTTCCATAAACCGGTCGATGCTCAAATCTTTAGGCGGATCCAATTCCACGATCACCGTATGCCGCTTTTCCACCAGATCAAGCAGCGTTTCCGGTTGCGGGCGTACAGGACGGAGCTGTCTTTCCGGCTCACGGATGACGACTCGCGCCCGTCCGTTATTCGCATCCGCTGCCGAAAGGGAGGCATCATTTTCTGTCTTTTGCGGTTCAAAATCTTTCAGCGCCTCGGCCATGGCCTTGATATGATCCGGTGTCGTGCCGCAGCAACCGCCCATAATTTTGGCACCGAGTTCTGCAAAACGGAGCGCCGAACGGCTGAAATAATCAGGCGACGTAATAAATGTATACTCCCCGTCGATATAATCCGGAATACCGGCATTCGGAAAAACAGAGTAGGCAAGACCCAAACCGTTCAGCCGTTCCAGGCAGCGGATCATCGTCTTCGGCCCGCTGCGGCAGTTGAAGCCGACAACGTCAGCCCCCTCTTCCGTGATCCGGCGGAACGCTTCAGCGAATTCGACCCCGTCGGACGTCCTGCCAGAATCTTCTGCAGCAAACTGGCCGATGACCGGCAGGTCGGACATTTCGCGCACGACGCGCAGCGCGGCGAGCATTTCCTCCAGATCATAGAACGTTTCGAGAACAATCCCGTCCACCCCTTCCTCGAGGAGAACGGCGATCTGTTCCCGGAAAATGGTGGCGATCTCATTCAAGCTATAATCTTTTTTGCGTCCGGCCCGGATCGAGCCGACGGCGCCGACGACGAACGCGTCAGCACCGACGCTTTGCCGGGCGATGCGTACCGCCTCGCGGTTGATCGCTTTTACTTCTTGATCCAACCCATATTTCGACAGCTTTTCACGATTGGCTGTAAATGTATTCGTTTCGATCAAACGAGCTCCGGCCTCGTAATATTTCCGGTGTACGTCTGCGATCACCTCAGGCTTGGTCAGATTGAGTTCTTCGTATGAAATGCCGACCGGAAACCCGAGCTGGTACAGGTAGGTCCCCATCGCACCGTCACCGATCACCAGCCGATTTTTCAATGTTTCTCGCAAATCTTTTTTCATTTCTTCCCCACCTAATTACAGGCCGTCTACCCGGCGTACTTCAATGAGAGGCAGTTTTTAGCAATCGATCCCTGTCGTTGCGAAAACTGCTTTGTATCCCTTAATCTTACTAAAAAAGTTGGGATTTGAAAAGAGCATGTTCCCGGTGTCTGTTTTTGTTAACGCAACATCGGTTTCGAACTTAACTTGATCGTCTTTTTTTTGCGAGTACCGGCCCAAATGTTGCTCATGATACCTGCCAGCAAGGTGGGGGCAGCGGCGAAGAACAGAACGATCGTCCATTCGTCCATGCCGAGCGGTGCCGTCTTAAAGATCGGTTGCAACGGTTCTACATAAAGCACCATCAATAACAAAAGCACCGAGGAGAGCACAGCAGCGACCAGGTATTTATTTTCCAACATGTTGCGATGGAAAATCGAGATGGAACTGCGGCAGTCAAACACATGGATGAGCTGTGCCATCACCAGCGTAGCAAAGGCGACTGTTTGCGCCAGGGTCAACGTTTGCGGGGTGTCCGGGTTCTGGTTCAGAACGATCCAGAACGCGGCCAGTGTGCACAGTCCGATCAGTACGCCGCGGCTGATGATTTTCCAGCCCAAGCCGCGCGCAAATATGTTTTCGCGCGCCGGCCGCGGTTGCTGTGTCATCAGGTCATCCTCAGCCGTATCGACGCCGAGTGCCATGGCCGGCAAACCGTCTGTGACGAGATTGACCCACAGGATCATGATCGGCACGAGCGGCAGCGGCATACCGAACATCATTGCGATAAACATCGTTAATATCTCACCGACATTGGAAGCGAGCATATAACGGATAAATTTGCGGATGTTTTCATAGATGCCCCGACCTTCCTCGATCGCGGCGACGATGGTCGCAAAATTGTCATCGCTGAGCACGAGCGAAGAAGCTTCCTTGGATACGTCCGTTCCCGTAATGCCCATGGAAATGCCGATATCCGCCGCTTTGATCGCCGGCGCATCGTTGACACCGTCACCGGTCATCGCCACCACATGTCCTTGCCGCTGCAAAGATTTCACGATGCGGAGTTTGTGCTCCGGCGTCACCCGCGCATATACATAGATGTTGTTGACTTTGCGGTCGAGTTCATCGTCACTCATGCTTTCCAGTTCCTTCCCGCTGACGGAAAGACCGCCTTTCGGCATCATGCCGAGCTGTTCAGCGATCGCTTCTGCTGTCGACTGATGATCGCCCGTAATCATGACGGTGCGGATGCCTGCTTGCTTGCATTTGTATATCGCTTCCTTCACTTCCGCCCGCGGCGGATCCATCATTCCTGCCAGACCGACAAATACAAGTCCTTTCTCCAAACTTTCATCCGACATTTTCAGCTCATTGGCACCGAGTTCACGATACGCAAACCCGATAACGCGCAACGCCGATTTCGCCATGGCCTCATTCGCTTCCTCCACCTGGCGCCGCAACTTTTCATCCAGCCATTTCAGCTTTCCGTCCCACAAAATGTATTTGCAATTATTGAGCAGTACATCCGGGGCGCCTTTGGTGCACAGAAGCCTGCCCCCCTGATGCTCAACGACGACAGACATGCGTTTGCGTTCCGAATCAAATGGAATTTCCCTTACCCTGCGGTAAAGCGAAGAAAGCGATTCTTTCGACACCCCGGCTTTGGCCGCGAGAACAGCCAGGGCCCCTTCCGTTGGGTCCCCTTTGATTTTCCAGCCTGCCTGGTCATCAGCCGTCTTCAACCACTTGCGGCGGTTATGATTTTCTTCGGGAGGGACCAGTTCCGCATTGTTGCAAAGAGCCGAAATCTGCATGATGCGCCTGAGCAATATGTCTCTTCTAAGATCCAGTACCTTATTTCCTTCCACCACTTGCCCTTTCGGCACATATCCTGTTCCCGTCACGTTCATCGTGCGCCCGCCGCCCCACAATTTGACGACGGTCATCTTGTTTTCGGTCAGCGTCCCTGTTTTATCCGAACAAATGACCGTTGCGGAGCCTAAAGTTTCTACCGACGGGAGTTTGCGAACGATCGCCTTGCGGCGAATCATGCGCTGTACGCCAAGCGCCAGCGCAATCGTTACGATTGCCGGCAGGCCTTCAGGAATTGCAGCCACCGCGAGACTGACACCGGCCAGGAACATGCCGTAGGCCGGTTGTCCATGCCAAATTCCTGCGACAACGACGAACACCGTCAGCACAAGGGCTACGCCGATCAAAATTTTGCCGAGGTGTTCAAGACGTTGTTGTAACGGGGTAGCCATCACCTCGGTATTCTGAATCAGATCGGCAATTTTCCCCATCTCGGTTTCCATACCGGTACTGACGACAATCCCTGTCGCCGTTCCACGGGTGACCAGCGTCCCCATATAGCCGATGTTGCGCCGGTCACCGAGCGGGACATCGGGGGCAACAATCGGACGGTCATGTTTAGCTACAGGTACGGACTCCCCGGTCAATGCCGATTCTTCTACAAACACGCCGTTCGTTTCCAGAAAACGAATGTCGGCCGGAATGCGATCCCCGCTTTCCAGAAGCACCACATCTCCGGGAACCAGCATGGAGGCGTCGATCTCCAGGGTTTTTCCCCCGCGAATCACTTTCGCCTTCGGAGCCGACAAACGCTTTAGTGCGCGCAGGGATCGTTCCGCCCTGAATTCCTGGATAAAACCAAGACATCCATTCAACAGGATGATGGCAATGATCGTGATTGCATCCAAATATTCACCGAGCAAGCCGGAGATCAGAACCGCTCCGACGAGAACCAACACCATGAAATCGCGGAACTGGTTCAAAAACAAAGCCAGCGGCGAGATCTTCTTTTTCTCCCGCAATTCATTGGTTCCATACGATTCCAATCGCCGTTTTGCTTCTGCAGCGGTCAGGCCGGCTTTTCGATCCGATTCGAGCCGTCTCAATGTTTCTTCCGCGCTTAACTGATACCACGATTTTCGTTCCATCGTATACGGTTCCCTCCCAAAGCCTGGACAATTTCCTCTTACGGTAAATGTATTCTGACAAGCCGGCAATTATACACCTTTTGTTGTAACGGATCTGGCGAGCGTCTATAATGGATGTTGGCAAAAAAAATGGAATCGGCAATTAAGTGAGGAGTGTTGTCCCATGGCATTGGATGGTGTGGTGTTGCGCGCTGTCGTGCATGAACTACAATCGTATGCCGGAGCGCGAATCAGCAAAATCTACCAGCCTTTTGAACGTGACATTGTACTCCATCTGCGCGGCAAAGATGGCGCGCGACGTTTATTGATATCGGCCAATCCGACGTACCCCAGGCTGCATTTTACTGAACATCGCTATGACAATCCGCCGGAGCCGCCGATGTTTTGCATGCTGTTGCGCAAACATTGCGAAAACGGCGTCATCCAGGCGATTGAACAAGTCGGCATGGAACGGATCGTTCATATCGACATCCTCGGCCGCGACGAGCTGGGCGATATGAACATGAAACGCCTCGTCGTCGAAATCATGGGACGACACAGCAACATGATGCTGATCGAACCGGATACCGGCCGAGTGCTGGACTGCATTCACCATGTGACCTCGGCTGTCAACCGTCATCGCACCGTCGTTCCCGGAGCGACCTATGTACCGCCTCCCGCACAAGGCAAGTCCGATCCTCTGGCTGCTAATGCCGATGAATGGGAGGCCGTTTTTCAGCAAGGAAACGGTTCAGACTTAAAAACGGTCGCCCAACATATCGTGAAACGCTTTGCAGGAATCGGCCCGGTCACCGCGATGGAAATGGCCTATCGCGGACCGCAGCAGATCCAGAATATCGTGCAACAACTTCAACAACATCGCTACGAACCGATGGTGGTCACCACCGGTGAGAAAAGCGTCTTTGCTGTCCTTAGGCTGACACATTTGGAGGGCATAACGGAAACGTACTCCTCGGTACATGCCTGTCTGGATCATTATTACGGGATCAAAGCCGAAAAAGACAGAATCAAACAGCGCGTCGGCAATTTGTACAAATGGCTGCAAAACGAAAAGAACAAAAATCTCAAAAAATTAGAAAAACTGGAGCAGACCTTGCGTGAAGCCCAAGACGCTGACAAGTACCGGATCATGGGGGAACTGTTGACAGCCTCGCTGCACAATGTGGAGAAAGGCATGACCGAGATTGAGGTCGTCAACTATTACGATGAAAATCAGGGGAAAATGGTCATTCCGCTCGACCCGAAACGGTCTCCGTCGGAAAATGCACAGCACTTTTTCAAACAATATACGAAAAGAAAAAACAGCATACAGGTCGTCAAAGAACAGATGGAACAGACGCTTCAGGAAATCAGCTACCTGGATTCCCTGGAACAGCAGTTGGAAAATGCCGATCTGAACGATGTGGAAGAAATTCATGAGGAATTGGTTGAACAAGGCTATTTGCAAAGACGGTCGCAGCGGGGAAAAGGGCGTAAAAATAACGAGAAACCGTCTCTCGTCTGCTTTTACTCCAGCGAGAACATCCCGATCTACGTCGGGAAAAACAACAAACAGAACGAATATTTGACCAACCGGTTCGCGCGTCCCGACGAAACGTGGCTGCACACGAAAGACATTCCCGGTTCGCACGTTGTCATCAAAAGCCGCAAATTCGGGGAAGAGACATTAAAAGAAGCGGCCATGCTTGCCGCCTATTTCAGCAAGGCCCGCACATCTTCAAACGTACCGGTAGACTATACGCTCATCCGTCATGTCCGCAAACCGAAAGGAGCCAAACCGGGGTTTGTCATCTATGATCATCAGAAAACGTTATATGTCACCCCGGACGAACAGCGAATCAACAGCATGCGTTCGGAACGCACCTGAATGCGGATTCGGCACTTCATCGCATCTACAGCCACGTCGACAGGTCGCATTCGCGAATAAAAGTAAGGAACGTAACAGCAGTCAGCGGCAGCAACGTCGTGTTCAAATAAATGGAATAAAAATGGCGACGAAACGTAAATCCGTTAATTTCCCTCGTTTCCAACAATCCGAGCGCCAGCTCGTGTTTCAGCGAAGAGCGGGAAAGAATGGAAAGGCCAAGGCCAGCTTCGACCGCCGATTTGACCGCTCCGGTGCTGCCCAGCTCGCTGACCACCTGCAACCGCTCCAGATCAATGCCGCGCCGGGTCAGTTCCTCCTCCATCACTTGCCTGGTTCCCGATCCTTTTTCGCGAAGGACAAACGGATATTTCAACACCTCTTCGATATCCACACATTCCGCTTTGCACAGCGGGTGTCCGGCAGGCAATACGAGTTTCAGCTCATCGCTGAGCACCGGCTCGATCAGCAGATCGGGGTGTTCCACATGCGCTTCCACGAGGCCGAAAGTGAGCTGATGGTTCAAAATTTCTTCGACGATCTGCGACGTGTTCATCACCTTCATGCTGACCGAAATGTTCGGATATTGTGCCGAAAACGGCCCCAATATGCGAGGAAGTATATACTCCCCAAATGTCAGGCTCGCGCCGAGTTGCAATTTCCCTTTCAAATTCTGGGTAAAACGCGCCATCGTTCGTTCCGTTTCTTTCATCAGCTCGACGCTTTTCGTCGCCAAGGGAAGCAGCGATCTTCCCGCGTCCGTAAGTTCAACCCGTTTCGTGGAACGGTGAAAAAGCCGGACGCCGAAATATTGCTCCAGCGCCCGGATCTGCATCGTCACTGCCGGCTGTGTCATATGTAGGGCTTGCGCAGCAGCGGAAAAACTGTTCTTTTGAGCGACAGCGTAAAAAATGTGCAACTGGTGAAAGTTCAAAGCCATCGACTACCGTCCTTATCTCCGCTTGCGCGTATTTTTGATTAAGGTCATGCGACGAGAATGCCTTAACCAGGAATAATACGTTTTCAAATCTCTCAGCTCGATCGTTTCCGACATCCGTCCGAGAAAAGTGACGACGATCATTTTGTACAGTGGCTCGCCGTTTACATCGGTCTCATGCTCCAGTTTATTAAATTCGGCCACCATCACCAGGTCGTCCTCAACGAGATATACGTCTTCTTCTTTCTTGTAATACGGTTCTACTTCGCCATTTTTCAATTTCTCCCAAAGATATGCGCTGATCGATCTCGACTGCCGCTCACCGATCCGGTCTTTCCAGCGCATTTTGGCATGGTTCGTAATGACGATGTCGGCGATCTTCTTATTGCCAAGCTCTACATAATACGGCTCATACGTTTGACATCGCTGAGTCGATTTTGATCTCATCATTCCCTCCTTAACCCTAAAGTGATGTGATGGAATATATATGTATAATGTTTACATAATAGCGCTTACTTTTATTATACTGAAACGGCGGCAATTTCCAATTGTATTTTTGTCTGTTCACAAAATTTCAATCGTAAATATAACAAAAATGGGCGCGCGAAAGAGATCCGTGCCCATTTTTGCCACCAAGCAGGATGAACTACATGTAAAACCGGGTTTTGTCCGGAATTTCACTGTTGTATTCGGTTTTGATCTCATGGCGGTACGATTTTTCAATTTTTTTCACAAAATTTAATTGGGTCAGATCGTTTATCGTTTGCTCCAGCTGGTCCCGGTTTACATACAACACCGCATATTTCATCCTGCGTGAAACGTAGTGTAAAGTTCCAAAGCGTTCCAACACTTTGATCGCTTTCAGATGATGAAGCCATACGATCAAGCCGCATCTTTCCGGGATCATGGTATCCCCCTTTCTTAGAATCAGCAACCGCAATTGCCGGAGCAACGGCCTCCCAAACCACAGCCGACCGTGGGCAGAGGATCATTGCTCGGCACTTTGATGTCATCAGATACCGCTCTGGCGATCGTCAGCGAAACGGTATAAAGCAAGTCGTCAAGAGCATCTTCCGCCTGCTTGAACTTCCGGACCGCTTCGAACTGTTCCAGCTGGCGCTCGAAACGGCGGGTTTCTTCCAACGCGCGATGGTAGTCCGGATGATAATGTCCGAACCGTTCGCATTCCTTGAATTTTTGTTTGGCTTTATCGAATTGCTCAATCAAACGCTGGATCCGTTCATCCTGCTCAATCTCGTGTTTCCAGCGCAAATATTCGTGCACTTCACGGGAGGCATTGATCATGTCGCCAATTTCGCAAGCGATTTGCAAAATGGCTACTGTGTCCAATGTTCTCGTTTCAACCATACTCATGGACATCTTTCCTCCTAGCGTGCATCACCGTAACTAAACGGTGATTTTTGATATCCAAAACCTCGGAGAAAGCGAGGAGCCTATCTAAACTATAACATATCTCAGGCGGAAGAGTATCCTTAATTTTTCCGTTAAATTTTATCTATGTTCCGTTTTTCGTCTGTTATTCCCGGCAAAATCAGGCGGACTTTCTCGATTTCCTTTCCTCTCAACTTGAGTTTTTGCCCCTCCAGATCCGTTCCCGTAACAGACCAGTCCAACTTTTCATCCAGTTGCTCCGGAATGAGCACCCATTCTTTAAGTTTTGTTTGCACGTAGACGGGGACCTCCCACTTCTTGGCTTGATCGAGGATGGACTTGATTGTCGAGGCATGGTAACAGGCCAGCTTGTTGTACCATGCTTGAGGAATCTGTCTTAAACCCGGATAGAGCTGCTCGACAGAAGGAAAACGCGGATCAATCCTCCAGTTGCGGAAGTCATTTTCAGCTTGTTTATCGATTTCTACTTGATGAACCTTTTCCACCTGCTTGTCCCGTTCATTTTGATTGGCGACCGGTTTGGAGGATTGTGGACGTTTGCTCCACCAGGAATGAACGGTATGTCTTACATTGTCCGGCAATCCGTACTTGCTGCGTGATTCAAGCCAGGCGCACAATTCATCCGCGTCGCTCCACCTCTCGCCGGCCACGGAAAGGCTTTGCCGGGTTAACATATAGCGGGATATAGCGCCTCCTGTCAACCGTTCGGCCATCAGCTCGACCTCCCAGCGTTCGAGCGGAGAAGTTTCGGGGGAAACAATGATTTCCAGATTTGGCTGTACATAAAGCGGTCGCTCGGAATGTTGAATCGAAAAAGCCGGCCATAACCAGCGGAACTCCCCCGTTTCCTCGTTTCGCTCCAGCCAGCCCATCGCACAGACCTGTTCCAGCCAGCGGTCTACCTCCGCTCTGACTTCCTTTTTCCATCCGTCCTTTAAGAAAAATGCGTTTCGGTCCAACCAGCGTTCGAAGTCTCGCACATGATGCCAGCGGTGCGGTGACAAACCTTCCAACCAATACAGAGCATGTTCAAGCAAACGATTTTTGACTGGCGGAAAAAATGGGTTCTCCTCTGACGAAGCCAATACCAGCTCCTTGTACCGCTTGTACAACCTCTGCTCGATGCAGAGCCGGGGCCGGTCAAAAAATTGCCGCACTCGCATCAGATCCACCGACCATTCTCTGGCTGTCGCACGCCAGATGAGGCCCTCTCTGGCTGCAATCGCAAAAAGGAGCCGGATGAGCGACCATTCCTCCGTCTTTCGATCCGGCTCTAAAAACTCTTTATGCATTTGCATCGCTTGCCGTTTGAAAATCTCTCCATCCTTGGTCGTTTTCAATCTGTGTTTGAAAACGTACAGCAGAAACGGATACAATTTTTCAAACAATCCGTGATCCGGCACCGCGGCCGGAACCTCCGTCTGATCGGTCACACCATCGCTTGATTCCGCTTGCAGAGTGTCCTCCGCTTCCGCTGTACCCAGACAAATCCGGTGCCAGAGCGGTGCCGATTCTTTCGGCAAAAAAAGAACGGTTTCGCCCCAGCGATTGTTAAGCGCAAACAAAACGCCTTTTTGCCTCAGTGTAATGAGGGCCAGCCGCACATAGGGAATAGCGAGATGGGCCTTGGCCAGTGTGCGCACCGCTTCCTCTTCCCGAAAAGGATGGGACAAATACGATTTTAAAATCTCTTTCAATACGCTCTGTTCTGTCGCTGACAACTGCCGATAAAGTTGTTTGAGCACGTCAAGATCGGTGAGACAAGCTGCGATCGTCTCCCCGCTCTGAAGCCGGGTCTGGAAAGCAGTATGTTGCGCGATTTCGTTTTTCCATGCTTTCCCCATGCTGGCCACGACACGTTCCAGATCCGGCAAATGTTCAGGTACACCCCGTTCACCCAACCGATATGCCATAGGATCCGTCATCGCTTTATTCTCCTTAGTAGGATTATAAACGATTACTTCTCTTTCTAATTTTTCCTAGACGGACCCGTTTCATGCACACGGTGAATTAATGCGAGCCGCTCACATCCAAAATCCGATCCTCCCCTTCTTGTTTCCGGTAAGAAGAACGGGCGATTTTTTCACGTAACAATTGATAGAACCGATCTTCATCCAGCGGCAGATGCACCCAATCGTCCGTCCAAGCGGACAAATACATCGCATTGGACAAGGTCAGGCTGTGGATTCCTTCCACACCGGGGGCCAAAAGTTCCGCTCCGTTTAAAATCGCGTCCACCCAGTTGTTCATGATGCCAACGTGGCCGGTTTCCTTGCCTGTAATCGGAATTTCACATTTCCAGCATTCAGGTTGACCGAATCCGCCTTTATATTCCCGATTGAACTGTCTTTCCGGGATGCGATTGCGCCAAAATACGAGTTTGCCGTCCTCGATCACCACTTTGCCCCGGTCTGCGGATACTTCAAGCCGGTTCGTTCCCGGTGCCTGTCCTGTCGAAGTGACAAACAGGCCGGTCGCCCCGTTCGGGAACTCCACGTAAGCGGTGACGTCGTCTTCGACTTCAATGTCGTGGTATTTTCCGATATGGCAAAAGGCTCTTAACTTAACCGGCATCATGCCAAGGGTCCATTGCCACAAATCGAGCTGATGCGGATCCTGGTTGATAAGTACGCCTCCGCCTTCCCCTGCCCAGGTCGCACGCCATCCGGCTGAATCGTAATAACTTTGCGACCGGTACCAGTCGATAATCCAGACGGTACGCTTGATTTCACCGAGCTCCCCGCTCTGTACAAGCTCGCGCAGTTTTAGATAAAGAGGATTGGTTCGCTGGTTGAACATGATTCCGAACACAAGTCCCGAACGCTCCGCTTCCTCGTTCATCTTGCGCACCTGTTTTGTATATACGCCAGCCGGTTTTTCCACCAGTACATGCAACCCGGCATGAAAGGCTTTTATGCTCAGTTCGGGGTGATCGTAATGCGGAGTGGCGATGATGACGCCGTCGATTTTGCCCGAGCGGTACATTTCATCTACATCCGTATATTTGGCGATCGCCCCCCATTTGTCCTCTGCCAGTTTGAGCCGGTTGGCATTCTTGTCACAGACGGCCGCAAGCTCAGCTCCCGCCACCAATCCGTCGGCAATTTTGGCAGCGTGCGACATCCCCATATTGCCCAACCCGACAACTCCGATCCGAACTTTTGCCACTTGAAAGCGCCTCCTCCATCATTTTGAAAAAATCATATCACATGAAGAAGGCGCAAAGCTTAATCGTATTTAGCGGGATTCGGCTCCCATTTAACTGTCATTGTGGTCCATTGGCAACGAGTCGTTTGAAATGTTGCGGAGTATGGCCCACCTTCGCTTTGAATACTCTGCTGAAGTGAGCCGGATGCTTGAAGCCTACCCGGTAGCACACATCGGTAACGCTGACGGACGGTTCGGTCATCAAGATCACTTTCGCCTGGTTCACCCTCCGTTGGAACAAATACTCGAATATCGTCACACCTGTGACTTCCTTGAAAATTTTAGCCAGATAATATTTGCTCAGATGCAGCTCTTTTTCGAGGAAATCGAGGCGAATATCGTCCATATAATGTTGGTCCAGAAACGTAATGATGTTTTGCACATTTTTTTCTTTTTCGCTCGGAAATTCACGTTTCCTTTGCATCCATTGGGTAAAGAGGGGCTGCATGAACAGAAGCAGATCGACAAGAGCCAGCACAAAGCGATGCCGAAAGATGGGATCCTGATGCTGATGAAGCCGGTGCATGCGCTGCAGCAGTTGTTCAAATTCTTCTTTTTCATCGCGGGTAAGGGCGATTTTATGATTTTTCAGATCTTCAAACGGTCTTAAAAGCCGAATCCCTTCCAGACGGGCAGTTCCAAGCACATAAGAAGGATCAAAATGAATGACAGTGCGCACATAGTCGTACCGTTCATCCACTTTCGGCCGATGTAAAGTCATCCCGTGCATAATGATCAGATCGCCGGGGAAAAGGGTATAGATGTGGCCACCAATCAAATAGTTCGCATGCCCATGATGAAAGTAAAAAATTTCATACTCCGGGTGAGAATGAAATTCTGGATCAATCTTCCGGCTTTCCCGATAGGAAAATTTGATCGGCGGGTTCATGGTTTTCCTCCGTCCGCAGGTGATGTTTAGCGATTTTTTTCTTTTGTTAGCGTTTTATCCATGGTAACATAAAAATCCCCCGCTTGTCATGAAGGACAAGCGAGGGACAGATGCAAGCAGAATTATTGGGAGTGAGACGGTTCGGAAATGCGGCTTAGCGCTTCGCCCGCTTCATCTTCCAAATCATGGCGCACCGCCAGGTCACCGATTGCGACGATTCCGACCAACTCTCCATTTTCAACGACAGGCAGGCGCCGGATTTGTTCATTGGCCATCATTTTCGCTGCCTCTTCGACCGTCATATCCGGTGTAGCACACTGCAAATTCTCGCTCATTACCCGTTCCACCGGCTCATTACCGGATATTTGTTCAGCCACACCGCGGATGACAATGTCACGGTCCGTGACGACACCGACCAATCTTTTTCCTTCCACAATCGGAACGATCCCGATATCGTGAGTGCGCATTTTGCACGCAACGTCAGAGATCGAATCTTGTTTCGAGGCCGTAACGCAATCACGGGTCATAATTTCTCTTAACGTTTGCATGGAATGTACCTCCTTCACTGGGAACATAAATCGCATCATCCCTTAGATTGTCCCCACCCGGCCGATTCCATGCACCATGCCGGCTTCTGTTCACGGACGGTTCATATAGTCATCCACCAGCGATAAAAACATGTTCAGCGCATGTTTCATCGCTCTTTCATCAATATCGAAAGCAGGGTGATGATGCGGAACCGGATCCGGTTGAAGTCCGGCGCCGATGAAAAAGAAACACCCCGGCACTTTTTGCAAATAGTAGGCGAAATCTTCTGCCGCCATCACCATCATGTCCGATCGAATCCGGTCTTCACCGAATAGCTTGGCACCGATGCGCAGAACCCGCTCCACTTCGTGGCGGTCATTCATAAGCGGCGGATAGCCCCATTCATAGTCCACCTTCGCCTCGGCACCAAACATCGAAGCGGTATGATGGGCGATGCGTTCGATCTGCCGGTTGACTTTTTTTCTGATCGAAGCGTTGAAAGTACGTACCGTTCCGTTCATATGGCACATTTCGGCGATCGCATTGAACGAGTCCCCCGCTTTCATGGAGCCGACAGAAATGACGCATGACTCGATCGGATCGACCGTACGGCTTACGATCGACTGCAAATTGACGACCAAGTGTGAGGCGATGACGATGCTGTCCACCGCTTCATGAGGCAAACCGCCATGGCCTCCCTTTCCTTTCACCTCAATGTGGAATTCATCAACACTGGCCATAAATGCGCCTGCACGGGTGGCCACGGTCCCCAGCGGCAACGGCGTCCAAAGATGAATGCCGTAAATGACATCGACATCATCCAGGCCACCTTCATCGATGACCGTCAAGGCCCCGCCAGGACAGATTTCCTCCGCATGTTGGAACAAAAGGCGGACCTTGCCCTTGAGCCGGTGGCGGTGTTGGTGCAATATTTTTGCTGCGGCGAGCAGGATGGCCGTATGAGCATCGTGCCCGCAAGCGTGCATGACGCCTGGCACCTTGGACGCATACGGCACCTGATTTTGCTCCTGGATCGGGAGCGCATCCATGTCTGCCCTCAGCGCCACCGTCGGACCGGGCTGATCACCATAGATCGTTGCCGTGACCTGATTGCCGCGCCTGCCTTTTTCGGCTTCAATTCCCCATTGTCTTAACCGGTCAAAGATCCATTGCGATGTTTTCGTTTCCTGAAAAGACAGTTCGGGATACTGGTGCAAATACCGTCTCCACTGCACCATTTCCGGATAGACGGCTTCAATGATACTTTCTTCTTTCATCGCATTCACCTCTTTTGGCCCCGTAAAAGGTTGCCGAAACGTCACTGAACATTCACAGTGGACCGCCCATGTATGCTTGCACATCAGAAAAAAACATACTATACTGAAACCGGGATTTACGAACGAAAAAGATCCTCAAGGGAGGCACATTTCATGATTATTGAAGATACGGGACTGAACGGACTCAAGAGTGAACTGAAGGTTTTGGATGAAGCTGCCGGATCTCTCGGTTTCGTTCGCTGGCAGTGGGAATATTATCGCGCCACGTACGACTACGAACACGACGATGATTATATTTTGCGGATCAATACCCGCGTGACGGAAGGGAAACTGGAAGATCCTGTGGCCGTGCTTGAGATTACGGATGTCTACGCCGGCAAAAAAACGTTTCCGCACGGAGTCGACTACGATATCGAATTGCCTAGCAACGTGATGAAAACGTTTCGGGACAAGCTGGATCAGTTGAAACAGAAATTGTCCTGATGGAAAATTCTTTTTTCGAGGGCGCAAGCGAGTCAGTTCGCCCTCTCTCACCCTCCCCAAAACAAAACGAGCCATCCCAGGGACGGCCGCAAATGGAACTTCTCTCTTACTGGCTTGAACTTTTGTTGTTGAGCGCCTCGTACAGTTCGGACAAATTCCTCTCCAGACGGCTTAACATTTCCTTACCGGTTTGGTCAGAGATCAAACCCGCTCGAATCGCAAAATCCACTTGACGCGAAAAACCGTACATTTGCGTGTCCAACACTTCCTCGTACAATGGACACCTCCGGTTTGTGAGCGTCTCCATCTGGACTTCGATCAGTTTTTTTATCTTATCGGCATCCTCTTTCAGGATGTCGATCGCTTTCAAGTGTAAATCATGTGTAGTGTTCGAAGAAGACACGACCAATTCCCTCCCGTGCGATACTCCGCATGCCCGATTCATTTTTATATCTATTTATTTTTATACATCACAGTTTCAAAACCTTACCTTAATATTAGTCGAAATCGTCTTTTCGCACAAGCGAACAAGCCCAATTTGTCAAATCAAAATAAAAAGTCAAAGTAAAAAGGTGCCCGCTCGGACACCTTTTGCTCCGGCAATGCCAGCCGTTTAGTCGTTCACGACCTTGACTGACAGATTATACTTGGCAAATACTTGTTTCATCGCTTCTTTCGCTTCGTCTTCGTCTGGACCATGAACATGAAGTTCATACTCGCTCTGATCCGTAAGAGTCGTAAATAGTCCCAGAATGCTTTTGACATCGATGTACTTGTTGTCATACTGCAAGACGATGGATGATGTAAATTTGTTTGCCGTTTGGGAAATTTCTACGATCGCTTCATTTTTGCTGCTCATGGCAAATCCCTCCAACTATTCGATTACCTTAATCATAATGGCAAAGTCGAAAATGCGCAACACCTTCACACGATTATTTCAGATGTTCAGGATTCAGCGCCTCCAGATCCTCCGTTACAAAAAGACCGTCCTTGCGCACCAGTTCCCCGTCAAAATAAATTTCTCCGCCTCCGTATTCCGGCCGCTGGATCAAGACCAGGTCCCAATGGATGGAAGAGCGGTTGCCGTTGTCGGCTTCCTCGTAGGCCTGCCCGGGGGTCAAATGCAGGCTCCCGCTTATTTTTTCGTCAAACAGAATGTCATTCATCGGGTGCAAAATGTAAGGATTCAGTCCGAGACTGAATTCACCGATGTAACGCGCTCCTTCGTCACTGTCAAGAACTTGCTCAAGCCGCTCCTCATTGCTGCTTGAGGCCTCTACAATCTTTCCGTTTTCAAATCGAAAACGGATCCGCTCATGGGTCACTCCGGAATAGACGGAGGGCACATTGAATGTTATCGTACCGTTGACGCTGTCTTTTACCGGCGCGGTGAACACCTCGCCATCCGGAATATTCATTTTCCCGTCGCATTTGACGGCCGGTATGCCTTTGATCGAAAACGTCAGATCCGTTCCCGGAGATACGATCCGGACTTCATCGGTCTCATTCATCCGCTGTACAAGCCGATCCATCGCTTTTGACATTTTGCGGTAATCCAGATTGCACACCTGAAAATAAAAGTCTTCAAAAGCTTCCGTACTGCATTGAGCAAGCTGCGCCATCGAATCGTTCGGATAGCGTAGCACCACCCATTTCGTGCGTTTGACGCGCTCCTCAATATGGACGGGATGACGGTACAGACGGTTGTAAAGTTTCATCTGTTCGTCCGGCACATCGGACAGTTCATTGATATTGCCTCCAGCCCGGATCCCGATGTAGGCATCCATCTGCTTCATCCGGTGCAAATCCCATTCCGCCCAGCGGCGCACATGCTCTTCACTCGTCTTGAGCAACAATGCGCGCTGAACGGATGGATCGTTGAGCTCGACATATGGATATGCGCCGATGCTGTGCAGTTCTTCCACGAGGGCTTTGACCAGTTCACGTTCGCTGCCTGTCATGTCAATCAGTACATTTTCGCCCGCTTTTGCTTCGATCGAATAATGCACCAGTTGGCGAGCGAGTTCAGTGATTCTCGGATCTCTCATCGCTTATTTCCTCCTTCAATCACAACCCTGTTTCTTCCTTCATTTTTGGCGCGATAAAGAGCCATATCGGCCCGGTAAAACAGATGCTCGACACTGATCTTCTCATCGCTTTGTTTCCACTCCGCCACACCGCATGAGATCGTCACCTGGGGCGTGGTTTCGCGGATGATCGCCTTGCGCAAACGCTCCGCGATCTGGAGCGCATGGTTCAGCGAGACGCGGGGCAAATAGATCGCCAATTCCTCTCCACCCCAGCGCGCCGCGATGTCTTCATCGCGAATGTTAGATAAAATGACACGTGCGACCTGTTTTAATACTTGGTCACCGATCTGGTGGCCGAAGGTATCGTTAATTTTTTTGAAGTTGTCAATATCCACCAGGATCAGCGAACCTAAATCATCATTCGCCTGCCGATTTTTGATCTGTTCATCGAGATAATGGCGCACGTACAGTCCGGTCAGATGATCGGTGATCGCCATCCTTCTCACTTCGGCATGCAGGCGGGCATTCGTTAAGGCCAGGCCAATGTGTCCGGACAACACTCGCAAAAGACGGAAATTTTCATACGTAAAAAAATGGGGCGAACGGTGCGCCAGCAACACCGCTCCCATCGCTTTTCCGTTAGCGATGATCGGAGCAGCCATCAAGGAGCGCGAGCGGGTGATTTCCATCAGCTTTGACTCCACCTTGCGCTCATTCGGATAGTCGGAGACGATCACGGGTTCCCGGGAACGAATGACCATGCCTGAAAATCCATAATCGTCCGGAAACGATTTTCTCATCAATTCAGGGATGTTACCGGATTGGACAACCAGTTTGCCATCCGCATCGTCGAATAATTGGAGGATACAGCCGTAATCCGCCTGAAAAATGCGGATCAGTTCTTCAGCAGCAAAATGGAAAATGTCTTTCAAGCTTAAACTCTGGTTCAAACGGCTGGTGATTTCATTGATCAGCCTCAGCTCATGGATGAGCATATTGGACTGTTCATACAACCTCGCATTTTCAAAAGCGGTGCCTGCGGAGTCTGCCAGCATCGAAACAAATTGCAGATCGGAATCGTCTAAAAAATCTGCACCCTGTATTTCGATGACGCCGTACACGGCTTGTTTGCCGGCCAGCGGCACCGCAATGCGGCATTCTTTTTTATGCTCATCCCGCTCAAACAGCAGCCGCCCTTCCATAAATGCGCGCGTACACAGCTCTTCACGCCGATTGACATGAAGCGGCTTGAATGAAAAGCTGGTCGGTTGAAAATCTTGCGAAATGTATAGTTCCGCCTGAAAGCGCGGGTAAATGTTTTGGATGCTGTTCATCAGTTCAACCAGCACCGATTTTGCATCGTTGCACGAGTGAAATTGACGGACAATCTGAAACAGGATGTCCTTTTGCCTGGCTTCCTTTTCAAATTGCCGGTAACTCGCATTCAGCCTGTTTTTCAATTTCTTTTCCAAGTTCATCGCTAGACAAGCGCGGTAGGCGAATGCGGCATTTTTGAGTATAAACTGCTGATCGTGTTCATTCCTGCTTTTGGAGATCATTCCGAGTATGGCAATTACGGTGTTCCCTCTTGGATCATAGATGGGGAGCGCAGATGAGTCATATTGCTGCAAGCGAGGAATTTTGTGGTGATGTCGCTTTATGAAGTGTAATCCGGGTGATTTTACACAGGCTCCTACTGCGTTGGGACCAAGGTTACGTTCTTCCCAGCTTAAGCCTTCTTCAAGCTGCAGAAGTACCAAGTCTTCATCATTTAAGCCGGAATAAGCATAGATGCAAATGACCGTCCCGGCCGGATCACAGAGAAACAGGACCCCATTCCCTTTTAAGTCATGGCGGCCCAATTGTTCGCTAAAGTCATCAAAACTTTCGCGAATGATTTGACGAAGATTTTCACGGCTCACCTGATCCAGTTCCGCTAGCGGCTGCTGGATTCCCATTGCTGGTATGCCGTGATCAGCGTCCCCGTATTTTTTCATACACGTACTCCTTAAAATTGGCTTTATCCTCCATAAAGCACTTTTCTTCATTTAATAATACTATTTATTGCTAGAAGATGCACTACCTTTCGCACGAATTTTTGAAAGACACAACCTGTTGTTGACAACGGCAACAGCCGTCTTATATTATATATATTTGAGTGGAAACCAAAGGATTTCGTTTCCAACCGCCGATCGCGGTGGGCCCTCACTGATTTTGTTGCTTGCAGGACAGCGGCTGATTTTTTCCTGCAAGACGCCGGCCGGACCACGGGCCAGGTGAAACAAAGTCAGGCACTGCGAAAAGCGGCAAGGGGCGAAATCTCGCTTGTTTTTTGGCAAGCGATCACAAGAAACAAACGTAAAAATGCTTACCATAAAGGAGTTAGTGCCAGCATGTCTCGTTATACAGGACCCAAATTTAAACTGAGCCGCAGGCTCGGCATCTCTTTGAGCGGTACAGGCAAGGAGCTGAAGCGTCCATATCCTCCTGGACAACACGGACCCGGTCAGCGCCGCAAAATCAGCGGCTATGGCGAACAGCTGATGGAGAAACAAAAACTGCGCCATATGTACGGACTCAGCGAAAAGCAATTCCGCAATCTGTTTAACAAAGCATCCAAGATGAAAGGTATCGCCGGTGAAAACTTCATGATCCTGCTTGAGAGCCGGCTGGATAACCTCGTCTATCGCCTCGGATTCGCGAACTCGCGCGCTGGGGCGCGCCAATTGGTTGCCCACGGTCATATTACCGTCAACGGCAAAAAAGTGGACATTCCGTCCTATCTGGTTTCACCGGGTGAAGTGATCGGATTGCGCGAAAGAAGCCGCAATCTGAAAGTTGTCAAGGAGGCACTGGAAAATCGCAATTTTGTGCCTGATTACCTGGAATACGACGAACAAAAAATGGAAGGCAAATACGTCCGACTGCCTGAACGCTCGGAGTTGCCGCCTGAAATTCAGGAACAACAAATCGTCGAGTTTTACAGCCGTTAATATGTGCTTTACAGGCCATGCACTCGCTTGCATGGAAGGAAGGGGGATTCCGGTACCGGAATCCCCCTTTCACGATTGCAAACCCATTTATAATTCGCAGAAATGCGGAAAGCTAACGGATCACCACTTTGGCAAACTTTCGCTTGCCTACCTGTACAATATCCCCGTCTTGAATTTCGAGTACGGCCTGGATATCCGACACCCTTTCTCCATTTACCCGGACCGCCCCTTGCGTGATGCTCCGCCGCGCTTCTCCGTTGGATGACTGCAATCCGAGGGCAACAAGCAGCGGAATAATGCGAATTTTTCCGTCTTCGATCAGCGAACGATCCAGCGGCTGTTCCGGAACATCTTCCGGCATTGCCCTTTGCTGAAAGACGGTGCGGAAATGTTCTTCCGCCTGCTCGGCTTCTTTTTCGCCATGGTACATTCTTACAAAAGTACGGGCCAGACGCATTTTGGCGTCGCGCGGATGAATACTGCCATCGGTCAGCCCCCGCTTGAGCGCTTCAAGCTCCTCTCCGGAAATATCCGTAGCCAGTTCATAATATTTGAGCATCAATTCGTCCGGGATCGACATTGCCTTCCCGTAAATTTCGTTGGGCGGTTCGTCAATTCCGATGTAATTGCCGAGGCTTTTGCTCATTTTGTTGACACCGTCAAGGCCTTCAATGAGCGGCATCATGATCGCCACCTGCGTTGATAGACCGTACTCTTTCTGCAGAAGCCGCCCCATCAGCAAATTGAATTTCTGATCGGTTCCCCCCAGCTCGATGTCGCTTTTTAAGGCGACCGAATCATACCCTTGCATGAGCGGATAAAAGAACTCATGCAGGCTGATCGGTTGGCCGCTTTTATACCGTTTTTCAAAATCGTCGCGTTCCAACATGCGCGCAACGGTGATTTTGGCTGCGAGCTCCACCACTTCCGCAAACTTAAGCGGAGAAAGCCAGGTCGAATTGAAATGCACCTTCGTTTTGTCCGCATCCAGAATTTTGAAAATTTGCTTGGTGTAAGTTTCCGCGTTTCTTTTCACTTCCTCTTCCGTGAGCGGTTTTCTCGTCTCCGATTTTCCTGTCGGATCCCCGATGCGCCCGGTGAAATCGCCGATAATGAGATGGACTTCGTGGCCGCATTCCTGAAACTGGCGCAGTTTGTGCAACACGACGGTATGTCCGATATGAATATCGGGCGCACTTGGATCGAGACCGAGCTTGACCCGAAGCGGCTTTCCTTGCACGACCGACTGGATTACTTTTTGTTCCAGCTCTTCCTCGGGAACGATCTCTACCGTCCCCCTGCGGATCACTTCCAGCTGCCTTTTGACTTCCTGTCTTTGCTGCTCTGTCAATTCGATTTTGTCCATATGTGCCAAAGACCTCCTGCTCACTCAAACTCCTTCAAACGGATGCCTGCAAATAAAAACTTCCCAATCCCAAAGGGACGGGAAGTTTACCCGCGGTACCACCCTTTTTAAAACATCAGCGCAACATTTCCCGGTGTCATGACGTAAAATTCATTACGACGCCGATGTTTTCACTCTCAGACCGATAACGGGGCATCCGGATGCCGGCGATCACGCCGTCATCAGCTTCGGACGGTACTTCAACGAAGGAGGCGTACCGGCTCGCAGCAACCGCCGGCTTTCTGAAATCGCACATCCCCCGTTTACTGCGCCGCTTCCATACGGCGGAGCGGCTCGTCCATCATCGCTTTTTATGGTATGGGTGCGTCGTTTACATTTTTTATAGCATACGGTCCATGCGATGTCAAACCTCCAAAAGCAAATGCCGGTGTGATATAATGAACCTGTTCGGATGAAGGAGGAAATCTTTGCATGTCCAAGATAAATAAAACCGCCAAAATTTTGCAGCGATCGATGGTCTATACATTGATTGTGTTGTTGAAATCATTGAAATGGATTTTAATCCTCGGCATCGTCGGCTGCTTTTTTGTAGCTGGAGCGGGGATCGGCTATGTCGCTGCTCTCGTCAAGGACGAGCCGATACGCGATCGAGAAACCATCCTGGCGCGTATGCAGGAAAATACCGAGACGAGCTTCGTCTATTTTAGCGACGGTTCTCTTGTGGGCCAACTGCGTACTGAAGCGGATCGCCGCATGGTTGAAATGCATGAAATTCCACAGCATGTGATCGACGCATTGCTCGCTGTGGAAGATGACAATTTCTTTCACCATATCGGCATCGATTTCAGCGGGCTGATGCGTGCCGTCAAGCAAAGGGTGTTCAATGAGCCGATCCAGACCGGTGGAAGTACGATTACGCAGCAGGTCGCTCGTAACGTCTTTCTTGGTACGGCACGGCAAGACAGCCGCAAGGCAAGGGAAATTTTTCTTGCCATGCGCATCGAACGTTATATGTCGAAGAAAGAAATACTGCTCGCTTACCTGAACAAAGTGCCGTTCGGCAACGGTTCGAGCGGATATAACGTATACGGAATCAAAGCGGCGGCCGAAGGCATCTTCGGAATTGAAAACCTGCATGATCTTCATTTGGCGCAAGCCGCCTACCTGGTCGGTCTGCCCCAATCGCCGAGCGCCTATTCCGCCTTTACAGGCACCGGTGAATTCAACGAGCGCGGTTTCGAAAGAGCGATGGAGCGGCAGCGCCACGTATTGAACCGAATGCTCAAAGAAGGACGCATTACGGAGAAAGAATACGAAGAAGCGCTCAAATTTGATGTGCGGGCAACATTGGCCGAACCGAAACCGAAAGCATATACCACTTATCCCTACCTGATGCTCGAAATCGAGCGCAGAGCAGCAGAGGTTCTGGCCTTGCTTCAAAATCCCAAGCTGGAACCGGAAGACCTGAAAAAGCCTGAATACGCCTCCCTGATGGATGAGGCGATGCACGAGCTCTTAAACGGAGGCTACCATATCTATACGACGATCGACAAAGAAATGTACGATGCGATGCGTGAAATCGCGCAAAATCCCGACCTGTTTACACCGGATGATGAAGAAAAAGGGGTAGAACAGATCGGCGCGATCATGCTTGACAATAAAACCGGCGCGATTTTGTCCATGATCGAGGGGCGCGACTTCCATATTGAACAGCTCAATCATGCGACGCAAATGGTGCGCCAGCCCGGTTCGACGATGAAGCCGCTCGCCGCTTTCCTGCCAGCGCTGGAGAGCGGGGCCATCCAGCCGGCAACACCGATCGACGACATTCCGATCGTCCTTCCTGACGGCGGAGCACGGGGATACCATATCGCCCAGAACTGGGATTTGCGTTATCACGGCCTGATGACAGCGAGACGGGCGCTCAACCAGTCCTATAATATCCCTGCGCTGAAACTGTTTAACGAGGTCGTCGGCATTGAAAATGCGTGGGAATTCGTGCGCAAACTCGGCATCACCACGTTGACCGAAGAAGATAACTATGCATATACCGGCGTCATCGGCGGGCTCAAATATGGAACCAGCGTCGAGGAACTGACAAATGCGTTCCGCTCGATCCCGAATAAAGGAAAAATCAATCGGGCTTACATGATCAGCCGGATTGAAGATTCCGATGGAAACATCGTCTACGAACATCAGCCGATGCCGGAGACGGTCTATTCGGAACAGACGGCCTATTTGATGACGGACATGTTGCGCACGGTCATCACCTCCGGAACCGGAACGTCGATCCAGCGAACATTCAAACATTATGGGCAAGTGGCCATTGCAGGCAAAACCGGATCGACCCAGCAAGACAGGGATGCCTGGTTTATCGGTTTTACACCCGATATCATCGTCGGCGTCTGGGCCGGTTATGACCAAAACCATACGCTCACATTGCGCTCCAGCCTGCCGCAAGGTCCGGGTACGCAGCGGGCAAAAAATATTTGGTCGGTCATTATGGACACCGCGATGGAGCTCAAGCCGGAATGGTTTCCGAACAAGGAGTTTGAACAACCTGAAGGGATCGTGCGCATGACGGTCTCCGCCATTTCCGGCAAGCTGCCGAGCGAGCACGTCCGCGCAACCGGTGAGCTTGTCACCGACTTGTTTAACCGCAAATACGTGCCGACGGAAGTCGATGACCACCTGACCTTTGTACAATATGTCCATTACAATGGTCGCAATTACTTGCCACTGCCGACAACACCGAAAGATATGGTCATGGAGAAATTGCTGATCAAACGTGAAGAGCCGATCTATGACATTTTGGCAGACATCGAAGAAAAGCTGAAAAATACGCCACTGGAGCTGAGACAGAAAAAGAACGGACGTCCGGTGACACTGCAGGACTACATTCCGGAAGATCTCGATCGCACCGCACCGCAAGAAGTCGATCCGCGCAAGGACGACGGCCGCACGCCCCCGCCGCCGACCGGACTGGAACTGGTTGAGCTGGAAGGACGTTATAAGATTACATTCCAGCCCAGTTCGAGCGAGAATGTGGTCGGTTACCGTCTGTATCGCTCTTTAAACGGCGGACCGTTCGAACATCGGCCCAATCAAAATGTATTGACCGGACAGGAACCCGTCGTCTATGATTACTTTTCACCGCAGCATCATTATGCTTATTACCTGACCGCGGTGGACATCATGGGGCGGGAGTCCGAGCCGAGCGTCATCGTACAGAGCGGAGGTGGCGCTGTCCCCCAACAGCCGGATGATGCGGGCGATGAGGAAGACCCCGATGCGGATGGAACAAGCGAGGATCGAGATCGTCCCCAAGGAAGTCCGGTCACTTCGGCACCGTCAGCACCGCAAAATGTACGGGTGAGCAAACAGGAAAGCGGCCTGGCCATTGAAATTTCCTGGAAAGCCAATCCAAAGTCGGAGCAGGTAACGCATTACGACATATACTACAGCAATGCCGCTGACGGAGACTATCGCAAGATCGGTACTTCGGACACAAACAGTTTTAAATATATCGCGATACCGGCAGAAGGATGGTACAGGGTTGTCGCTGTCAATGCACAGGGCAGCTCTCCGCCCTCCCAAGCGGTAGAACTGAAAGAAAGCGAATAGTACGACACTTCCAGAAAAAACGACCGTCTCGACATTGAAATGCCGAAACGGTCGTCCTTTGTTTCTAGACCTCGGATTCATTTTCGTTAGCTAGACTTCGGCTTCATCATCGATAGCCGTTTCTCGCCCGCAGGCTTCTTGGTCTGCATCAGGCTGTCCATGCGCTACGTTTTCCATTTTGAAAGGCGCCTCTTCCTCATCCGTTCCTTTAGACAGCCATTTTTTGATTTCTTCCGGATCGGTGAGTGCAGACATACCGATATTCAGCGTCCCTTTCAGTTCCTGAACGGTCAACTCCTGGATTTTATAATGAATATGATCGATATGGACAGGTTGCAACTGACTCAATTTTTTTTCCAACTGATCGTGTGCATGTTCCAACTCCCTCTGTTTTTTTTCCAACATCTTTAGTTTCTCTTCCAAATAGCGCAGATAAGGCAGCGGCAATTGCGTATACACCGACCTGTCACCTCCTATGTCGAACATAAACCGGAACCGGGCTGGTCGGTCTCATCTTCCTTGTCGCAAGTATCATCCGATTTGAGCGGTGCTGTGGCTTGGGTGACAGTTTTCGCTTGATTGCGGCTGATGATGGTCTTGCCGATATTCATCGATCCGAGCGAATGGATCATATTGACGCGAATATGATGGATGTTGATCGTAAGCACTTTACCCGCCCTTTCCGTTTAAACTTGGGACTGTTGCTGATCCACTACGTCGGGATCTTTCGAGAGATTGGCGTTGTTAAACTGGAGAGGACTGTTCAGCAAATCCCCGGCATGCGCATATCCGATATTCGCCTTCACATTGGACTGATGCCCTTTATGAATGACATTGCCAAAATTGATCGATCCGTTGTTCGCAATGCTGTTTACTTTGATGTTAAAAATGTTATTGACATGCGTCACCGCTACCATTCCTTTGTCTCTACCTTCCTCTTCCCTGGACTATCATATGTCAGATCTGGGCGCATCGTGTCAGTCCAGGCCCCGTTTTGCGGCTGAATAAAAAAAGCGCCGGAACATTCATTTTCCGACGCTTGAAAGACGGCGAATCATTCCGCTTACCAGCTGAACCGACTGTTCTGCCGCCCGTACTGTAAATTCAGCAAAATTAACGGAAGCCGATCCGTCCGCTTTATCGGACATGGAGCGGATGACAACGAAAGGAACTTCATTCATGGCGCACACTTGCGCTACGGCTGCCCCTTCCATCTCCGTACAAAGACCGCCGAACTGTTCATGAAGCTGCCTCACTTTTTCCCGGTCGGCGATGAACTGGTCTCCGGACAGGATCGTTCCCATGTAACAATGAGTACCTTTAATTTCAGCTGCGCTTTGCTCGGCCAGCTGGACGAGACCGGGGTCTGCCTCAAAAACAGACCGTTCCGCAAACGGGATCGTACCGGGGGCAAAACCGAGCGCAGAGACGTCGATATCATGTTGACGCAAATCTTTAGAGATGACAATGTCACCGATATCCAGGTGCGGAGCTAGCGCTCCTGCCACACCGGTGAAAATGATGCTTTTCACATGGAAGCGGTCGATCAGAATTTGTGCACACATCGCGGCATTGACTTTTCCAACCCCGCTTTTACAAACGACAACATCCACATCGTCCAGGCGTCCGACGTAAAAATCGATGCCGGCGTAGCGCAGACGCCTGTTCTCTTGCAACCGATCCAACAGCCTGGCGATTTCTTCATCCATCGCGCCGATGATGGCAACAGGAACATATGACATGATCTCATTCCTTCTTTCCAAAATCCCATAAATTAAAAGTCAACCAACATCCACATAAAAGAAAAAACAAACATGGACGACCAGAAACAAAGGACGCTTACGCGTCCTTGTTCCATCCCGTTTTCAACTGTTCAGCTGACAGACTGCGTCGATTCGCGGCGAATCAGTTCATGCGGCAGAATCACTTTCGCGCTTTCTACCTCTTCCTTGTTCATCAGTTTGGTCAACAGCCGCATCGACACCGCCCCGATGTCGTACATCGGCTGCGCGACCGCCGTCAGTTGCGGGCGCACCATCGATGCCATTCTCGTGTTGTCTACACTGATGACCGAAATATCTTCCGGAACTTTCAAACCTGCGTCCAAAATCGTATGGATCGCACCGATAGCCATTTCGTCTGTGGCAGCGAAAATCGCTGTTGGACGGTCGTCCAATTCGAGGAAATACTTCATGACTTCCAGGCCGGAATCATACCGGTAATTGCCAATGCGCACGTAATCTTCGCGGAAAGCGATACCGTTTGCTTCGAGCGTTTTTTTGTAACCGTTGTAACGTGCGTAACCGGTTGTCGGATCTTCCAACGGTCCGCTGATCATGCCGATTTTACGATGTCCTTGTTCGATCAGCAGCGACACCGCATCCATCGCCGCACGCTCGTGATCGATATCGACATAAGGAATCGATTCATTTCCCGAAGAGGTAGCGCAAAGCACGATCGGTACGTTCGATGTGTTGAAAGCCTGCAAATGTTCTTCCGTGATCGTTCCGCCCATAAACAGAAGCCCGTCAACTTGTTTTTCTAACAGCGTATTGATGACACGAATTTCCTTTTCTTTTTTCTTGTCGGCATTGCAGAGAATAATGTTGTAATGATACATCGTGGCGATATCTTCGATTCCTCTCGCCACTTCGGCAAAGTTGAGGTTGGAAATATCGGGAATGACGACACCGACCGTCGTCGTCTTTTTGCTGGCCAGTCCCCTGGCTACAGCGTTGGGACGATAGCCGAGCTTCTCGATCGCCTCAAACACCTTCTTTCGTGTTTGCGGCTTCACATTCGGATTGTTATTTACGACCCTCGAAACGGTCGCCATCGAAACGTTAGCTTCCCGAGCCACATCGTAAATCGTTACGGTCACTTTGCACTCTCTCCATTTATTTAAAATTTGGCGTCTGTCTGAATCGCCAGTTCATGGTTAGGTTCGTGAAAATATTTTCAACCTTTATGATACGATATATTCCTTTATTTCGCAACGCCAAATCTTTGCTTGTTTTATCCGGGAAAAACATCGATCAAATTGCGGTGTTTGGTGATCTGCGACAGCTTCTTCTCCAGTTCCTCCAACCAGCGTTTATCATGGGCTGAACGGGCAACGAGCATCAGATCCAGGAGCTGGTTGATCCGTTCCTCAATCCATTCATCTATCGGCATGTCCAACTGATTGCCGTCGGAAATCATGCGCAACAAGTTCGCATATTCGTTGTAATCAGCAAAATCAAATTTTTGCTGTCTCGGTTCCGGCCCGAGCGAGTTGATGAGCTCTTTCAAATCCGGTTTGACTTCGGGACATACGATGCTTTTTCGGCACTGTTGACAGGATTGTACCGGAACATTCTGAATTTCCACCATAGCAGAAAAAATGAGCGTTCGCAGCCGGATCTCCATCGGTTGCCCGCATTTGCATCTGTTTGTCAACGGATCTTTCACCCCTAATACATGCTCAAAAGTGCACCTTTATGTATTCGACCTGTGCTCATTTCACTCCTGCCCCAAAAGGTTAGTACTTTCTGGCAACACGCATGTAAGCTTGATGAACGCGGGGAATCGACATGATGAGCACAGCAAAAGTGGCTCCCAGCGCATCGTTGAGGATGTCGGTGAGCTCAGCGGTCCGTCCGTCGATAAACGTTTGATGATATTCATCCAACACGCCATATACGGTGCAAATGATGACCGTGGTGATCCGTCCTTTCCTATGCGCCCACCTCGGGCCCACACCGAAGTAGACGGTGATCCCGAGCACAAAATAGGCGACAAGATGCCCCCAGTCAAAATTGTCCATCCAGGGTATCATCTTCTGAAACCAAGGCAGGTATGATTCCAGGCGACTGCTCGGCTGATGGGAAAAATAAAAAATCAAGGCCATGCAAAGCACGGCCGGACACCAACGCAAAATGAGAATGATGAACTTCATCGCCTCAATCCCTCTTTATCTCTGCATGTTCGTAAGCTTCCAGTTCCCGGTGGACCTCCTCTGACGTCCGGCAATGCATGAGACGATCGAACCGTTCGATTTCCCAGGCGGCATCCGATTTTAATATCCGGTTTTTAACCCTGAGCAGCGATTGCGTGGACATGCTCAGATGGTCAATGCCCAAGCCCAGCCAGATCGTCAGTGCCCGTTCATCACCGGCCAACTCCCCGCAAACACTTACGTTGATCCCGTGTCGCTTGGCCGCTTCCACCGTCATCTTCAGCATCCTCAGCACGGCCGGATGATATGGATCATACATGTGGGCGATCCGCTCGTTCATCCGATCCACCGCCAGCACGTATTGGACGAGATCATTCGTGCCGATGCTGAAAAAATCTACTTCCTGTGCCAATAGATCGGCGATGGCCACTGCAGCCGGAACTTCAATCATGATTCCGACCTCGATCTTGTCCCCGCACGGTTTGTTTTCCTGCTTTAGTTCACGCTTGGCTTGCCACATGATCTCATTGGCCCGCCGCACCTCTTCAACCGATGAAATCATCGGATACATCACCTTGACATTACCATGTGCGGCTGCCCGCCAGATCGCTTTCATCTGTGTCTTTAACTGCTCTTGATGATCGAGCGAAATGCGAATGGCACGATAACCGAGAAACGGATTGTCTTCATGCGGATAATCGAAATAGTCCAGCTTCTTGTCTCCGCCCGTATCCAGCGTACGAATGATAACCGGTTTGCCGCGCATCGCTTCCGCAACTTTTCGGTAAACGGCATATTGTTCTTCTTCGGACGGCATGGAGTCTCTGTCCATATATAAAAACTCTGTACGGAAAAGACCAATTCCGGAGATCGTTTCATGTTCGATCTGTTCCAGTTCTTTCAATGAGTTGATATTGACATGAAGATGAAAATGATATCCATCCCGGGTTCGCGCTGGACCGGAAACAATTTTTCGCAACGATTCTTGATCGATCGTCCACTTTTTTTGCCGCACTTCGTATTCGGCCACGATGTGAGGAGGCGGATTGACATGCAGGGTACCCTCCTCGCCATCCATCACCACAAAATCTCCGGTTTTAAGCGGTGATTCCAATTTGCCTTCCAGGCCAACGATCATCGGTATGCCCAACGCCCTGGCCATGATCGCAGAATGCGATGTTTTTCCACCGACCATCGTCAAAATCCCTTTGACGTGATTCGGATTCAAATGGGCCATTTGGGAAGGGGAAAGCTCCCTGGCCACGAGAATAAACGGCTGCGTATCTGTCGGAAGCGTAATGGTAGGCGCCCCCAGCAGATGCTGGATCAAGCGATTGCCCACATCCTTGATATCGATGGCCCGCTCTTTCATATACTCATCATCGAGCAGATCAAACATGTTGGCAAACTTTTCAATCGCTTCTTTGACCGCCACTTCTGCAGCTTTGTACTGACGCTGAATGATGCCGCGAATTTCTTCCATAAAGGCAGGGTCGTCCAAAATGGCGAGATGGGCGTCGAAAATACTCTTGCCCTCGCCTCCAAACAGATCTGAAATTTCTTTTTGCATGGAACGAATTTCATTTTTGGACGAGCGAATGCCTGCATGCAATCTTTCAAATTCTTTGGCCAGGTCATTCACGTTGATTTCTTCATCCGGCAAATCCCAGTCCCATGTTGGAAGGACAAACGTTTTTCCGATTGCTATGCCATTGGAAGCTGGAATTCCTTTAACCATTCGCCTTCCCCCCGTCTTTTTCTTTCTCGTCTCTCAGAATGACCGACATGATGGAAGCTTGGCCCTTTTTGACCGGTTTAAACGGTGCGAAGTTCCAAGATTTCACCATATCCGGGTTGGTGATGACCATCGGTGTGGCCAAGGACTTGCTGTTATCACGTATATAGTTCAAGTCAAACCGAATCAACAGTTGTCCCGGTTGCACTTGATCGCCTTCTTTCACCATCGCTTCAAATCCTTTTCCTTGTAATTTGGAGGTGTCGATCCCGATATGAAGCAACACTTCCAGACCCTCTTTCGTCCTGAGACCGATAGCATGCCGGGTCGGATAAACATGTACGACTTCTCCCTCAACCGGTGCCACAAGTTCCCCGCGTTCCGGAATAAAGGCCACGCCATCACCAACCAGTTTGTTGGCAAAGATTTTGTCAGGAACTTCTTTTAAAGAAATCATATGTCCTTGGACAGGCGAATGGAACAAAATTTGCCGCAAATCTTTTCGCATCAGCTTGTTGATCTCTTCGCGAATCAATTCAGAAAAAGTACCGAACACGACCTGCACATTGCCACCGCCGAGGTGGATGATCCCGGCCGCCCCCAGATGCCGAAGCGCCGCCGTATCCACCAGCCGTTCATTGACCAGCGTTAACCGAAGCCGCGTAATACAGGCTTCCAGTTCAACAATATTGTTCTTTCCGCCAAGCGCCTGTAAAATAAGCGGCGCCCGGTAAGGGATGTCCCCTGCCCAATCGTCCAGCGGCGAACCGTCTTCCCTGCCGGGGGTGGGGATCTGAAAGCGGCGGATCGCCCAGCGGAAAAGACAATAATAAACGAGGGCGAATCCGATTCCGACGGGCAGGATCAACCAATGGTTTTTTGCCAAATGGCTGTTGATCATAAAATCGATCGCCCCCGCCGAATAGGAAAAACCATGGTGGATATCCAGCGCATACACGATCCACATGGACAGACCGGACAGAATCGCGTGTACGACAAAAAGTACGGGTGCAACGAATAAAAAGGCAAATTCGATCGGTTCGGAAACACCGGTAAGAAAACAAGCTAAAGCCGCTGTCATAAACGTTGCCTTCACTTTGGGCTGCAAGTCTTCCCGCGCTTCATGGATGATCGCAAATGCAATCGCCGGCAGCGCAAACATCATGATGGGATAAAGCCCGGCCATATAGATCCCCGCCTCCGGGTCTTGCGCAAAAAAACGGGGCAAATCGCCAAACACACGCTGGCCGTCATAGCGCTCATAGGAGCCGACCTGAAACCAGAAAATATTGTTGAGCACATGATGCAGTCCGGTCGGTACGAGCAAACGGTGCAGTACCCCGTAAACGAATGTACCGAACCCGCCCAGACCGAGCAAAAATTCGCTCAGCCATTCCAAACCGGTTACAAAATAGGGACCCAGAAAAATGAACAATGCCGAAAAAAGAGTGGTTGCCAGACACATGAACAGCGGCACAAAACGGGGACCGCCGAAAAATTGAATGTATTCTGGAAATTCAATTTTTTTAAAGCGGTGATACGAGATGGCCGCCATCAGCCCGATCAATATGCCACCGGTCACTCCGATCTGAATGGGGGATTGAACGTAATATTCCGTGATTCTTGTAAACAGAAAGTAACTGACCAGCGCAGCCATCGCCGCTGATGTGGCGTTGGAGGTCAGCCCAAGCGCAACCCCGACGGCAAACAGGTACGGCAAATAAGTGAAGATCGAGTTGCCTGCCAGTGTCAACACTTGGCTCACATGGGGGAAGTTCCAGTTGTCCCAAGGCCATTGCCCCAGCCACAACAGAATGGCTGCAGCGGGTATGACGATCATCGGCAGCATGAGCGATCTGCCAAATTGCTGCAGATAACCCATACTATTCATTTTTGGTTCCCCCCATTCCCAGCAAAGCTTATGTACTATACAAAGTAGATGTTAAGGGTAATCCGGTCTTTTGTCAAAAGAAATCATTGAAATCAGGGAAGAGACCATCCAAAAATAATAGAAGTTGGATGGTCTCTTCGGTTAGAAACTAGAATGAAGGAAACTGGGTACGATAATTCGAAAACTGCTGGTGGACCTGAGCGATTTCAGCCGCATCAGCCATTTTCATTTTGTACCAGCCTTTTTCAAACATCAGGTTGAACAGGCGATGTTGGCAATCATGCACATCTTGCAAAATTTGGCTGATCGTTTTTCTCAGTTCCGGGTGCTGCGTTTCATACAGGCCGACATTGTATCCATGACTTAAATATTTTTGCTGGGTCATGATATCGTTCACCCGGTCCCGATCGTTCATCTCGGGTCCTTTCACCTTCGGCAACTGGCCGCTGCTAGGCTTTGCTATGACGGTGTTGGCCATGCGCCATACCTCCTTCTCACTGCAGGTGGTTCAGCAGCGATTCATAGTGATCCCGATGCCGGGAACCGACATATTCCAATGTTGCCCGAATATCGGGATCCGTCGTTTGCGAAAGAATCTCCCCGCATTTTTTCATCGCCAGCAGTTCCCAAGAAAGATAGTCCTGGATATACAACAGCTCTTTTTCGGTCAGCATATTCCGGTTGTCCGTCATCGCTTGTTGCTGCATGCATACGACCTCCCGTTGCGGACGCAAGCGCCCACTAAGGACGCGTGCGTCCTTGTTCTTCGTTACATTAACGGCTGGTTCGGCTGGTTAGAATCGCTTCTCAAATATTGGTCATGGCCGGGCTGGTTGCCGCGGTAGTGAGCCATATGAAAGGATTGCGGTTGAAAACGCATCTGCTGCTGAAAAGGTTGCCGGGCTTGCGCCTGGTTTGATTGCGGCTGATATTGAGACCGGACTTGTTGTTGGGCAGGGAATGATTGTTGCTGGAAGAATGAAGAAGGCTGGTTAGAATCGCTTCTCAAATATTGGTCATGACTTGGCTGATTACCACGATATTGGGGCATTTGATACGATCTTTGTTGATACTGGTCGTATTGGGACTGAACGAAACCGACCGGTTGGTAGCGCTGCTGAAAACGATTCATCATCGGCTGTTGTTGCATTCCGACTTCCTCCTTGTTTCATTTGATAAAAGAAAGAAAGGTTCCCATACCCTTCCTCGTTACATCCTGAGGTCGTGTATGGAACCTTTCATAGAGTTCCTGGAGAAAGTCCGTTTTATGAGTGGTAATTCCTCCGAGCGAAACTTACCTGATACCATGAATAGCAGCCTCAATCTTGATGCAGCGGTCCATGATGACCGTCATGCCCCCCTGACGGGCGATTTCATATGCTTCCAGGTTGATGATTCCCAGCTGCAGCCACAATACTTTGGCTCCAATTTCCACCGCTTCTTTCGCAATCGGTGGCGTATGTTCACTGCGGCGGAATACGTTGACGATATCGACCGGCACATCGACCTCTTTCAGAGAGGGGAAACTGCGTTCCCCCAAAATTTCCGTGGCGTTCGGATTGACCGGAATGATCCGGTATCCTCTTCTTTGCATCTCCTGCGCCACGTTATGCGAGATGCGAGCAGGATTGTCCGACAAACCGACTACAGCGATCGTTTTTGCCGAGTGCAAAATGTCGCGGATCACTTCGACAGGCGGATTTTCAAAACTCATGGGTGAACTCCTCCATTCTCGGCGTGATCGCCGCTTTGCTTATTTTAGCCGTCCACGATTTCAATATTCGCACCGAGGGAACGCATATGGTCAAAAAATTGGGGATAGCTTTTGGCGACATGTTCCGCATCGTGAATCGTCAGTCCTTTTTTGGAACGCAGTCCGACGATGGTCAGCGCCATGATCACGCGGTGGTCGAAATGCGCATCGATATCGACCCCGCCTTCCACTCCTTCCGGTCGTCCATGCACGATGATCTCACTTTGTCTTTCCTCGACGTCAGCACCTGCTTTTTTCAGTTCCCGCAAAAAATCGGTAATGCGATCGCACTCTTTGTAGCGTAAATTTTCCACATTGTAAAAGCGGGAGGTTCCTTCGGCGAACACGGCGGCAGCCACCATCGCCAGGACGGCATCGGTGAAAGCGTCGCCGTCAAATTCGACCGCTTTCAGGCGATTCCCGCCGCGGATGTGAACCGTACCATTTTCATGCTTCAGGTTTACCCCCATCGCCCTCAGCACATCCACGACAGCACGCTCCCCCTGGCGGCTGTTTTCTTCCAGGCGGTGGATTCGCACATCGGAATCGGTGATGGCACTGGCGGCCATAATCGCAGCCGAACCGGGGTAATCCCCTTGTACCGTATACGTTTGGGGAGAATACTTCTGTCTGCCGGGGACACGATAATGCATCAGATCCGGGGAAGCTTCGATTTGAATGCCCGCTTGTTCCAGCACTTCCAGCGTCTGTCCGACCACGACTTTCGATTTCAGATCATCGGTCACGATAATTTCGCTGTCTTCATCCAAAAGCGGTGTGACGAACAACAGCGAGCTCAAATATTGGGAACTGACTTTGCCGGATACTGTAATTTTTCCGCCGCGCGGATTTCCGCCGATGATGGTGATCGGCAGTTTGCCGTCTCGGTGTTCAACTTGAACTCCCATCTGTTTCAGCGCGTCAATCAGGTCGTCGTTCGGGCGTTTGCCGAGTGATTCCGGATACGTGTTTATAAATGTCACCCGCGGACAAAAAGCGGCAACCGACATTAAAAAGCGAAGCACTGCGCCGGCATTGCCGACGTTGAGTTCACTGACAGGACGAGGATGTCTGCCGAAGCCGCGGATGCGTATTTCATTGCCTTCCTCATGCAGTTCGGCACCCAGATCACGCAAACATCTGCGCAATGCATCGCTGTCTTCACTCGAAGCCGGATATCGCACCGTTGACGTCCCTTCGGACAATGCGGATGCTAATAAATAACGCGTCGTATAATTTTTAGATGAAAGGGCCTGAATTTCTCCCCGCAGAGCGGCCGTCGGCCGAACCCGTGCTTTCATTCGCTTCTCTCCTATTCTTTTTCAACCATTCTCATTTTTGCTCATTCTTTTTCTATCATAGCAGAATCTGGATATTTTTTCATCTGGCTCAAAATGAGGTCAGCAACCTGTCTGACCGTTTTGTCCGACGTATCAATCGTGACGTGGGCAAATCGGTAAGCATCTTTTCGCTGTTCCATCATGACCTGCACTTTTTTGCGCACATCCCCTTGCAGAAGGGGACGGTTTTTATCTTTGCCCACCCGCCGGATGATCGTCTCCATATCGGCGTGCAATGCGACGACAAGACCGTTTTCAAGCATCCGTTGCCGGTTGATTTCAGCCAGAACGGCGCCGCCCCCCGTCGCAATCACCTGCTTGTGACCGCTCGTTGCCTTGCGCACGGCTTCACTTTCCCATTCGCGAAAGCGGGCTTCGCCATATTGCTCGAAAATGGCAGGAATCGACATTCCTGCCTCCGCTACGATCATCTCGTCCGTGTCTACCTTTTTCCAGCCGAGACGATCCGCCAATACGGAGGCAATGGTGCTTTTCCCTGTACCCATAAAACCGATCAGAATAATATTTTTGACGTTCAATTTTCCCGTTCACCCTTGCTTCTTTTGTTACAATCCGAAATTCCATGTGGAAATATCAAGCGGGATATATGTCCAAAATGCCATGAATAGAATAGTAACAAAACCGTAAACCCTCTCAAAAGAAAGGAAATGGCGGAATGGAACTCGATATGGAACCGGCCAAAATGATCGAGCGTATCCTGGATCCGCATCATCCGCTTTGTCGCACGGAGGTGATCCGGGTATTGGAATATATGAAAAAAAGGATGGTCGAGAAAGACCCGAAACTTCTGGGTCTGACTCAACCACACTTGTTAACCTGGTTTGCCGAGTATGCCGGGATCGCTCTCAGTCTCCTAAATAACGACCTGTATAGCCGCATGGAACCGGATTTTATTCGCCTGCGACTGGCGAAAACGGTCCGATTGCTCGAATGCTTGCCTTCTGAATGTCCCCATGAAACAGGCGGTCCAAAAGCAGAAGGGATTGGCCAGAAAGAGGGGCTCAATTAGCTGTTCAGCCAGTCAAAATGGAACGATCCTTCTTTGTCTACACGCTGGAACGTATGCGCTCCAAAATAGTCGCGCTGTGCCTGCAGCAAGTTTGCGGGCAGTCTTTCCGAACGATAGCTGTCATAGTAAGCCAGTGCGCTGGAAAACGCAGGAACAGGAATACCGTGCTGAATTGCAACCATAATGACTTCACGCCATGCATCCTGGTAGTTTTCCACGATCTCTTTGAAATACGGATCGAGCAGCAAGTTTTTCAGGTTCGGATCACGATCGTAAGCTTCTTTAATGTTTTGCAGGAACCGTGCCCGGATGATACAACCGCCGCGGAAAATCATGGCGATGCTGCCGTAATCGAGGTTCCAGCCATACTCTTCAGAAGCGGCGCGCATTTGTGCAAAACCTTGGGCGTACGAGCAGATTTTGCTGGCGTACAGCGCCTTGCGCACCGATTCAATAAATGACTCCTTGTCCGGAACGGGTGCTTTGCGAGCCGGCCCTTTCAGCACCTTGCTTGCCGCTACACGCTCTTCTTTCATGGCGGAAATGCAACGAGCGAACACCGATTCCGTAATGATCGAAAGCGGAACGCCGAGATCGAGCGCGCTTTGGCTTGTCCATTTTCCGGTGCCTTTTTGCCCTGCGGTATCCAGGATGACATCGATCATCGGCAAACCGGTTTCAGGGTCTTTTTTCGTAAAGATGTCAGCGGTAATTTCGATCAGATAGCTATCGAGTTCCCCTTTGTTCCATTCGGAAAAAATTTGGTGTAACTCGTCTGCATTGAGTCCGAGCACGTCTTTCAGCAAATGGAACGATTCACAAATGAGCTGCATGTCTCCGTATTCGATGCCGTTGTGAACCATTTTGACATAATGGCCGGCACCGTCGGGTCCGATATATGTGCAGCAAGGATCACCATTGACCTTGGCGGAAATGGCGGTCAAGATCGGCTCTACCAGCTCATAGGCACTCTTTGGGCCGCCGGGCATGATCGCAGGTCCTTTCAGCGCACCTTCCTCGCCTCCGGAAATGCCGGCGCCGATAAAGCGGATCCCCTTTTGCTCCAGTTCTTTGCTGCGTCTTTGCGTGTCCGGAAAATGGGCGTTTCCTCCATCGATCAAGATGTCGCCTTCATCGAGAAGCGGTACGAGTTGTTCGATGGTCGCATCGGTAGCCGCGCCTGCTTGCACCATGATCAAGATTTTGCGCGGTCTTTCCAGCGAGTTGACGAACTCTTCCATCGTATAAGTGCCGAGCAGATTTTTGCCTTCGTTTTCGGCAATAAACTGTTTTGTTTTTTCCGCTGTACGATTGTACACAGCGACGGAAAATCCACGGCTCTCAATATTGAGCGCCAGGTTTCTGCCCATAACGGCAAGGCCGATCACACCGATTTGTTGTTTCGACATGATTTGCTCCCATCCTTCTACTGAATTTGCAAATTTTCAATATTCTTTATTTTAGCGTTTTATGGGCATGACGGCAAATAGAGGATTAAATCGTCATCGCTCCGAAGCCGCCATCCACGCGAATGAGCGCACCGGTCACAAAGCTCGAAGCTTTGTCCGAGGCCAGCCAAACGGCCGCTCCCTGCAATTCTTCCGGCTCGCCGAACCGTTTCATCGGTGTATGGTTCATGATCGATTCCACCCGCTCAGGCGACAAAATCTTTCGGTTTTGCTCTGCCGGGAAGAAACCGGGAATAATCGCATTCACGCGTATGTTGTACGGGGCAAATTCGCGCGCCAGAAACTTGGTGACGTTGTTGACAGCTGCTTTCGATGCGGAATAGGTGAACACGCGCGACAGCGGCGGATCGGAAGATACCGACGAGATGTTGATGATGCTGCCCCCCTGACCTTGTTCCACCATATGCTTGCCAAAAATTTGGCAGGCCTTGACGACGCTTTTCAAGTTGACTTCCATGATCTGGTCCCATTCTTCCATCGTCAATTCAAAAAACGGTGTGGCGCTGTTCATTCCGGGGCAGTTCATCAAAACATCGACCCGCCCTGTCCATTGCAGCACCTCATCCAGCACGCGTTTTAAATCGTCTTCGCTCGTAGCGTCGGCTTGGAAGCATTTGGCGTTGCCTCCGACTTCCTCGATTTTTTTACGCACCTGTTCGGCCTTTTCCATGTTGCGGCCGACGACCGCCACGTCGGCGCCATGTCCGCCAAGAGCGACGCACATCGCACCGCCCAACGTGCTGTTCCCTCCGATGACCACAGCCGTTTTACCCGTCAAGTCAAACAAGTTCATTTTCCATGCCTCCTTAAGCTGTATTTTCCCTTTTATCCTTGTTCACGCTGAAAGGCCGCAATCTTTCTGAACGGCTCTCGCAAACGAAGATATACATCCATATAAATCGGATAAAGACGCTCATACACGCTGCTTTCCTGTGCACGCGGACGATGGGTATCCACAGTTTTGACCCAGCCGGACGTTTCGCCAAGGTCCTTAATCGCGCCGACCGCCAACAGTCCCAGCTTGGCCGCTCCCGTACCCGAACTTTCAATCGATTCGGGAATCGATACATCGGTAGCGAGCACATCGGCCATCATTTGCCGCCACATCAGCGATCTAGCAAAGCCACCGGATGCGCGCATCTCCCTCGGCTTTTGTCCGGTCACATCGGTCAGAGCTTCTGTCACGGAACGGATGCGGTACATGACCCCTTCCATGACTGCGCGGATCATATGCTTCTTCTGGTGATACAAATTCAAACCGAAAAAGACACCGCGCGCATCAGCATTCCAGTACGGAGCTCGCTCCCCTGCCAAAAGCGGCAGAAAAATAAGCCCGTCCGAACCTGCGGGCACTTCATCCGCGAGTCTGGAGAAATAATCATAGGCATCTTCACCCATATCCGCTGCCTGTTTGGCCTCCAGCGTAGCCAGCTGGTCGCGAACCCAGCGCAGCATGATGCCCCCGTTGTTGATCGCTCCGCCGATCACCCAGTAGTCTTGGTGCAACGCATAGCAAAACAGCCGTCCTTCCGGATCGGTCACAGGCTTTCTTACAACACCGCGCACAGCGCCGCTCGTACCGATCGTCACCGCATATACGCCGGGATCGATCGCGCCGATCCCGAGATTGGCGAGCACGCCATCGGAAGCGCCGACGACAAAAGGAGTATCGGCTAATAGACCGGTCTCCCGGACCGCTTCCGCATTCATGCCGGTTACGATATGAGTCGTGTTTACCGGCTCGGACAGGCGCTCCGGTGTAATACCGGCTGCAGCCAGCGCCTGTTCATCCCAAGCGAGCGACTCCAGATTGAAAAGTCCGGTGGCACTGGCGATGGAATAATCGACGACGTACGTTCCGAACAGGCGGGCAAAAACATATTCTTTGATGCCGATAAATTTGTAGGCTGTAGCGAAGACTTCCGGTTCGTGGTCTTTCATCCACATCAGTTTGAGCAGCGGCGACATCGGGTGGATCGGCGTACCGGTGTTCAGATAGATGCGATGTCCATCATATTTTTCCCTCAGCAGACGAACATACTCGGTACTGCGATTGTCTGCAAACGTGATGCAATTCGTCAAAGGACGATGATTCCGATCGACCGCCAGCAGGCTGTGCATGGCGGAGCTGAATGAGACGCACAGGATGTCTTTTCCGCTCAATCCTTTTTTCTCGAGCACCGCGCGTATCCCTTTAAGGACAGCGCGGTAGATTTGTTCCGGATCCTGTTCCGCCCGATCCGGCTTCGGCGTATACAGTGGATATTCCACGGAATGGGCGGCATGCACCGCCCCTTTACGATCGACGATGAGCGTCTTGGTGCTCGTCGTACCGATATCGACCGCGAGTACGTATGGCCGTTCCAAATCCACCATCAGAGCAAATTCCCCCGTTCGTCAAACGTCCAGGAATAGGGCCCTTCGATCACTTCCATGTCCGGATGGTTTCTCACTTCGTCGATCATCGGCGCCGAAACCTCAATTTCACCGATGTGCAGCGTATCGCGGATACGCACGAGCCGGCAGGTGTTGTAGTCTAAAATGTTGCAAGTTTTTACCGCCGCCTGGATGGCCATTTTATCATTTTCCAGGGTCGTCGGGATTTTCGTCGGTGCACACACGGTGGAGGTCAGACCGTTCATGTAGGTTCCCGGTTTATCCATTTTGTCCACGAAGCGTTGGGTCGTAAAGTCAGCCGCACCGATTCCGTTGCCGTTACCTTCGGATTCGTCGGTCAAGTCCAGCACGACCACCTTGTTCACTTCGAGATCAATCGAAGCATAGGGTGTCGGGAAGCGTCCGGTAATGTTCGGATCCATACCGTCCCCGCTGATGTTTTTGCCGATGTAATCGACGACGAGTACATCGATCTGATTGAACAGAAGACGGGGCATACGGCTTTTTGCGATTTTTTGCAACTCCACTTCCCGTTCGTAAATTTGCGCTGCCGGAATCGCTTCGACAATGCATGTTTCATCGTACGCGTTTTCGACGAGCGCAACGCCGAATTTGATCGGCAGTTTTTTCATCATGAGCGTCGCCATTTCCGGCACGAATTGCGCCATATATTTAAATCCGAGCTGGTGGCACGCTTCCGCGCCCTTTTGTTTGCCGAGTCCGATACTGATCATTTTCATCAGGCCGCTCTCAACCGGACCGCGAAACGCGGTGTGCGGCTTCACGCGGTTGATGACGACGATCGCGTCGGCTTTGTAGGCATAGCTGTCCACGTAAACCGGCAGTCCGTTGGACATTTGGTCGATCTGTACCACTTCCATGGAAGAACGGATCGGAACGCCCATCGTATTTTCATCGATGCCGAGATGGCGCAGCACTTCCGCTTGCCCTTCAGCGGTGGAACCGCCATGGCTGCCCATGCTGGGGACGATGAACGGCTTGGCCCCTACCGCCTTCAGTTTATCGACTACCGTTTTCGTAACGCGGTCTATATGGGCGATGCCGCGGCTGCCCACGGCAATCGCCACCTCCTGACCGGGCTTGATCGAATCGATGACACCCGGTTTGTCCAATTCTTTTTCCAATACGGCGATCGGATCGTCCAGCTTGCTGTCATCAAATTTTTGCCGCACGCGGTACATCTGCGGGATCGGGATCCCTTCCAGCGCTTTGCGAAGCCTTTCCATCTTTCATGCCTCCCGTCGCATCAGTTTCGTCCTTATTTGCCAAGCAGACGCAAATGTTTTCCGATATGTTCCTGTAGTGCCTGTTCGTACGCTTCTTCCTGTTCAATCAGCGTATCATAGAACTCGTCTTTGAAGAGCGATTTGCCCGATTCGTCCTTGGCCTGCAGAAGCAGCCCGTAGGTGATATGGATGAGCTGACGTGCGTTGTTATCGTTCATGTAATCAGGCAGTTCGGCATCCGAGACTTCATCGAGCGGTTTGATCGCATCGAAGTCTGCTGTAATGTGGTAATATTTAAGCGCCTTATGCACATGTTCCAGGGCATAGCGATGCATTCGGCGATACAGGTCCGGATTGACACGAGCGACCACTCTTACCGCTTCCAGCCAGTTCGTTCCCGCCGTTTTGACATGGAAACGTCCTTTCGTATAGCGGCCAATCAGTTCAAATACGCTGAATTTGTCACTTCCCGAATGGATGCTCAGCTTGTAACCGAAATGGTCAGCAATGCGTGCATGTACGGCAAGCTCCCGTTCAAACTGTTCAATATCGCCGATATAGTCGATGCCTTTTTGGAATTCGCCGCAGAAACGGGGAGCCATGCTGTAAATTTCCAATCCGCGGTCATACAGTTCCTTGGCGACAAAATAGTGTGCCTCTGGTGCGGTCGGTGTCATCGTTTCGTCGATTGAAATTTCGAAATCAATTTCCCGATCGAGCGGTTTGATGTACTTTTCATAGATGTACACCATAAATTCGATCGCTTCACCGTAGATGAGCACATTTTTCATCAAGGACGCGCGATCGAACGAAATCGTCGTACCCTCTACATCAAAAGTGCGATCGAGAAACTTTTCTTCATAATGCTTGCGGATAGTTTCGTCGAGTTTGGCATAGCGGTCCGCAATTTCATCAGCAGACAGCCCTTCGATGTCATTGTTGATTTTTTCAGAACAGTCCAGAGTCAACATCGTAAAGCCAAGGTCCAGCGACATCTGGATATCCGATTCCACTTTCAAATGGTCGCCGTCAGCGCCAAAACCGTCTTTGTAACCTTCTTGGAAAACAGCGAAGCATGCGGCATCCAGCACTTCTTTATAGTTGCGGCCGGTCAGGTCCAGCTCGCGGATGCTTTGCTGCGCCAGAATCGGACGGACATCGCGTCCTTCGACCGTCTTGATATGTCCAGGAGAAGCAAGACCCAGCCTGTCTCCCAGCCCGATCGTCGCCACTTTCGTTCCGAACGCCCGCGGAACGGTAAAATCAAAATAGCGGTTGATGACCAGCCTGTTTTCATGGGTGAGACCGCACAGCTTGCAACCTTCTTTTTCTTCTCCTTGCAGTTCGTCATAAAGCGCTCCGCTGCCGACAGCGACGATATATTTCGTCTTGTCCAGACGGATCATAAGCAGTTTCGTATTTTCGTGTTCATGGTACGAACGCGGGTAAACTTTTACTTTCGGCTCCTGAATCTGGTCGATTTTACCTTCTCGAATCGCATTTGCAATTGCTTGGAACGATGCCATTGCTACAAATTCCTCCTCGGTCGTTTAATGATATGTCAATGTCACTGAAGACATTTGGCAACGGACTCTCTCACAATCAGTTCGGCCTCCATACGGATGACTTCTGTCTGAATTTTCTGGACCGGTTCCGACCGATCTTTCATCTCGATGATCCGCATCAATTTGTCTGCGCCGAGCTGGCTGATCTGTTCGATCTGTCGTTTGACCGTCGTCAGCGCCGGTGACATATAGGCCGCAAACAGGCTGTCGTCAAAACCGGCAACAGAAATGTCATCCGGGACGGCCATGCCTTTTTCCATCGCCGCTTTGATCGCTCCGACGGCCATATCATCGTTGGCGCAAAATACAGCCGTAGGCACCGGACGCTTCTCAAGCAACTGACGCATCGCTTCATATCCGCTTTCCAGATCATAGCTTCCCCGTATACGTACATTTTCTTGCGGATCAATTCCATGTGCCTTCAATGCGTCCGTATACCCGGCCGCCCGTTCATCGGCCGAATGAAATCCTTCCTTCCCTTCGATCAGCGCAATGCGACGATGCCCTTGGCGAATCATATAGGAGACCAGTTTGAATGCACCTTGATAATCATCGCTCAATATGTTGCATACGCCGGCAAAATCGACGCGGCGATTCAACACTACCTGGGGGATGCCATTTTTCAGAACCGTTTCAATAAACGCATCGTCCTTGGCGCTTTGGCTCATGACGATAATTCCGTCAAAGTTTTTGGGCGAGATGGCGGTATAATCGTCGTAATCATCGATCCCTTTGAGCACCAGATTGTAACGGTGTTTGATACGACGGTTCACGCCGCGCACGACATCATGCAAAAAGCCGGATGAAGTACCTTTGCCCAGTGTGGAAAAAAAGAGCCCGATATTGTAGGAGCGGTCAAGCACGAGACTGCGTGCACTGACATTCGGTGTATAATGCAGCTTGCGCGCCAGTTCACGGATGCGTTCCTTCGTTTCTTTATTGATGAGCGGGCTGTCATTCAACGCCCTTGAAACGGTCGTATGTGACACACCTGCCAATCGGGCAATGTCCTTGATCGTCACCCCATAGGATCACCCCAACTCTCATAATAGCATAGGTTGCACACGTTAACAATATCGTTGAAAAACAAACTCCCTCATCGGGAGTTTGTTTTGATGTTTACGCCTCTGTCAGCAACCACTCTTGACGCAGTTGTTCGAGCCGCTCTTTGCAGGCTTTGATTTCATCTTCAGAAGCCCCATTCTGAATCAGATCGTGCAAGGTCATCAGTTCGTAATCGAGTTCCATTCGCAGTACGGGAATACGCCGTTCAATCCGGTCGGAACGAAACGCCTGAGCCACAGATTCCGCTGAAACTGCCGGATCTTTTTCAAACAGAACTTTCTGTTTCACCCCGTTAATTTCTACGGTGCGGATAATCTCACCAAACATAATGTTTTCAATGAGAATCTGCTCATCGATAAATCGCTTGACCACAGCATGTCCACGTGTGTCTCCGATCATTTTTTCTATCAGTTCGGCAAGCTTGGGATCTCTGACAGTATAATTTCCAACCAACTTGAACCGCTCTTTCGTCCGTTCGAATTTCAGCTTAATCAGCTTGCGACCGGAACGAATGGAAATCATGAAATATCGGTCATTTTCATTCCAATATAGCGAGTAACCTTCCTCAATCAGGTCTGAAATGAGACTTTGGATTCGCCGACGATCAAAGCGCAGCTCCAGGTTGCAATATTCGACTTCATAACTACGGCTCACGGCAATCCCTCCCAAGTGCCAGATTCGACCAAGTGACAGAATGTTCAGACAAAAGCGCTTACTACTATCTTATACTGTATTGTATGATTTGGCAACTTGGTTTCATGTACATTTTTTGTCGCGGATGGCTCTTTTCCTTCTCGTTCCGGAAGTTGTCCAGACGCTCATCCGCGACATATCGAGGCGATGCGTTTTCAATCTTCATCCTCTTCTTTGTACAGTTCGATTCTTTTGCGCTGTTGTGAAATCCAGCCGTTTGTCGTGCCTGGCCGATGAATCAGTTCAACATGACGTATGTAATATTCACCATCGATGGACATGAGCACCTCATAATAACCCGGTTCACCAGGCAACGGGCGAATATAGTGGGCGAAACGATGCGGCCCTAACAAGGCCCGGCGCTGATTGTCATCCAAGTTCCCGGTAATGATCGGACCATCGACAAACTTCACAAATTGCGGGGACTGGTCCAGCTTTTCAGCCAGATCGGAGAAAAGCACAAACTTAAGTGCTGTCTCTTCTTCTTCCCAGATGCGCAGACCGTTATAATCGGGAAGGATCGGATCCAGATCGCTGAGCCTAAAAAACATCGTCCCCTTATACTGGTTGGTCAACACCTCATATTCTTTGTCCCCGTATTCCATCACATAATTTAAAATTTCCCCGAACCGGATCTTTTCTTCCATATAAATCGGCCCGGAATATGTAGGATAGCCGGGAAATTGCGTGCTTTTGTCAGCCGGTTCCGAAGACAAGGATTGCGGACTAACGATCTTGACCGTGAAAGTGGATTGATCCCAGTCGATCTTGGCACCGAGCAGTTCCGATATGACCCGGATCGGCAAATAAGTCCGGCCTTCATACAAGAGCGGAGGCGGATCCAGCACAACGGGCAGCTCGTCCAGTTCAATGCGAAAATCCGGTCTTAAATACGCCTCGACCTTCTCGATCCCGTCTGCAGCATAAGCACCGGCGGCAAAGGAAAACAATACGGCCAAAAACAGAAGAGGATAAAATTTTTTCTTCGAAATCATGGTTTCCCTCCCCCCTGCCATAGATTCCTCGAAATGGTCGTCACTTGAATATTTCGACATTCGATTTACAATTCCTTCCCGCCAGCGCCAAATCAGGTTTTTTGTGCGACGTGTTGTCGATCAAGCTGCAAGAACCGGTACAGAAAACCGATGGAGCCGAGGCAAACGATACCTCCGACGATAAACGGAAGAAAGGAATGGATATAAAATAGCGAAGCCCCGAGCAGCGGTCCGATAATCCGGCCGAGACTGTCCATCGATGAGCTTAAGCCGGTCGCCACCCCTTGGCCGACAGTTGTCTTCTGCGTGATGAGCGACGTGACACAAGGACGCAATAGAGCGTTTCCGGACGAAAATATACACAGATAAAGCGTCGCAGTCAGGAAACGGTCGGACAAGAGCAGCAGGAAATAACCGAGCGCACACAAGATCAACCCGGTCAGTACAAATTTGGGTTCATCTCCTTTTTTGATAAAGCGCCGCACCACTCCCCCCTGGATCGACGCTCCGACGATGCCGCTGATCAACAGCATCATCCCGAAGTGAAAGGAGGTCGCTCCGATGCGCTCCTGTTGAAAATAGAGCAATACGGCTTCAAGTCCCGCCAGGGTGAAAGACACGATAAAGGCAAGCATGTACAAATATTTCATCCGCCCCGTAAAGGCGCTCCAGCGGGAAGGACGCCCCGCTTTGTCCGTCCTGCGCGCATGCGCCGGCAGCGACTCGTCCAGGCGGGTGAGCACAAGCATGAAGGCAAAAAAAGAAATAGCGGAAGCGATAAAAAACGGTGTCGCATGGCCGAAGTAGCTGAGCAGCCCACCCACCGCCGGGCCAAAGATGAAACCGATCCCAATCGACATCCCGACAAGCCCCATCGCTTTCGTCCGCTCTTCCTCGCTTGTGACATCGGAAACATAAGCGACCGCACACGAAATGACGGCTCCGGAGAAAAGCCCGCCCAGCAGGCGCGAAACATACATCCAGAACAAATGATCGATGAACAGGCCAAACAAGAGAAAGCTGACGCTAAAACCGAGCGAACCGATCACGATGACCGGTTTGCGGCCAATGCGGTCAGACAGTCCGCCCCAGACGGGGGACATGATGAACGAAGCAGCGGAATAAACGGCCAGCATGACCGCCAGATGCGCAGCCGAAACGATCTCGGGCAAGATCGGAATGATGATGCCGAAACCGAGAAACATGACGATTAACAAAATCATGATCACAGCTATTTTTTTGTTCAAAATCCATTCCTCCCGCCAATGCGATGACGCCTATCCTCGTTCATGAACCTTCCCCTAGTTTACCATACCTGAATGCGGGTGTAACAAAAAGGTTTTGAACATATTTTTAAATCGTTCTTTTTCTGGTATACTCACACTTGTTGTACCATTGCCATACGAAGGAGGAGTTGTCGTTGGATCATCACCGCACACCACTATTTACAGCCCTGGTCGAACATGCATCGCGCAATCCGCTGCAATTTCACATTCCCGGGCACAAGGGCGGGCTGGGCATGAACGAAGAGTTCCAATCGTTTATCGGCAAAAACGCCCTTTCCATCGATCTGATCAACATTGCACCGCTCGACGATCTGCATCGTCCAACCGGTGTCATCCGGGAAGCGCAAGAGCTGGCGGCAGATGCTTTCGGTGCAGACTATACTTTTTTTTCTGTGCAAGGGACAAGCGGTGCAATTATGACAATGATTTTGTCCGTCTGCCGGCCCGGCGATAAAATTATCGTTCCGCGCAATGTTCATAAATCGGTGATGTCAGCGATTATTTTTGCCGGTGCCAAGCCGGTGTTCATTTCTCCCGGCATGGATGAACGGCTCGGGATCGCTCATGGAATCACGACGAGGGCGGTGCGGCGTGCGCTCGAGTTGCACCCTGACGCAAAAGCGCTCTTCGTGATCAACCCGACCTATTTCGGAATCTGTACCCATCTGGAAGAAATCGTACGTCTGGCCCATGAACGCGACATTCCTGTTCTCGTCGATGAAGCACACGGGGCGCATATTCATTTTCACGAAAAGCTTCCGGTTTCAGCGATGCAGGCCGGAGCGGATATGGCAGCGACAAGCATGCATAAGCTGGGCGGTTCGCTCACGCAAAGCTCATTGCTCAACCTGAAAGGAAACCGCGTCAATCCGCACAGGGTGCAATCGATCATCAACATGCTGACGACAACTTCCACATCCTATCTGTTGCTCGCATCTTTAGATACGGCGCGCAAACATCTGGTGTTGCACGGACGCGAAATGGCTGAGAAATCGATCATGCTGGCGGAACAAGCCCGCAAACGCATCAACGAAATCGAGGGGCTGTATTGTCCCGGAGCAGAAATTCTAGACAAGGAAGCGGCTTGGGACTACGATCCGACCAAGCTGATCGTCCATGTCAGCGAACTCGGCATAACCGGCTACGATGTGGAAAATTGGTTGCGTCAACACCATAATATCGAAGTGGAACTGAGCGATTTGTACAATATTTTATGTCTCATCACACCCGGAGATAACGAGGAAAGCATCGAACGGCTCGTCAGAGCATTGGAAGAATGCGCCAGAGCCCATCACGGTTTGAAACCATCGGGAACCGTTCGCATCATTACACCGAAAATACCGCAACTTTCCTTGACGCCGCGCGACGCATTCTATGCGGATACCGAGGTGGTCCCGCTTAAAGAGTCGGTCGGTCGCATCATTGCGGAATTCATTATGGTTTACCCACCGGGAATACCGATTTTGTTGCCGGGCGAAGTTGTTTCACAGGAAAATATCGATTATATTATGGAGCATCTGGAGGTCGGTCTTCCCGTACAAGGCCCTGAGGACAAAACACTGAAAAACGTAAAGGTCATTGTGGAAACGCCGGCGATCCGTTGACGGTTGTCAATCCAACGCTTTAATGCTATGATGATTTTTAGACCATCTACCAGGGCAGGTGTTTTTTCTTTGGGCCAGAGCGCATATATTCGATTCGTCGAAAATTCCGGAGTAGAATCTTTGACACTGGATGATTTGAAAGAACAGTTGCAAATTTATCGCGAACAAATGTCGAGAACCGCCAGCCAACTCGGCTGGGACTATGAGGACGCCGCATTTCCGTATACCGTGGAAATGAAGCCCGAAGGTGAAGGGAAATGGTTTTATTTAAAAGGAAAAAATGAGAAGTATCGTCACATCGTGTTCGGCGTCGGACAACAAACCGTCACGTCGGATGAGGGTGAAGAAAAGACCGTCCATTACGTCCAGGTTGCACTCCCGGACGGCAGCACTCATGGCGATAAAGCCAAAGCGAATGAACTGTGCAAGTTTCTCGCATCTCGGCTCAAGGCAGAGCTGCAAATGTTTAACGGTAGAGTCATCCATTACAATTACAAGTAAAAACCATTGTGAATCAGGACATAAAAAAAGGGAATACATTCCTCCCAGACTGTCGACAAAGTTCCTTGTTGACAGTCTTTATTTTTGTACTAATTTTTTTAACCATTTTCTCTTTAATGGGAAAATGCTGTAACATCTTTCATCCTTTTACCTTCCTTTTTATCACTCTAAGTTCCCCATCTTCTGCAATTATACGTGTGTTTATATGCAAAAGACTTTCAACAGGTTCATCCGCTCCGTCGATGGTGATATCCACACTTGCAACTTGATTGACATCCAAAACTGTAGTTTCCTCATACCTTATCAACGACAAAACTCCCACTGCGAGTGATCGCACGAGGGAGTTTGTCTTCAGTCTTTATTTCATACTTGCGATTTAGCTGTCCAGCCATTTCTCGTAAGCTTCGACTGCCCGCTCCCATTCTTCGTCATCTTCGATGGGAACCAAGTATGCTTCTTCATTGTTTTCCTGGACTTTCATCATGACCCCGTCCTCTTCCGGACGGTTCTTGTCAATCAAGACCGCATAGGTAGTGTCCTGCAATGAGAATGTGCCGATCACCAGCATTTCCTTCTCGTTGCCCTCTTCATCAACAAATACGACAGACGGTTCCGCCTGCTCGGGCGAATGTTCCATGGCGACCCTCCAAAAAAATTTGACTTTCACCCATCTTAGCACGGGAGAGATGCCGGGTCAACCAAAGTGTGCAAAAACAAGGTGTGTAAAAAAGGTTTCCTCTTATCTGCTGCTGGAATGAAACACTTTCTCCGACACGAGGTGATACGGGCTCGAAGCGGATAGCTTCATGTACAACTTCACCTTGTATTCGCCGCGATGGGCAAATTCAAGCTGGATGTTCGGAGTTCTCACCCATAACACATCATCCGTAGTGCCGTTCAACACATGTTCGTGCTCATACACTTTCTTTCCGTTCGGATCGAGTATTTCAAACTTGAGTGAGTGAACATCTCTGACCAGGCTGTCAATTTGCGTGAATATGAAAAAATCATGTTTCTCTTTGTGATACACTTTGCCAAACGTGCCGAATGAACCGTCCTTGTTCATCGTGGACAAAAAGATGTGCACGTTCGGTTTGTACATACGAACCGTTTGCGTATCGGCATTCCATGTGACCATGGCTTGCAGCATATCAGCAACATCGCGCAAGGGCATCATCACTTTGCTATCGTTGCCCATTTGCATCAACAGTCCGCGCGTGTTCACCTGCTGGTCGTTAATGAACACCGATACCGGTTTGCCCCTGTACCATTCATAAGTATCGCTCGCCCAAACAGTCACGGCACCAAGGAGCAAAAATAGGCAAACGAGCAGCAGCAACTTCTTCCATCTCATGTATGAAAACCTCCATCGCCTTGGAAAACTATGACGTAAATATATACTCGATAATTCTGGAAGAGTTGCGAACTTCAGTCGGAATTCGTTTTTCCTAAAAATGGGGGGGATCCAGATGCGTTTATTGATGCTCGGGACCGGAAATGCTTTTGCCAAAAAATATTACAACAACAATGCACTCGTTAAGGTTGATGGATACACTCTTTTAATCGACTGCGGAGTAACGGCCACCCTTTCCCTCTATCAATTGCAAATTCCACTTAACCGGATCGACGGGATTTTCATCACCCATTTACATGCCGATCACATCGGCGGCCTGGAAGAACTGGCCTATCAAAACCTCTATCTGTTCAAACGTAAACCGCAGTTGTTTGTCCCCGAAAAACTGCTCGAACCCCTGTGGGAGAACAGCCTGAAAGCCGGCATGGATGAACCGCTGCATCCGGGTGGTCTGGATCGTTTCTTTCACGTCGTTAAGGTCGCCGAACAAACTTCGCTTCAAATCCGTCCGCATTTGCGTCTGGAAGCGATGCAGACCCAACATGTCCCGGGTAAACCGAGCTATTCCCTTTTTCTGAACAACCTCTTTTACAGTGCTGACGTGATTTTCGATGCCGATCTCATCCGATATGCCCATGACCAACGCAAGTGTCACCGGATCTTGCACGACTGTCAGTTAAGCCAGCCGGCGACCGTTCACGCCTCATTGGAACAACTGTTGACTTTGCCTGAACCTATACAGGAAAAGATTCTGTTAATGCATTATGACGATACGATGGAACAATGGATCGGAAAAACCGGAAAAATGTCTTTTATATTGCAGCACGTCCCGTATTCGTTCTGACCATTTTGCTTGCCCGTCAAGACACCGTTTTTAGGCCGGGTTTACCGTCAAGATTGGCGGGCACGCGTCATCTGCTGCCAGATCGTTCCTTCCGCCTTCTCTCCTTTCTCGATGCGTTCGAGCGCAAGTCCGGCCTGGAGGCTGACCTCAAATTCAGGATCGTTTACCGCTTCTTTCAGCGCTTCTACGGCCGTTTCGTCACCGACTTCATACAGGAAACGGGCCGCTCTCCAGCGCACGAGTTTATTCTCATCTTTCAGCGCCTTGATCATCGGCGGGATGGCTCGCGGATCACCGAGGTCTGACAAGGTATCTCCTGCCGTCCGCCGCACAGCCGGCGATGCGTCTTCCAGCGCGCGGAAAAGGAGCGGCAACACTTGATCACCGCCAATGTCACCCAGGTAAACGACAGCCAACCGCCTCACCGATACGTTTTCATCCTGCAGTGCTTTCTCCAACACGTTTAATGCATCGGGTTCCGGTTTCCACTGGGCAAGTGCTGCATAACGCTTGCGCCAGTCCGGATCATCGAGGGCCGCCAACACTTCCTCGGGGGTAGCCGCTGAAGGCGGTTCTATCGGTTCTTCACCTTCTCCAAGGCGCATCGCACGTTCTTTCAGAGCCTGGAGCCTCTCATCATCATAAGCCGCCTCCAGCTCCTGTAACACCTGCTCCGCGATCTGTTTCGGTTCTCCGTAACGAATTCCCCACTCCACCAGCTTCCGCTCACGGATCAGATTCGGAGAAGCCATTCCCGCTTCCATCGCAGCATCCACAAATCGTTGCGGCAGCGATTCCCGTACTTCCTCCAATTCGGTGCGCACGCGGATCTGCATCGGGATTTTGCGAAACATTTGTACATACACCTTTACTTCCCCAAAATGGTCGACGCTCTCAGAAACGGGGCCGACATGGGCATCTTCACCAAAGATTTCCCGCGTTTTGGCCAGAATCTCGCGCCAATCCCCGCTCGGCACTCGCTCCAATGAAAGGAAATCAGCGGTATGAAACACGCTTTTCACCGCGGGGATCTCCTCCAGTATGCGGCGAATCGGTTCCGGCGCCATATGCTTATTTTCTTTTGTGTACGTTTTGTGGACGCGAGGTGGCAAAGATTCATCCAGATTGATTTTCATCGCATTCGGGCTCGGCGTTGGTTCAATAGAAACGATTTTCATGAGTATCGCCCCTTTCATGCATATTTTCTCCTGTTTTGGCCAACCTATGTCTTGTTGCTGGGGAATAGCCAAGCGGTAAGGCAACGGACTTTGACTCCGTGATTCCCAGGTTCGAATCCTGGTTCCCCAGTTTAACTTAAAAGCCGTACTCCGCTTTTAAACGATACAAATGGGCAAGTGACGCCCGTGCCCATTCTCCCTGAGCCGGATTTGCCAGTTCCTGTTCCAGACGACGGATTTCATCCTCAAGCGCGCTTTTTAATGATGCACGATAATCCGGTATTTCACCATCAAATTTGCGCATGTCCCTTAACGGAACCAGCGCCACTTCACGTTCGGACAGCGCTTTCCGTTCGTGGAACATCTCCACGTTTACATCCCCTTTCCGGTGCAGGTCTCCCTGCTCGGGATGCCTAAGCACTGCCATCACCCGCACTTTCGCTCTGGGTGTTCTATCCGAAAAGCCGACCACTTCTCCGACATAGACACCGCTTTTGTATACCGCTTCAACGATATCCCCTTCTTTAAATCCGCGATGATCGAGCATCAACCGTTACCTCCCTGCTTCCAATCGATGTTCGCCACCTCAAAACGATTTTGGTTTAATATTTCCAGCCACTTGGCCAACGCTTGCCGGTCCAATTCCACACGATACAGAGGGCGTTCTTTGCCGCGCACTTTTATGAGCGAATAGGTGCATAAGGATTGCAACTCCGAGCTTAGCTGTTGCCACTGTTCTGCCTGCTGCTTTAACCGTTCGTACCGCTCCAGCGAAATCGTTACCGTTTCAAGGGGCAGATTCGCATCTACGTTGGAATGATGGGAATCGACTTGGGCTTCCGTCGTTTCTGTCGAATCCGGCCGTAATGAAGCCTTTTGGGACCAAGCGGAAACAGATCGGTCCTGTTCGCGCCCCTTAGCTTCCCGTTCCCAGCCTTCCAGCCGTCGAGCCGGTTCTGTCGCACGCAATCGGCTCACTTTCAATCCGTCATCTCGGTTAATGCCTTGCACCCTATCGCTCATATCGCTCCCTCCCGTTAGGACCATTATACCTTTTTACGCCGCATATCTAAAGAAAAGAAAAACCGGCAGAACACCGGTTTTTCACTTCAGTTGAAATTGCGGCCGGATCGCACCGACTTCCATGCCGGACCAATTGTACAGCGTTTGAATCCGGTGCGGTGCCAAAAGCTTTCTTTCGTTATCCCTGAGCAGCCCGAGCTGATCCAGTGCCTCGATCGCAGCCGGCAACGCCCCCCTTGCCGCTCCATCCTCCATCTTGATCACGATCGCCCACCCTTTTTCCGGAACCATGACCGCCATCAGGCCTTCGGCCCCGGATTTGGCAACAAAGCGGGAACCGGTCGCTTTCATCAACACCGTTTCATCCCTGCCGTCACCGGCGACGTATTCCGGAAATCGCTGCATGGCCCGAAACAACAAGCGGCAGGCATCCCGAACAGGCTCTGTCAGATCCGATCCCGGTGCAGCAAACCGGGCGAGCGCCTTTGCCAACGAGACGATCGGCAGCGCGTAGACGGGGAGTCCGCATCCGTCGCTTCCCGGGTGCAAGTCGTCGCTCGCAACTCCGCTAAACTGGGCGATCGTCTCCCGCACGATCCGTTGCACCGGATGATCCAGGTGCATATAGGTCGCTAGATCTTCGTCAAGCATCCGGCACAGGGCGAGCATGCCCGCATGTTTGCCCGAACAGTTGTTGTGCAGCGCTGAAGCGTCTTTTCCCTCACGTACCAGCCTTTTCTGGGACTGTTCATGCCAGGGCATATGAGCGCCACAGCGAAGAAACTGTTCATCCAGCCCACATTTGCGCAAAATGGACCGTACAGCTCTTACATGCCGGGTCTGCCCGCTGTGCGAGCTGCACATCACCGCCAGTTCCCTTTCGTCCAGCCCAAAGCGGTCGGCACCGCCGCGGGCAATCAGCGGTACGGCTTGCAGCGGTTTTGCTGTAGAACGGGCAAAGATGACCGTATCTGCTCGTCCGGCATTGGCGATCACGTTCCCATCCCGATCAGCCACCACAATGATGCCGCGATGCGCACTTTCCTCCAATCCTCCACGCTCAACGCGAATCAGCTTTACCGTGTTGTCCATCTGTTCCCTCCGCGTTTTTTCATGTTAGCCTTTACCTTAAACATTCATTTGTGTTTACATCTTTGCGTTAGGTTTTCGTTTGTGCGTCGCTCTTATGCGGATCACCATGCGGATCACAGGTTACGCTGTCCAATCATAAAGCGTAAAATGCGATCGGAATGACGCTGACTAAAAACGACAGCACCAGGCTCCCCATCCCTCGAAAGCGATCTTTTTCCGAGGCTAAAAGTTTCGCAAGGGCATTCAGCAAAAAGATGAGACTGATGAGGGCGCCCCCGGCAATGATGGCGATCTCGATGATCGGAAACCATAAATGCTCCTGCAATCGTTGATACAAAATGGTGACCAGTCCATACGGAAAAAGAAACCGCGGATGCTGCCAGTTGCTAGCCAGGAGAGGCAAATAGCTGCCGATTAACAATGCAGATGCCAGATACAGATCAATCAGAACCAGTGCGGTCGTCAGTCCGTTCGTCATTTTTCCGCCCTTGTTCCCTTGACCCTCCAGCACTTTTTTGATGATGCGATATATTCGGTATGTAAGTACGGACAAGAGGAAAACGCCGACTGCTGTAAAGACGATCAGGTAATAGTGAAGCGCGATCTCCACTGATTCCTCGATCGTCATATCTTCGAGCCATTCCCGCAATCGTTCCATCCAGGCTCACCTTCTTTTATCGGAATCCCAATTCGTGTATGATAGAAAATGATTTTTTATTGAATTTTGATCTCGATGGAGAACGGGGGATAACGAACCGAATGCTCGTCACCACTTATGATCGGCTGAACCGAACAGAGCAACAGATGCTGTTTGAGACCATATTCGCAAACGGTACGTTCACCAATATGCTGGATATGCATCTACATTTGGCCAGCCGCACGTTTCACCACGGGGCCAGCGTTTTTGTCGCACTGAAAACGGGCCGAATCTCTGGTCTAGCAGGCGTCATCACCAAGCATACCACAAAAACCGGTGAACTGTGTATCCCTTTACTGGAAATGGTACCTACGACCGAGTCCGCTTTTGAGACCTTGATGGATACGGTTGTGCGTGCTTTTCAGGCGCTTCAGCCGCGCTCGCTTAAAATCGGCCTCTCCCCGCATGCTGCTCATCTGAAGCAGCTACTCAGCCGGCAGGGGTTTCGTCTTGCAGACCGTGCGTTAGAATTAGAACGTGTACTTGAAGCGGAAGGCACAACCGTGGCTATGGATCCGTCCGCCGATGCTTTTAAGCCCACTGGCCATATCCAATTTGTTCCGCTGTCCGAAGCAGAACCGGAGCGTTTTCAATACGTCTATAATCGTGCTTTCGCCGACTCTTCGCACATGTTCCCGCTCGATGCTGACGACATGGTTGAAAAAAAAGCTTTATCCGGACTGAACCCGGGCATGGTGGGGATCGTTAAAGTCGGAGATGCGGATGCGGCTGTGTATGAACTGGAACTGAAAGAAGAATGCGGCTGGATCGAGACCATCGCCGTGCTCCCTGAGTACCGCCGCATGAAAATCGGCACTCACATTTTAGAACATGCCTTTGACATTTTCCGAAGCCATAATCGAAGCACCGCCCGCCTCCGCGTTTACGAAAATAATGACGAAGCCATGGCCTTTTATGCCCGCCATCAATTCACCATTTCCGATGTTCATTCGTTATGGTATGTGCGCGAGATCCGAACATCTCTTCGAGGAGGAATTCGCCGGGGCAGAAAGGTAAAAAAATAAATGAAGCCAATAATAAAAAAGAATGGGCCTGCGTTTTTGCCAGCGCAGGCCCTGTTTACTTGAAAATCGTTATATAAAAGGGAGGTTATGTATACTTTACAACATTTTTGTTAAAGTTAGATCAATTTTTGTTTACAATTGGATTACAAATCGATCGGTGCGGCAGCGATACGACTAACGATGCCCATCTTTTTTCTTGCGCGATTCCGATGACGATCCGTACTGCAGTTCATCGATCTGTGCACACAAGGCATGCAACCATTCATGATCATTCGTCATCGAGGCCATCAACGTGTAGTTTTCCAGCGCCGACATTTTCCAGCACAAGGTGACATTTGCATCCAGACACAAATCCAGCTCGCGCTGTTCCTCTTTTGTAAGCGGCCGTGACCGCCGAATCGTCCACAGCTCCGCCATCCGTTGATGCAAAGCGGATACCCCCATGGCGGACCCCTCCTTCATTTTTGTGAAGATTTCTCTTACCTGCCATTGTTTCCAAACCTTCCCGCGCGTATTCGCTTTTGCTGACGCTGAACGAGGGAGCGCATAGCTCCAGCCCGGCGTGGAAAGTCTAACCGTATAAAGGAGGTGTGACGATGGATACCGAGGCACACGATCTCGCCATGCACGAAAAACTAGAACTGCACGAACTGCTTGCCTTTAAAAGTCTCTGTTTGACAAAAGCCAAAGCGATGCAGAAGTTGGTTTCGGATGAAAACCTGAAGCTGATCTTGCAAAAGGACGCGGAGACTGCGGAACGGCACGTCAGACAGCTTCAGGAAACGTTGTCTCAGCACGTTGTCTCATAAGCGAATTTACAGAAAGGCGGTGACTTTATTGCATAAAATATTGGAGACCTTGACCGGAACGGACACTTTGACCGATGAAGTGATCGCGATGGACTGCCTGTTTGCAGCCAAATCCGCGGTGCGCATGACAGCGGCAGCCATTACCGAAGCAACGACCTATGAAGTGCGCACCCTGTTGCAAAAACAGCTGGATGATGCGATCGGCATACACGAAGCGATCTCCAACTATATGAAAAACAACGGTTGGTATCACCCTTATGATGTCAACCAACAAATCCGTCACGATCTGGAAAACGCGCAAACTTCGCTCAACTCATAGAAGATGGTCCAGCGGATCAGCGCCATTTCAAATCCGTTTCGGGCGATAGATTCCGGAAGTGTTCAGCGGCGTTTTGGCGTTCCTTTGCGGTGAACGACTGCCGATAGAAAACGGCCTGGCCCGGGCTCATTCTCGCCATGAACAGAACGGTTTCCTCCGTCACCCGTTTATCAAGACAGGCGGCCAGTTGACCATCGCCCGCAACAAATACCGTATTGTCGCCAACACGCCGCTGCTCGATCCGCGCTGACCATTCCACACCGCTGTCGACCAGGATCTCGATGAACCGGTCCATCGGATCGATCCCGTCTCCGCTTTGTTCCACGTGCGTTTCATCCGCTTCAATGCGAAACAACCTGAATCCTCCATCGATGGAAGCGCCGGTTTGCTCGCGGATCAAGCGCGCAGCCCTTCGTATGCGCTCCTTGCCGATGTCGCAGATCGTTTTGAACCCGGCTTCATACGCCGGGGTGCCCGGGCGGATTTTTTCCGGCAGCTGGACGAGGATCGTTTTGCGCCTGCCCCCGTCCTCCGCATTCAGTTTCATGACCGCATGCGCTGTCGTCGCCGAACCGGAAAAGAAATCGAGCACGATCGAGTCAGGATCCGTTGCCAGACGCACCACCTTTTCGACGAGTTCGACCGGTTTCGGGTGATCAAAATAAAGTTCTCCGAACAGTTGGCGAAAAGCCGCGGTCCCGTTTTCGGTTCGCATCTCCGTTTCATCCCAGATCGTTTTCGCTTTCGTCGTGCGTTTCCGATTTTTTTCGTAAATGTTCCAGCCACCTCCGCGCTTTTGCCGGGCGACCACGCCGCTTTGTTCCGGACTTCCGGGCACGATGCTCTCAGCCAGCCGCTCGCGCCCCCAACGCCAACAGCTGTCCTGACCGCGACTGTTCAACGGATAAACTTCAATCGTATGGCGCTCATCCGGGACGAGCGAAATCGCGCAACATCCGTATGCGTCCCTATTATTCGGGTCCACGTAGATCGGATAATACAAATTCGGCCGGTTCGAGCGGTTGAATTTCGGATTGCGGTTGCGCAGTTCACGCAATTCATAGCGTCCTTCTCCGTCCTCATACCGATAGGTGGACAGGTCGGTTTTCGGCAACGGTCTGAGACGGCCGGAAGCGCTTTTGAAATAGCAGAGCAAATACTCGTGCGTTTTCGCCAGCGGTTTGTAATCTTGCCCTCCCTTGTTCGTCTGCACGATGATTTGCCCGCCAAAACGATCTTCCCCGAACAGGTGGTCGCACAGTTTGCGCAAATTGGCCACTTCGTGATCATCGATGCTGATAAAGATCGCGCCGTCTTCGCTCAGAAGTTCCCGCGCCAGCTTTAGGCGCGGATACATCATCGATAACCATTCGCTATGTATGCAGTTGTAGGCAGGTTCGCCCTGTGTGTGATCTGCTTGTCCCTCTCGCTCCGGTACGCCGCCCCTGCGGCGAAAACGGTCGTTATAGATAAATTCATTGCCGGTATTATAAGGCGGATCAATGTAAATGCAACGGATTTTGTTCGCGTACGACTTATACAGCAGTTTGAGCGCGTCCAGGTTGTCTCCTTCAATGTAAATGTTTTCGGTCGTCTCCCAGTCCTCGCTCTGCTGGCGCACCGGCACCAATCTTTTGTCCGTTTCAGAGCAGGCCAGCTGCTCCGCCCGCCGTCTGCCTGGCCAGGTCAATTCATAGCGTTCCTGCTCCTCCTCCGCAATAAATCCGGAAAGTTCTTGCCGCAATTGCGCAAAATCGATAACCTGGCGAATCGTTCCCTGTTCATCTTCCACTTCCGTGACGACGGAAGGAAACAGTTCGAACAAGGCGGCCACTTTTTGCTGTGTCCATTCGCCCGGTTTTACCGATACTTGTTCCATGGTCGGTTTCCGCTCCATCGCCGTTTTATGTCCATCCTCTCTTCGCGTACTGATTTAAGTCGAGTGCATGCACATACAAGAATACATGAATTCATCGGGCTTGTGAATCGCTTCGCCCCATTTTGTGCTAACGAACCCTCATCTTGTGCTATACTGTTTAATGGCGTTTTTCTTTGCATGACGTTTTCAATATGGAATTAGAGGTGATCGATCCATGTCCAACGAAACGACGCGCCAACAAATTCTCGAAGCCTTTCACTTTCGTCACGCATGTAAACAGTTTGACCCCGAACGTAAAATTAGCGACGAAGATTTCCGTGTCATTCTGGAAGCGGCCCGGTTGTCTCCCAGCTCTTTCGGACTGGAGCCGTGGAAATTTATCGTGCTGCAAAATGCAGAGATCCGCAAAAAACTGCTTCCGTTTACATGGGGCGGTCAAGGGCAAATTCCGACAGCCAGCCATTTTGTCATCGTATTGGCCCGCACCGCTGCGTCCTTGATGCCGGACTCCCCCTATATGCAATACGTACTTGAAGAAGTCAAAAAACTGCCGGAAGAAGCTGCCGCGCGGTTCAAACAACGTTTCCACAACTTTCTGGAAAATGAATTCCAGCTTCTTCACGACGAACGGTTGCTGTTCGAATGGGCGTGCCGGCAAACGTATATTGCGCTGGGCAACATGATGACGGTGGCAGCACAGCTCGGCATTGACTCATGTCCGATCGAAGGGTTTGACAAACAGAAAGCGGAGCAATTGTTGCAAGAGGAAGGCTTGCTGGAGGAGGGGCAGTTCGGCGTGTCCTGCATGGTGGCATTCGGATACCGCACGCAGGAACCCCGGCCGAAAATCAGACAGGGCGAGGACCGGATCATCCGCTGGGTCAACTGAGCCGGTGCCTAGTCCCATTCATCGTCTCCGTGTCCGCCCGCAACGCGGGCATCCAAAATATCATCCAGGCTGATCCACACCTCCCCTTCCGCAGTGGCAAGCCTCATCTTTCTCTGAACCGGGTCAATTTTGATGATGCGCCCGGTGAGCACCTGCTCTGCATACGGATCATACAAGACGAGGCGGACGTCAAGCCGACGCTGCCTCGCCTCCGACAATACATGTGACAGTTCGATAAGCCGCTGCTCGTCGAGCACCGGCTTTTCCTTTCGCTGCAATTCACGGCGATGGCGGGCGATCGCTTCCTTGTGCTCGGGCAACATCATCCGGCTCGATTCCCAAAGGAGGTTCGCACCTGGGGTCAGTTTGTTGACTTTATCCCGCATGGCGCACCACCGGCAGCAAAGACAGAACGCGATCGATCGCAAAGCGTCGCGGCGCCTGCCTTGCGGAGCAAAATGCGATCATATATTTTCCCTCCACGCGCTGTACATACACGGTCCGCTGCGATAACACGCCGCGCCGATCCTCATAAATCAGTTCCACCCATCGTCCGCGCCATTTTTCCATGCTGTATCTCCCTCCAAAAAGCGAACGTTTGTTTGGGTTCCTTTCACTTAGTATATGCGAACAAAAGGCGAACATGCAAGTGGAAAAACCCGGTTGATTCCCGAACGTACTTTCCCCTATAATAAAAATACCAAAACATACGTTCGCATAAATGGGGTGGGAAATGTGTTGTGCGATGTCGAACGAAAATTGCTGCGCATTCTCATCAACAAATATCGCTACGAATGGCAAAAGCCGCGGCTCAATGAATTATCTCGTTACGCCCAGCGCGATACAAAAACGGTAAAAAAAGCGCTCCTTCGCTTGATTGATAACGGTGATGTGGAACAAAAAGATGGATGGATCCGGGTCGTACCGGAGTGGAAAAGAACTTAAGAAACATGACAAGAGAGGCGTTTCGAAAAAGAAAAGCAGGCCGGAAAAACAGCCGGAAAAGCATGTCAGAAAAAGCAGCGGGAAAAATGCGAAAAAAGAAGAAAGCGGCGCCCCCCGGCTATTTCCTGCCGGGCCCGCCGCTGATCATGACTATCATGGTACATATGGAGTGAAAATATGTACAGGATAAGTACAGAAATCCAGCAGACTGCCAAACGATGATCGACTTGGTAGCCTTTTCACTATTCGTTGTCCAAAACCAGCTTCACTTCCGAAACCGTAACTTGCATCGGTTCACCGGGTGTCTCGATGCTTAAATGCTGCCCTTTTTTGGCCATCAACAATTGGCGGCCGAGCGGCGACAAAAAAGAAACACAGTTTTCATCCGGATTGGAATCTTCCGGCAGTCCGATTTTGTAACGTTCTTTCATGCCGTCTTCTTCGTATATAATCGTCACTTCAGAGCCGATGGTGACAAAATCAGGAATTCCGCCCTGACCTTGCAAAGCATCGCGCACCGCAGCCAAATAGGTATCCAGCAACTGCTCCGTCTGTTTTCTCGGATTGGCACTGTCCGACATATGGTGGGCATACAGATCCAGAAAGTCCGTCTTGTTTTGTTCGAAATAGCGAATTTGCCGCTCAAAAAAAGCCCTCGTCTTTTCAATCGTCACTTCCATTTCAGGTCCATCCTTTCCTCAATCACTGAAAAATGGCTATCGATCATCGGTAACCGCTTGCAAAATCGTCTGAAAAAAAGGAATCCAAAATCGCAATGCGCATCCCTCCTCGCGAAAAACAAGGCAATAAAACAGCGCCAGATATAGAACGAAGACATTCCTTTCCTCCTCATGGCACGGGAGGAAGGAATGCCTTCGAACGATAAGTTTTGGCTTACTATTACCATAACCGATATCCTATATATTGTCAATTATGAATATATTTTAAATGATTGTCCCATAATGAGGGTTGGCCTGTGTGACCGTTTGAAAAAAAGGGGGGGCTAAGTTGAAACCTGTCGTTCCGTTTGAGCCTGTTCGCCGAGACGTTGTTCCCCCGGGCAGCGACTGGCTGCACCAAATCAAATGGGATGGCGTGCGCATACTGGCATACGCCGACAGTTCCTCCAAACAGCTGTTCAATCGCAAAAAGCGCGAACGTACGCACCATTATCCGGAACTTACCGCCCATCCGATCTGTCGTGTCAGTTCATACATCGTGGATGGTGAAGTGATCGCACTCGGCACAGACGGAAAACCATCCTTCCCCCTGGTCATGAAGCGCGATGGATTAAGACGTCTGCAACGGGTGCCCGAAGTGCAAAGAACCGTGCCTATCGTCTACATGGTGTTTGATTTGCTGTACGTGAACGGGAAGTGGATCATCGATCGTCCCCTGGAAGAAAGGCTGGACACTTTACAACGAATCATCGTGCCGGACAAGACCGTACAGCCCGTATCGTCGCATACCGATGGTGAAGCCCTGTTTGCGGCTACCCGCGAGCACGGTTTGGAAGGGATCGTCAGCAAGCGGCTCGGTCAATCCTATGTTCTGAACGGCAAAGACGATCGCTGGGTGAAAATCAAGCACTACCGCGAACTGGAAGCCGTCATCGGCGGGTTTACACTGAACGGCTCCATCGTCAATGCCGTCTTGCTCGGCCTGTATGACAGGAAAGGACATCTCCGCTTCATCGGCAAAGCCGGCACAGCCCGCTGGACGAAAGCAGATTGGCAGCGATTAACCGAAGTGCTTCTGGCCATCCGCCAAGACCAATCCCCGTTTTTAGAACATCATCCGGAAATGAGAGGGGCGCAATGGACCCAGCCTTCCATCGTCGTACGCGTCCGGTACAGCGAGTGGAGAAGACATGAAGGCCGGTTGTTGCGGCAACCGAGCCTTCAAGGTTTCGTAAGTAAACCCGCGAAACAGTGCACATTGGACGCCACCGATGACGACAGACTTCGCTGATGCTTGCCACTCGTGGACTCCACTGATGCCTGGGGAGCCCCTGATGCTCATGGACTCTTTCTGATGATTATGGACTCCAGTCTGCTCCTGATCATGCTCTCACTAATGACTGATACGGATCATCATTACGGCAAGTCGATCAGCATGAGCCTGGCTCCTTCACGGGTATGAAGCTGAAGCCGGCTTTCCTCGGTAATGCGAACCGAATCCCTTCTAGCCAGTTCGACGATGCCAGTTTTGTCATTCGACATGCTCCCGCTTCCGTCGCTGGTTCCAGGCACCACCCGCAAAGATCCCTCAATCACGAACAGAAAGATACGTCGCCCCGGTTCCTGGACAAATTCCAGCTGTTGTCCCGGCTCCAAATCGGACAAGTAAAGGGTCAGATCCTGGTTGATCCGGGCAATGTGGGGATGGTCCCCCTGCCTGGACACGACGGGAAGAAGCCGGTTTTTCATCTGTGCCAAATCATAGCGGGTATGTTCATAGGAAGGGGTCAATCCCCTTTGTTCCGGTTCAAACCAGATTTGCAACAATTGCACTTCCTCGGTTTGAGACGGATTCATTTCCGAATGGATGATACCGCTGCCGGCGGACATCCGCTGAATCTCGCCGAACGTCGTCACTGCCGCCTGGCCGGTGCTATCCTCGTGTTTCAGATAGCCTTTCAGAACGACAGTTACAATTTCCATATCATGATGAGGATGAGGGCCAAACCCTTTCCCTGGCGCAATGATATCATCATTGAATACCCTTAACGGACCAAAACGGACATTTTCGGGATCATGGTAATCAGCAAACGAAAAACTGTAATAACTTTTCAGCCAATCCCGATCGACATAATATCGCGATTGCGCAGGGTATACTTGGATCATCACGATCGCCTCCGATCACATTTTGGCTTAAGCCCATTGTAGCGGAAAGCAACTTTGAACGCAAAAGTAAAGCAAACCTTGCCGAATTCAAGCGCTGCCGATGCAATAGGTATCATTTCCTGCTTATCAAAACGCTTATTTTTTACTCAATCTGAAATTCCGCTGCCATGGATACTTGCAGGTCAAGTCCATCCGCACTATAGTCTTTAATAATGCGATATTCACCGCGTTCCAAACCGCTGATGTCCACCCATTCCTCATACACTCCGCCGGCCTCGATTAAAATGGCGATATCTTGGAAGGCCACATGATCGAGAGGCACAATGCGCCAGATCCCATCTACTTTTTTCTCCAGCTGGTAAGGGGTGCCGAAAATAAGCCTCGTCGGTCCGGCGTTTTTCAGTATCAGTTTGACCTTGTTTTCTTCCCGGGTATACACGGGCTTTTCCGTTTGCAAGGAAGCGTTAATTTCCGGTACAGGCACATCGATGACGGAAGTGAGCGCATCTTCGACTTCTCCATCTTCCCCGATGATTTCAACATGCAGGGCATATACGGCGTTTTCCTTGTCCGGCAAACGCCCCTTATAAATCACCGTTCGTTCGTGCACGGCATCCACCCAGACGGATTCCTCCATAATGGTGACCGGTTCGCCTTCCGCATGGCTTTCCGCCAAGCGAATCCGGACCTCTCGCTCCAATCTTTCCCCTTCCGCAGCATGACCAAACAGGGAAACTTCAAAGGTTTCTCCCGCTCTTTTCGTTCCAGAAGGCAGGCCGTATCCCAGTACGCCCGAACCGTTATGCATAAACCATTTTCCGCTCGGCTCAGCGACGTCATCCTTGGTCCGTTTGGCAAGGAACTCTTTTTGACGGGCTTCATCCGGGTTACCGATGACACTTGGCACTTCTTTCGCCCCTACAGGCCAGTTTTGTTCATCCGCGGCGCAAGCAGCCGCCATGACACATATTAACATGAGCATGCTGACACCCAACCATCGTCTCCATTTTAAACAGGGCACTTTTTTTCGCCTCCCCTGTTTGTAAACTTGAAGTATTGAGCCCTGAAAAATGATACTTCTCCATTTTTCCTTTTAGACGGGAGGCAGCCCGGATAAGTTGCTGTCAAACCGATTTCATTTGACGTTAAAGGAGCGTAGTTCTATAATGGGGAGGCAAGAGGAAGGAGCGAAGCACGATGGATGTGGAAATATGGATGGATATCGGTTGTCCGTTTTGCTATATCGGGAAACGCCGTTTTGAACAGGCGCTGGAACGGTTCCCTCATGCTGACCAGTTGAATATCCGTTATCGCAGTTTTCAGCTTGATCCGAGTGCTCCGAAAGAACCGGAATACGACCTTTATGACCACCTGGCCGCCAAATTCGGAATCAGCCGTGAACAGGCGAAAGAAATGAATGTGCAAGTAGCAGCACAGGCTCGCGAGGCGGGCCTTGAGTTCCGCTTTGATCAAGTCATCCCCGCCAATTCGCTGGATGCACATCGGCTGATCCAATTTGCCGACAAGCATGGCAAGAAAATTGAAGTGGTTGAACGTCTGTTCCGCGCCTATTTTACGGAAGGGCGGCATATCGGAAAAACAGATACGCTTGTTGAAATTGCGGAAGAAGCAGGGCTAAACCGCGAGCAGACCTTAGAAATGTTAAAAAGCGATGCGTGCTTGGACGAAGTGGAACGTGACGGGCAGGAAGCGGGCCGAATCGGAATACGCGCCGTCCCCTTTTACGTATTCAATCGCAGATATGCGATGACGGGAGCACAACCGATTGAAATGTATGTGGACGCGTTGAACAAGGCTTGGAATGAAAAGAATGGGGCTACCTCTTGAACTTTCGTTCAGGAGGAGCCCCCTTTTTTTGTCAACAAACGATCGATCGCCTGGAGGCAGTCTCTTGCTCCTCCCTGAACCACACAGTCGAACCGCGCTTCTTCCCCGGTCAGATCCCGGTTGATCAAAAGCAGCTTTCCCCGGGTCAGAAACGGCAGCTGATTCACAGGAGCGACTTGCAGGCTCGTGCCGATCACCAGGACAGCATCCGCACTTTCGATCGCGGACAAAGCTTTCTCCCAAGCCTCCTCCGGCAGCCGCTCACCGAACAGGACCACATTGGGCCTTAAGCGCCCGCCGCATGAACAGGCCTGTTTTTGTAAAAAGGCTTCCCGCTCCGCAGGTTGGTGACAACGGGCACAGTGGTATTCCAAAATCGTCCCGTGCAATTCACAAACCTTCTGATTGCCGGCCAGCTGATGGAGACGATCGACATTTTGCGTGGCGATCAGGACCAATTTTCCTTCTCGCTCCCACTTAGAAAGTACTCGATGTCCCTCATGCGGGCGCACATTTTCCAGCTGCTTGATCCGGTAAGAATAAAATTCATGAAACAGGGAATATCGTTCATTGAACGCTTCGACCGTCGCTACTTGTGCCGGATTGATTTGCCTCCACCAACCTTCTGGTGATCGGAAATCAGGAACTCCGGAATCCCTCGACATTCCGGCCCCCGTCAATACGACAAGCCGCTCACATTGCGCGATGATCCGGGCCATTTCCGGTATGGACTCGTCATGCTCTGTAACCAAATCCGATCCCTCCTTTGCCGAAGAATACAGGAGAAACAGAAGAGCCCTTGCCTAGGCAAGGGCTCTTTGTGATGACCTGTACTGGGCTCGAACCAGTGACCTCCACCCTGTCAAGATGGCGCTCTCCCTGCTGAGCTAACAGGTCCTATTTTATTGGCGGCGATAATTATAATATCAGGCTTTCAACCAAATGTCAACATCGATTTGATCACTTTTTTTCTACCGATCCCGTTTTGAAAGAGTTCTGGGCGGGATGCCGCCATTTTTAAGCATCGCACAGACTTGTGCCGTTTGCAAATCTGGGATTTGCTTGAGCAATGATGCTAGAACGATGCAGGTTTAACTAGGCAAGTTTGACGGCATCCACCAATTTATACATTTGCACCTCTTCCAGCGGCTTTCCGCATCCGCCTACTTTCGCGATGTGTGACGGCATGACCTTTCCTTCATAACGCCCCGTGATCGTTCCGTCTGCCGAGGTATAATCGATCGTCACATGCACGGTCCCATCTTCCATGGCGACCGATCTTCCGGATTTCATATAGCCGATCCAATCCCAACCTTCGCGAACCCCGATTTCCCGCTCCAGAAACTGTTCAAACTTCCCGACACCGCCCCAGCCTCTGTATTTGGATGCCAGTGCAGAAAATGGGCCGCTTCTCCTTACAAGAATGTCCAGATCATCGGCTGCGATCCTCGCCCAGTAACGACCCTCGGGCATATCGAGCATCGTCGGGGCAAAACGGTGTCCGCCCAGATGGCTTACACGCCAAACGCGAAAGTGATCCAAAGAGGCATATTCCTTCACGAGCCGCTGGTAAATCTCGTATCCGAACATGCCGCAACAGCGATCATGACTTCCGTGCGTACATACAAACAAATCCCGTATATGCAAAGTGTCTTGTTTATGCTCGTTGAACGAATCGAGCGGAGCCGAAGAAATCAGCTTCTGAACAAGCCCGACAACTTCATTCTCCGGTACGACAAACTCGTGTTTCATATAACGGGCAAAGGCGGTTTCAGGCTTCGTAAAATAGAAGATTCTGCGATAGCCTGGCGGAGAAGTCCGCTCATCCGAAGAAAAAGCGAGGAACCGAATTTTCTGTCCTCTTTCCGCTGCCTCGTCAAGTACGTTTACCAGTTGCTTTGGCATCTGTTGCGACATCGTGATCGGATATGCCCAGGGCAGCGGGATTTCAACAAACAGATAGCGTTCATGGGTTGGTGCCGTTCCGATCGGATCTTCTCCTGACATCGCCGATATACTGGAACATGGAGCAGTGTGTGTCCATTCCGCCGTCATTTTGTTTTTACGAACCACCTTTGAGACCATTGATCAAGTATATTGCGCGTGGCAGCAATCGCATTTTCCAGCGCCTCCGTCGTACCGGAAAACGGATGGCGTGCTCCGAATGTGTGATCACCGCCAGGAATGATGATCCGTTCGATAGATGGATTTTGGGCCAGCAGCCTTTCCGAACCTTGTCTGAGATGTTCAAAATCTTGACTGCCCTGCACCAGTGCAATCGGAATGCGCGCTTTTCCGATCCGTCCGACAATATCGAAACGTTCCCGATGACGCTCCATATCCTCCAAAATTTCTTTGTCGAGCGGCATCCGCTGACCGGTTCTCGCGTTGTGTACATATGTACGCCCTAACCGGCGCATCTCCTCTTTCTGCTCATCCGTAAACAGATCGACATTCGCAATCCCGTTCCAGCTGATGACGCCGGATACTTGGTCAGGATGGTCCATGGCATAGATGAGACATACCCCGCCACCGCGGCTATGTCCAAGCAAATAGACGGGAGCACCGTGAGCATTCGCCGCTTCGGGAACGAGAGTACGGCTGGTTACTTTCCGCACCACGGTACCCAAATCTTCCAGTTCCCGCGAATAAGTATTATGGGCGAACTTTTCCAATTCATCGAACTCGTCTTTCGCGGCTCCGACCCCGTTATGGGAAAAATTAAAAATGACCGTATCCCATCGATCTGCCAGAGTGCGGGCCACATACGGAAACATGCCCCAATCTTTAAAACCTTTAAAACCGTGACAAATGATAACGGTGCCGCGCGGTAATTCTTTCGCCGGATAAAAATCTCCACGAATTACGCGTTCCGGGCCCATTTCTATGGTAAAAGCAACGCTCATCCTCATCCCCCCAACCACATATAGAATATCAGAGCTCATCATCTTATCGCAACTTTTTCCAACGTGAAGCGTTTATAGAAACAGCAGGGTCCGGTACCATAATCATGAAATGAGGTGATGAACTAATGAGAAGAAACCCGATTCTCTGGATCGCCATCGTATCGGTGCTGATGGTTCTGTTTGCCAGCTCCGCTGCAGCATTTGGCGACATCCCCAACAGTCCTGAAAAGGAAAAAGTGTTGCAGCTGAAAAAGAAAGGCATCGTCAACGGTATCGCGAAAGGCAAATTTGGCCCGCATAAGAAGCTGACCTATGCGCAAGGGGTAACCATGATTGCGGCCGGTTTTCATCTGAAACCGGACTGGTCGAAAGCCGATGATGATTTCAAGTTTGACAACATTTCCAAAAAAGCCTGGTACGCCGATCATTTCCTGGCGCTTGCTCAAGCGGGTATCGACATTCCTAAAGACGTCGATCCTCACGCGGTAATGACGCGCGAAGTGTTTACCCATTATTTGTTCCAGGCTGTTCTGACTACTGGCGATTATGCCTTCATCGAGCTGTATATCGTCCTGGCTGATGAAGACGAAGTGGACCCTGAATATATGGACAGCATCCAAAAAATGATCGTCAGCGGCATCGCAACGCTGGACGATAACAAGAACTTCCGCCCGAAAGCACCGATCACCCGTCTTGACGCAGTGGTGATGCTTCATGACGCCATCGCCTTCGTCAAGAAACATCGTGATGATACGGACAAACCTGCGGACCCTGTTGATGATGTGACGATGTATCGCGAATCGGTGGCTGACGGTGTGGACAAAATTACGCTTTCGTGGGGAGAAAAGCCGAATTCCGGATACGGGTTACAGATTGAAAAGATTCATTTCAAAGACCGGACCGCTACCATCTATTATCGCAAAATCTATCCCGATCCGGACCGCATGTATTTGCAAGTGATCACCGAACCCAAAGCGGTCACTTATATTGCTTCCGACTACGATGTGCGTATCCAGAGCGTCAAGCCGGACGGCCCTCATCCTCATAAAGATCATAAAGATCATAAAGATCGTTCCGACGAGGATAAAAGCGGTGCCGTACCCGGTTTCAAACCGGTTCGTTAATGCCTTTACCGTTAATGCCCTTACAACGTTCCGCCAGACCGCACTCGATGCGGGACAGGCGGAACGTTATTTTTATTTATAATGACCGCCGATTTTCTGGCTGCGGTCGATGGCCTGTCCGCCGCGGGTAAGGGAGACCGCACGCAAAATCGCCGCTTCTCCATATTTGTCCTTGATCCGGTCCGTCGCTTTCTCCAGCGCTTCAAACCTCTCCCTGTCATCGAACAAGGCCAACTGGTATATGCGATCGCTCGAAAGTCCGCTCAACGCCGCCCCGATTTTACGCACCGCAAATCCATCCCAATGACGGAAAAACAATTCTTTCGCCGCTCGATAGACTTGGTTGGTGACGTGCGTCGGTTCCGCGATCGTCATCTGCCGCCAGAACCCTTGCGGGAAATCAAAGTCGGCTCCCTGACAACCGACCGACACGACCCGGCCCATAACCCCTTTCTGGCGCGCGCGTCGGCATACAAGCTCACAAAGTTCGAGCAGCACCGTCTCCAGCTCCTCACGCTCGACATAGTCACGCGGCAACGTCATCTGATGCCCGATCGCCTTTTGTTTGAGATGGGTGTCCGGCGAAAGCGGTGAATCGTCATACCCATTGGCAATGCGCCACAGCACTTCACCGTTGATCCCCCATCGCTTGCGCAAACGCTGGAGGGGATAGCGGGCCAGATCGCCGATCGTGTATATGCCCATGCGGGCCAGATGGCGTGTCATGCGCGAGCCGACCATAAACATGCCGTGCACCGGTTGCGGCCACAATTGCTCGCTGATTTTGTCGCGGGATAGCTCATATATGCCTTCCGCCCGTTTTTTGGCGAACAGATCGCAGGCCATCTTCGCCAGCACTTTGTTTTCGCTGATGCCGATGCGGGCATAGACTCCCGTTTCCTGCCGGATTCTTTCCTGGATGCGCACTGCGATCGTCCACGGATCACCAAGCAGGCCAAGACTGCCCGTGATGTCGACGAACTGCTCATCGATGCTGTACGGCTCCACCAGGTCCGAAAATTGTTCCAATATGTTCGTAATCTGCATCGATACGCGGATGTATTCCGCCATGCGCGGGCGGATCACGACCGCCTGCGGACATTTGCGCAACGCTTCTGCCAACGCTTCCCCGGTGACGATTCCGTACTGTTTCGCGATCGGACAAGCGGCCAGAATAATGCCGGTTCTCCGTTCAGGATCCCCGGCCACAACTACGGGCCGATCCGCATATTGCGGACGGATCGCCTTTTCCACGCTGGCATAAAAAGATTGGCAGTCCACTAGCAGCACCGTTCTTTTCTTTTTCGGGTTCCGTACACCGGTTTGTCCGCTCACTGTCTTTCCCCTCCTTGCGGATCCAGTCCGAGGTACCGGTAGATAAGCGCCTCCGTATCCGAACGGACATTGCTCCACAACAAACGCATGTGCCGCTGATACCCCCGGCACAAATATTCCGCCTCGATCCCCGTCTGTGTGCGCCGTTGCCGGTAAACGCGAATTCCCTTTGCACGGAAATGGCGCCGCAGCATGACCTCTTCTTTGCATGCAGCTTGCTGTACGGCGCGGAGCGAGCGCAGATAAGGTGCGGGCATTTTGAGCCCGGCCTTCGCCAATGTCCGCATATCGCTCTCCAACACATCCATCAGCACAGGAAGCAGCAGGTAGCGTTTAATCATCCGGAGTTCTTCCTCGCTTTCCAATGGCATGCGTTTCAAGCGACTCACCTTTCTCCTTGCCAAAAATAGAACTTAGGTTCTGAATATAAAATAGAACTGATGTTCCCCTTTTAGGACTATTATATTCAATATAGCGAACATTCATTCGTGTTTCCACTGGTATTTCAAACCATTTTGAAAAAGAAAGCCGCTTCTTGTATAGTAAAGTCATCTAGTATGTGAAAAGATCGTCGTATAGGCACCGGGCAAATGATGAAAGGGGAAAAACAGGATGTGTGGCCGCTTTACGCTTACCGTCACGCTTGAGCAATTGCTCATGTTCTACGATACCGATTACAGCACGGTACGTTTTCATCTCCCTCGTTACAATATCGCACCTGGCCAGATGGTGGCAGCTGTTGTCCACGATGGAGAAAAATGTCGTATCGGTGAACTGCAATGGGGACTTCTTCCGGCGTGGGCCAAAGAACCTAAAGGAAAGCGAGTCATCAATGCGCGGGCGGAAACCGTCACCGAGAAGCCGATGTTCAAAAACTTGATCAGAGCGAAACGGTGCGTCATCCCCGCCAGCGGTTTCTATGAGTGGAAAACCAATCCAAATGGAAAGCAGCCGATGCATATCCGGCTCAAATCAGGGGAAGTGTTCAGCATGGCAGGCCTGTACGATACATGGATTGCCCCTAACGGTGAAAAAATAAACACGTGCGTGATTATCACGACCCGGGCCAACCGGCTGCTGGAACCGATCCACCATCGCATGCCCGTGATCCTCGGCAAGGAGGAAGAAGCCGTCTGGCTGGATCGCAACAATCAGAACGTGTCTGAACTGATCACCCTATTGGATCCTTACTCGCCTGAACGGATGGAAGCCTACCCGGTAAGCGACCGGGTCGGAAATGTACAAAATGACGATCCGGAACTAGTCAAGCCGATATCTCGCTAAGCGAATCTTGGACAGCCAATATGTATCGATCCAATTCCTGGCTTAAAGCAATCACTTCTGCATCGGTCAGACTCCCTTTCAGAGACACCAGCCTTTCCAGTTGTTGTCTTTTTCGTTCGATGAATTCATTCCTGTAAACCGGACCAATTGTCTTCATGTTCCCTCTCTCCCACCATATATCTATTTCTAATTGTACCACTTCCTGTATGCTTTGAGAGGCCATTTGGAAGGGACGAATTGACCTTTATTTCCATAAATAACTGTGATATAATGGTAATTCCTAAAAAAGCAAACAAAAAGCCGCCCCGGCTTGCGGACGGCGTTGATCAAGGTTCGGCGCAAATTCGCTGCATAATAAAAAAACCTTGATGATCAAGGTTTGTCTCTCGCAATGGTGGGCCCTGAGGGACTCGAACCCCCGACCAATCGGTTATGAGCCGACCGCTCTAACCAACTGAGCTAAAGGCCCGAAAGGTTTGGTTGCGGGGGTAGGATTTGAACCTACGACCTTCGGGTTATGAGCCCGACGAGCTACCGGACTGCTCCACCCCGCGTCGTGATTAATCTTGTCGCATACGATCTGTTACCGTACGGCGACAAGATTAATCATACACCAAACCGTTTTACAAAGTCAACCCCCAAATCGGTGATCCCACAGATTATAACACATACCGTACGCCATAACGACCGCGGCGCGTCTGGATAATTTCCACCTCACGCGGGCAATCCAGACCGTAAATCCACCAGTCTTCCTCCATCCGTTTGGCTACACAACCCGCCTGGAATCGGGTATTGTACAGACGGGCCCAGTAAATCCACCGTTCTTGTGACGATGCCATATAACTTTCATCACCTCAACGACTATTTTCCATACCGTTAGGATATCCATAAAAAAAGCTCCTATTACAGGAGCTTGTTGAATGTCAAACGGCGTCTTGTTCTTTTTGTTCGTTGAGTTGAAGAATCCGCTGTTCTTCCAGCCGTTCCTCCTCATCCCGTTGCCGGTGGGCAATGCGGCTGGATGCGGAGGCGGCGATACTCGCCACCAAGTCGTCAAGAAACGTGTGGACGCCGCTTCCATTTTTCGTATCCAGCTTTTTGATAATTCCGTTTTTGTTTTTATCCAAATGGCCGAACGTTGTGACGGCGATGCTGCCGTAACCGAAAACAGATCCAAGTGCCAAGGTCTCGTCGCATCCGAACAGGCCCTCATCGCTTTCAACGATGGATTGCAATGGTTCGGACAGCTTTTGCTGTTCGGCCAATACATCCAACTCTATACCAACAAGCACAGCGTGCTGAACTTCACGCTTTTCGAGTACCGCTTCGACGCTTTCAATGCATTGATCCATAGTCAAGTTCTCGTTGTAGGGGGATTGCATTTCATAGACGATTTCGGCGATGTCTTTCACACTGACGCCCCGTTCCTGGAGCTTACGTCTTGCAGCCGCTCGCACTTCTTTACTATGAACTCTTCGTATCATTCGGTTTCCCCTCCTTCTGTTACATTATACACCAATTTAAAGAAGCCGTCTTTAAGTTATATGCTGAAAATCGAATCTTTTTCTGGGAAAAGAGAAAGGGTATACCTGTGAGCTTGTGAATAGGTATACCCTTCCACTTCTATCCTTTCTTTCAATTTGACGGATTCAGCTTTCTCCGGGATGGGTTATTCGATTTGGTCAACCGAAATGGGTTCTTCATCCAAATTTTCTCGATTTTGCTGCAGGAGCATGTCACCCTCGGTCTGCCATTCGGCGAGCGCTTCTTCCACGGTCTTTTCGTTTTCCAGCACCTCATAAAATTTCCTTTGCCCGATTTGCATAATTTCCCAATAGTTCGGTACAATCCTGTACATATCGGTTAAGAATTGTGGCTGCGGCTTCAGGGCAAAAAACGCCTCCATGTTATAATCCAAACCGCCTTTAGGTTCATTGTAGGCTTTGCGCGTAACGAGCTGATGGCTGCTTCGCGATTTCAGTTTGGCCCATTCCTCACTGTGAATGAATTTAATAAAATCCCAGGCTCCTTCGGTGTTCTGCGCTTTGGCGTTGATGCCCAGCAAAGGATACATACTGATCGCGGCTCCGACTCCCGGCGCCTCTTCATGCGTCGGGTATGTGACGACATCCCAGTCGATATACTCATACCCTTCAATCGAATCCGCATAGTTGTTGGCGTTGATCACTTCATCGAGCTCGCTGTAATGAACGAGCGTCATGGCTACCTTGCCTGACAAAAACAGGTCGTGACTGTACGGTGACGAATAATCCAATGTTATGTTGTCACGGTTCGGAAGCACTTCATCCCGATACAAATCCACCAACGTATTCAGCACGTTCGCCCACTGCTCGGAGTTCACCAGCATGCGCTCGCCACTGTCATCCACGAATCGTAATTGGAGCGGAGCCGTGTAATTTTGCAAATAATAAAACAGATCGTCAAAAGCGTACCGATTGAACGAAAACCCGAAAACCTTGTCTTCCCCTTCACCCCCGGCTACCCTGCGGGCCAGGTCGAAGATTTCATTCCACGTCATGTGATCTTCCGGGTAGCCGACACCGGCGCGGTCGAACAACCCGCGGTTATAGATCAGTGCGCTGGAAGAGAAGGTCGGAGCCAATGCATACAGTTGGTCATTCCCCACCTCTTTCAACCCATCGATCACCATCGGCACAAACTCCGACAAATCGATATTGTCGTTGGCGATATAAGAGTCCAGAGCAAGCAACATATTGTTATTCACCAGTTCCTGCAATTGGGGGTATTCAATCATGACCAGATCCGGCGGGTTCGGTCCTTCCATCAGCTTGATCAATTCTTCAATGGGGTCCAAATCCCCCAAACCATCTTCGTATCTATATTCCGAATAATCGATCGCATACACAAACTCGACTTCTACCTGCTGGGTATACTCATAGATTTCTGTAAACTCCGTGCGCAAATAACCGTCGTAGCTGCTGTCGCCGAACACGGAAGCGATGCGAAGAAGCCGCGGCGTATCTTCTTCTGCTTTTTTCGATGCCGGACTACAGGCAGCAAGCAGCCCGCCTGTCATTACGATAATCAACATCAGCACAGCCCATCGGTTGCCATGGACCTTTTTCAGCTTTAATGTTTTCATCCGTTTCTTACCCTCCACTCATTTTCCCTGTTCGTTTTATCTCAATACCCGTTCTATCACTCTTGCACCGCCGATCACCTCTGCTCCGCCCGCTCCTTCTTCTTCGGAGCCGGATTCATCCCGGATTCGTTGCAAGATTGCATTACCTTCGTTTTCCCACTCGGCGAGCGCTTCCTCTACCGGTTTATCTCCTTCCAAAACTTGTTGCATCTTCATGCGGCCGATATGCTCGATTTCGTAAAAATTCGGGTCACGGCGGTATAAATCCGTGAATATATCCTGAGTCGTGGGCGGAGGCATGAGGCGGGTAAATGCTTCCACATTGAAATCAAGACCGTACTTCGGTTGGGTATACGACTGTCGCGTAAGCAATCGGTAGGTACTTTTCGATCTCAGCTTCGCCCAATCCTCGCTATGGATAAATTCGATCAGCCTCCAGGCATCCTCCCGGTTTTCAGCCCGCGAATTGATCGCAAACAATTGATCCATCTGAACCATGCCGCCGATTTCGGGTGCTTCTGGATGAACGGGCATCGTCACGACATCCCAGTCGATATACTCATACCCTTCGATCTGACCCGCATTTTGGTTGGCGTTAATCAGTTGGTCCAGTTCCATATAATCCATCAACGTCATCGCCAGTTTTCCGGACAAAAAGGCATCGTAATCAAACGGTCCTGTTAGCTCCCGGTTGCTGTAATCCGGTTCCTTCGGAAACACGCCGCTTTTGTACCATTCTGCCATCTTTCTCCACGCATTCGCCCAGCTTTCGTTATTGACCGTCATTCTTTCTCCGGATTCGTCAAGCACGCTCAACCCGAGCGGTGCTACATAGATGCTCAAGCTGCGGATGGGGTCCATGTAATAAAAACGCTGGAATGAAAACCCGAAAGTCTGTTCATCCCCTTCACCCCCGGTGACACGCTGGGCCAGTTCAAACATTTCATCCCAGGTCATGCCATCTTCCGGGTAGCCGACCCCATACTTGTCAAAAATGGCTCGATTGTAAACAAGCGCAGTGGACGAAAACGTCGGTGTCAGCGCATACAGCTGGTCATTGCCGAGCGCTTTCAACCCTTCAATTATGGCGGGAGCAAAATCACTCATGTCCAGATTGTGTTCAGAAATGAGCGGATCGAGCGGCGCTAACAAGTTGTCTTCGATAAACCTGGGCAAAGATGCATAATCGAGAATGATGATGTCAGGCGGATTCGGACCTTCCATCAATTTTTTCATCTCTTCGACCGGGTCCTGCTGGTTTTCCGTCATATAATTCACTTGTTGATCGACAGCGGACATAAATTCGATCTCGAGATGCGGATTCATAAAATCAAACAGATCGGTAAATTCCGTCCGAATATGATTGAACTGGTTGCCGTATGAAGTCAGTGTAGCGATACGCAATACCCGCTCCTCTTCCTGCGCGGGTTTCTCGCCGAATGTGCAAGCCGCCAAGAGCGGAACGATTAAAGCCGCAACCAACGTCAACATATACATTTTGCGGTATCGGCGAGAGCGTCCCTTGCGGTGAACTTCATTTGGATTCAACATGGTTTCTTCCCTCCAACGATTTCGGTGTTTTGATCACAATCTGACTGCCATCAAATTCCAGTGACACTTTGTCTTCCACCTGCAGCGCTTCCAGATATTCCTTCGGAATTTGCAGACGACCGACGCGATCGACCACGGCATACTCTTCGTGGCCGTCTCCGATCTTGCTGGATGGTTGGTTAACGAGGTCGAGATTCGGATTGCGTTTGATAAATTCAGTGCTCGTCAGCCCATCCCGGATCGCGACGACGCGGTCCACTTTGCTGGCGAGGGACAGATCATGGGTCACGATCACGATCGTTACCCCCAGTTCCCGGTTCATCTTGCGAAAAATGTCCATGATCAGATCTGCCGTTTGGGTATCGACCGAACCGGTCGGTTCGTCCGCCAACAACAGCTGCGGACGGTTCGCCAACGAAATGGCGATCGCCACCCGCTGCTGTTCTCCTCCGGATAATTGCGTCAATTTGCTGTGCATGCGTTCCTTCAGGCCGACCCATTCCAAAAGCTGTTTGGCATAGGCTCGATCTACCTTGCCATTTAGAATCATGGGCATTTCCACATTTTCCAGTGCCGTCAAGTACGGCAACAGGTTGCGTGCATTGTTCTGCCAGATGAACCCTACCGTTTTCCGTTTGTACTCGACAAGCTGTTCGTCATTCATTTTCAGCAGGTCCCAGTCCCCGACCCGCACCTTGCCTGCCGACGGGCGGTCCAGACCGCCCAATATGTTCAACAGCGTCGATTTTCCGCTGCCGCTGTTCCCGATAATCGCCATCATTTCGCCCTTTTTCACGGAAATGTTCAGCCCTTGCAGCGCCACGACCTCGATCTCGTCCGTTTTGTAAATTTTGACCAGCCCTTCACATTCGATCAACAGCTCCGACAACTTTAGGCTCACCTACCTTTCTTCGCCCAGTTTGATCGCTTGATGCACTTTCAGCCTGCGGATATGCAGGAACAGAAGCATTGCACCGACCGCCATCATCAGCAGCACCACTAAATACAACTGCATCGTGTCGCGTGCTTCAAATACGATGCGAAACGGCGGCACCTGGAGCCGGGCATCCTCGGCGGTCTGCAAAAAAGGCAGGTACAAATAACTCGCCCATTTCCCGATCACGATGCCAAAAACAATGGACAATCCTGCAGTAAATGCCTGTTCCAGAAACAACATGCCGGTCAGTTGCCAACGGGACAGCCCCATCGCCCTCAACACGCCAAATTGGACGACCCGGCTGGACAGATTGAAAAACCAGAACAGCACATAACCGATCAAGGAAATGAACACGGACACAAGAAATCCGAGGCTCAGGATGCCAAACACACCGCCGCGCGCCGGATGACGGCTTTGCAGGATCAGTTCGGAACGAACGTCCTTTACCGAGGCGATCTGAATTCCGGCCTCCTGCAATTGCTCAATAGCGGGTGCCAGCGGCGCTTGATCCTCCATTTTCAACCATACTTCATACGGGATCAGTGGCAGCTGATCGTAAATATAGACCAGGTTGACGACAAAAAACGGCATTTCGTCCGGATATTGGGTCGGCCAGTACGGCAGGATGCCAACGACTACAAACTCCAGTGCTTGCTGCTCGATATTCAGCGTAATGACATCTCCCGGTTCAAGTTGATACTTTTCAGCAAACGATGTCGAAATAATGGCAGCCTGTTCAAAATAACCGAGCAGATTCAAATATTCATAAGGATGGGCGGGAAACAGGTCGCGCCGGTCGAGCCAGGCGACTTCCGCAAAATCGACATTGTCAATCGCCATCACCATCCCTCTGCCCGCTGAGCGCCCTGACACGGACACATGCGCCTGCGTGCGCAACACACGCGCTGCATGTTCGACCCCCTCAAGCTCCCGGAACACTTCAAACGGAGGCTCGCTGTAAACGATTTTCGGGGGCGGCGCCTCCGGACCTTGTTGCGGCGGCTCAGGAGGTTCGTTCGGGTCGGGCGGACCTTCGGGATTCGGATTGACCGGCATGACGTCGGCGATTCCTTCCCACACGGCCTGAATGATCACATCGGTCCCATAGTTATACAGCGTGCGCTCTGTAGAATTCAGGTCGATCGTGCGCGCCGCCGAACTGTTATAGACCCCCAGCCCGAGCGTCAAGATCAAAAGCAGCATCAGCGGATAGTAAGCCTTGGATGAACGCGACATTTGCGTCAGCGTCAAATAAAGCGGGACAGGCAGCATTTTTTTGCCGATGAAACTGAACAGTTTCAGCATCCAGGGAAATACGCGCAAAAAGAAAAGTCCGATCGAAAATATCGTCAATGCCGGCACAAAAAACAACAAAGGTTGCACTTGCAGCTGGTCGCTCGTCATTCCGGTCTGGAGCGTGATAAATTGCCGTTCGTAAAAAAGGTACCAGCCATAGGCTGACAAAAGCAACAAAACGATATCCAAAAACCAGCGCATCCAGAGCGGTTTGCGATCGATCCGCGCCATCTGCTGCTTCAGTCCGACGATGGTCGATCTCGCATACACCGTCGCCGGCACAAGCGTCGCCACCAGCGCGATCAATACCGCAACAAGGCCGTACAGGATGATGCTGGGGCTGACGTCCACCGGAATCGATTTCCGATTGACAAACATTAAAAATCCGTTGGATGATCCGATGCTTTTGGCCATAAACCAGCCGAGAAACGGACCGACCACGAGTGATATGCCGCCGAGGAACACCCCTTCCAGCAGATAAATGGAGAAAATTTGCCGATTGCTCGCGCCGCGGCTGCGCAAAACGGCAATATCATTCTTTTGCCGCTCCAACGCCTGGCGGGAATTCATGACAATGTAATAAAATACCATGGCGATCATCGGAATGGCCAGCATGAACAAAAGCGATTGCAACTGCACACTCTGCTTCCTGAATTCATCGAGCATTTTGACGAAAGATACATCGACCCTTGTATCTCGCAATATTTGATACAGCTCAATGTCCAGCCGGTTCAACGTGCGCGCCAACGGAGCCAGCTGGCTCGTCTGGATTTCACGGAGATCGAAATGGTAATACCAGTTGCCCAGATCGAGCGGAAGGTTCCGTTCGTTGAGCAACACCTGCTCAAATACATCTTCGTGTACGAAAAATGTGTTCACCAGACCTTCTACGCCCTGGTACCAGTACGTATCATGCGCCGTCTCCCCCGGCAACGGTTCGAACGCACCGACGACGCGGATCGTCAGCGGCGCCCCGCCGCCACGGACAGGATATGTAAACTCATCCCCGACACGAAATCCGTTGCGAAATAACGATTCCTCCATGACGATCGCCTCGATGGCACCGTCTTCGGCCGGCCGGTCTGAATAGAGACGCCCCTGCAGTAACTCCGTGTGATCTTGAAGGCCGCTCATCGTCATCAGTGTCATTTGCCTTCTCCGGCTCGCGTCCACCTTCTCCGGATCCACAGGAGAAACCGTCGTTCCCCTTAAAGACAGGCTCCTGACAAACGAGTGAAACGGAAATCCGATCCGTTCCGGCAGCTCCTGCTGGATGAACTGGTCCAGTTCGGTCAATGACTGAAGGTCGGGGCGATCCGAACCGACCGCCTGATAGCGAATCAGAAGCGATCCGGCCGGAAATCCCTGATTATGTTCCTGCAGTGAAGTCGACACGACCCGTTTCAACGATCCATCCGCATACATCGGAATGCTGGTCGTAAACGCGACGGCGACGATCAGCCCTGACAGCGTGCTCAATGTCAGCCATCTCGTATTCCACATCTTGCGGAACAAAAAGCGTAAGATCGCCAATGCGCCCATTATCGACCCACTACTTTCTGACCCGGTTCAAGCCCGCTTATAATCTCCACCTGGGTGGATGTTTTCCGCCCGATCTCCACGTCCACCTCGCGCCGTGTACCGTCTTCTTCCACCACCTGGACATAGGTGCGACCGCCATAAGTATGAATCGTGCTGGGCGGAACGACGACCACGTTTTCCCGACGCTCGGTCACGATCACCACACTGAGCGGTGTGCCGCGCACCGCTTCTTCCGGAAACGGGTCCAGTTCGACTAACAGATACTTATCGATGGAATCGCGGTCCTGCTGGTTGGGTGGATAGCCCGGATAGCCGCCACCCTGATCCGAATCGCTGTCTTCTACCGGCAGACGGCTGACTTTGCCTACTTGTTGACCGACATTGTTGATATCAACGAGTGCATCCATGCCGACCGCAATCTGGGGCAAGTCGTTTTTGCTCAATTCGGCAGCCACGGTGAGACGGTTCAAGTCTGCAATGACGGCGACGGGGTCGTAGGCCTGCACCGTGTCCCCGCGTTTGATCGAAAGCGATACGATCGTTCCAGAAAACGGAGCTCTCAGCTGCGAACGCTCGATCTGCTCCTCCAATTCAAGCAATTCCGTTCGCTTCTGTTCAAAATCGATCTGCGCTTGCTCAAATTCCTCCGGACTCATCTCATTTTTGCGCCGCAATGTACGGATCATCTCGATCTCATCGTTTCTGAACTGCAATTTCCGGGAACGCAACTGGTTATGTAGATCGGTAACATCCAGTTCGGCAATCAGTTGCCCTTCTTCTACGTAATCTCCGTTTTGCACATAAATTTCTTTCACGCGATAGGGTCCGGAACCTTCCAACGTGAAAAACAGTTCCTCTTCCTGCATGGACATGATTTTACCGACACCGCGAACTTTCGTTTCGATCGTTCCGGTCTGTACGACATATTCCGGCCTTTTCGAAAGCGGCGGGGGAGTGATGATCGGCAGTTCCTCCACATCCTGTTCCTCCGGCAACAAAGAGCAGCCCGCAGTCATGAAGAGCGCCACCAACAGGGCCAATATGGCCCGCTTGCGGGAGCGGACGCTGCCTCGCTTAGGATTGAAATTTGCCGTCGACCATCTCATAAACATGATCAGCTACCTCCAATATTGTAGGGTCGTGTGTCGTCATACAGATCGACATTTCCTCGGTTTCGATAATTTCTCTGAAAACAGCCATAATTTGCGCTCCCATCTGGGAGTCCAGTTCCGCCGTAGGCTCATCCGCCAGAATGAGCGAAGGACGATGGGCAATCGCCTTGGCGATCGCCACCCGCTGCTGCTCCCCTCCGGACAATTCATACGGGCGGTGGTGCATCCGCTTGCCCAATCCGACCAGTTCAAGACAATGCTGGACCCTCGATTTCCATTCCTTTTTCGGGTACCCGGCCATACGCAAGGAAAGTTCTACGTTTTCCCAAGCCGACAACAAGGGAAGCAAGGCATATGTCTGAAAAATAAAGCCGATTTCTTTTCTTCTCACCAGCGTCCGCTTCTGGTCATTCCAAAGATGGAACGGCTGACCTTTAAAGTAAATTTCGCCTTTCGTCGGCTGGTCCAGACCTCCGATCAGATTGAGCAACGTCGTTTTTCCGGAACCGGAGCGGCCGCGCAGCATGACCAACTGCTTGTATTTGACCTGCATGTCAATGCCCTTTAAAACATGCAACTTTCCCATGCCGGTTTGAAAAACACGTTCCACACCGCGCACATCCAGCAACAGTTGCTGCTTATTTTTGGGCTCAGGATCGACCGCCAGCGCCCCGGATTGTGCTGTATCTGCCTGTTTTGTATGTATTCGTCTTTTCTTGAACAAAAACAATGGCTTCCCCTCTTCCCCTTCGACTCTCCTCATTCGACTTTCCTAACTAGATAAGACGATCCAAACCGGATAAATGTTACAATTCTAGCATCTATTTTTGATTTTTTTTAAAAGAGCACAAAAAAAGACGGATTTGCATCCCTGATCGTAATGTTCAGGAATGCGAATCCGTCCTCGCTTCTCTTGCATTTTATTTTCCGTAAGATTCCGGCGCCCGGTTCCAAGCCTTCAGCTGTTCAAGATGCTCGGGGCGGATATGTCCGGTTTTCAGCGCTTCATCCAACAGCACGGAGTAGCGGCCGAGCGACCAGTAAGCCATATTTTCCGCGGCAAATGCGCGTTGAGCATGCTCAAATTCGTAAGAAAAAATAGCCGCCACGGACAGCACCTCACCGCCGGCTTCCTGAACCGCACGTGCCGCCCTGAGCGAGCTGCCCCCGGTAGAAATCAAATCCTCGATCACGACGGTTTTGCTTCCGGGTTTGAGCAGTCCTTCAATTTGGTTTTGCTTGCCGTGTCCTTTCGCCTTATCCCGGATATACACCATCGGCAGCTTTAATCGGTCCGCGACCCAAGCCGCGTGCGGAATGCCACCGGTTGCCACGCCGGCGATCACTTCTATATCCGCATGGCGGTTGCGGATTTCTTCGGCAAACATATCGGCGATCTGTGAGCGCACTTCAGGGAAGGACATCGTCAACCGGTTATCACAATAAATCGGCGACTTCCAACCGGACGACCAGACAAACGGTTCTTCCGGGCGGAGACTGACTGCCCCGATGTCGAGCAAGAGGCGCGCGATCTTGCGAGCATTCCGCTGGTCATCTTCCCGGCTGTTCAGCGGGGAATCGTTTTTCGGGTCAGTGTGTTCGTTCATGCTTCGCTCATCTCCTCCAATATTCGTTTCAGGGCATAAGCCGGATCAGGAGCGGCGGTGATCGGGCGGCCGATCACCAAATAATCGCTGCCCGCTTTTACCGCCTCACGCGGGGTCATGGTGCGTGCCTGGTCGCCGCTGTCCGAACCTTTCGGACGGATTCCAGGCGTCACCGTCAGAAAAGCTTTGCCTTCCGCGTTCTTGATCGCTTCCACTTCACGCGGTGACGCGACGACGCCATCCAGCCCGCTTCGTTTCGCCAAGTTCGCATATCGCAGCACACATTGTTCCACGCTTCCTTCAATGCCGATCTCGCGATTCAACACCTCGCGGTCGGTGCTCGTCAATTGAGTGACCGCAATCAGAAGCGGCCGTTTGAGGCCGCAGGCCTGGGCTCCGGACTGAGCTCCTTCCAAAGCCGCTTCCATCATGCGAATCCCGCCGGCGGCATGCACGTTGAACATATCGACACCAAGCCTGGCAATACTGTCCGCCGCACCTTTTACTTGATGCGGAATATCGTGCAGCTTCAGATCCAGGAAAACTTTGTAGCCGCGGCGTTTCAACTGTTCGACAAATGAAGGTCCGGTCGCATAATAAAGCTGCATGCCCACTTTCATATAGCACGGAAATCCCGCAAGACTGTCCAGTAACCGTTCCGCTTGCGCCGCATTCTGATAATCGAGAGCGATCATCACTTTTTCCGCTAGCACATCCGCATTCGTCACGAAATCATCCGCCTTCCTCTTCTGATGAATTCCTTCTCTATACTTAAGGGCGCTCTTCCGACGCCATCGACGGCATCGCATTCGAGGAAAAGTAGATCGTCTGCAACATGTTCAGCAGCGCTGCCACAGTATCGAGCGATGTCATACACACGACTCCATTTTCCACCGCTTCGCGGCGAATGCGAAATCCGTCACGTGCCGGCGTTTTTCCTTTGGTGAGCGTATTGACCACAAAATGGACTTCGCCGGTGCGAATCAGATCGACGATGTGCGGTGATCCTTCTTTCAATTTGTTGACCGTCTCAACTTCGATGCCGGCTTTCTGCAAAGCTTCTGCCGTACCGCGCGTAGCCAAAATTTTGTAGCCGAGATCGTAGAAACCTTTCAAGATCGGCACCGCTTCTTCCTTGTCCTTGTCAGCGATCGTGGCAATCAGCGTTCCGATTGCCGGGATTTGCATGCCGGAACCGACAAGCCCCTTATAGAGAGCCTTGGCATAATTTTTGTCGCGGCCCATCACCTCGCCGGTCGACTTCATCTCCGGTCCGAGCGTCGTATCCACACGGCGCAACTTGGCAAAGGAGAATACCGGCACTTTGACAGAAACGTAGTCGCTTTCCGGCCACAGTCCATTCGGGTAACCGAGATCGCTCAATTTTTCTCCCAGAATAGCGCGGGTAGCCAGCTGTGCCATCGGCACGTTCGTCACTTTGCTCAAGAAAGGAACCGTACGTGAAGAGCGAGGGTTCACTTCGATCACGTATATCTGGTCACGATGCAGCACATATTGGATATTGATCAAGCCGGACACGTTCAGTTTGCGGGCGATTTTGTCGGTAATTTCGACAATTTGCCGCTTGTGTTCTTCCGTGATCGTCTGCGGCGGATAAACCGCAATGGAGTCGCCGGAGTGAACGCCGGCCCGTTCGACGTGTTCCATGATGCCCGGGATCAATACCGTTTCCCCGTCAGAGATCGCATCGACTTCCAGTTCCTTGCCTTGCATGTAACGGTCGATCAAAACCGGATGTTCCGGGTTGATGCGCACCGCCTGCTCCATATAGTTGAGCAATTCCGTATCCGAATAGACGATTTCCATCGCTCGGCCGCCGAGCACATAGGACGGCCTTACCAATACCGGATATCCGAGCCGTTCAGCGGTGGCCACCGCTTCATCGACAGACGTTACCGTACTTCCCGGCGGTTGGGCAATCTCGAGCGAGCGCAGAAGGGCCTCAAATTTTTTGCGATCCTCCGCTGCATCGATATTCTCCAACGATGTGCCGAGAATGTTCACTCCCGCCCGCGCGAGAGGTGCGGCCAGATTGATCGCGGTTTGCCCGCCGAACTGCACGATCACACCGAGCGGACGCTCCTGTTCAATGACGTTCATCACATCTTCAAACGTGAGCGGTTCAAAATAGAGCCGATCGGACGTGTTAAAATCGGTCGATACCGTCTCCGGATTGTTGTTGATGATCACCGCTTCGTAACCGTGTTCCTGAATCGCCCAGACCGCATGCACCGTCGAATAGTCGAATTCGATCCCCTGCCCGATGCGGATCGGTCCGGAACCGAGCACGACCACTTTCGGCTTGTCGCCTGTCGTAACTTCATTTTCCACCTCATAAGTGGAGTAATAATACGGGGTGGACGCTTCATATTCAGCCGCGCACGTATCTACCATTTTGTAGACCGGAATGATGTTGTGTTCGATCCGGAATTTGCGCACGGACAACTCATCCGCATAATCAAGTCCTTTTTCTGCGCGAATCTCGGCGATGGCACGGTCGGAAAAACCTTTTCGCTTCGCTTCCAAGAGCAGTTCTTTCGTCAGTTTCCCTTCCTTCAGCCGTTCCTCAAAGCGAACAAGATGTTCGAGTTTGCGCAAAAACCACCAGTCGATCTTCGTCAAGGCGTGGATCTGTTCTAACGTATAACCGCGCCGGTATGCTTCCGCGATCAGAAACAGCCTCTCATCATCCGGTGTTTCCAAACGTTTTTCCAACGTTTCGTTGTCCAGTTTCTCAGCGTCTTTCAGGTGCAGCCGATACGCGCCGATCTCCAGCGATCTGACCGCCTTCTGCAGCGATTCTTCAAACGAACGACCGATCGCCATCACTTCGCCGGTCGCCTTCATCTGTGTGCCCAGTTTACGGTTGGCATCTGTAAACTTATCGAAAGGCCAGCGCGGAATTTTGGTCACGACATAATCGATCGCCGGTTCAAAAAAGGCATAGGATTGACCTGTGAGCGGATTGATCAGTTCATCGAGCGTATAGCCCACCGCAATTTTGGCCGCCATCTTGGCGATCGGAAAACCGGTTGCCTTGGATGCCAGCGCAGACGAGCGGCTGACTCGCGGGTTGACCTCGATCACATAATACTGGAAGCTGTGCGGATCGAGTGCAAACTGGACGTTGCATCCGCCCTCGATGCGGAGCGCACGGATGATTTTCAAAGCAGCCGAACGCAACATTTGATGTTCACGGTCGGTCAGCGTCTGGCTCGGGGCCACGACGATGCTGTCCCCGGTGTGGACGCCGACAGGGTCAAAGTTCTCCATGTTGCATACGACGATGCAGTTGTCGTTAGCGTCACGCATCACTTCGTATTCGATTTCCTTCATGCCGGCGATACTTTTTTCGATGAGACATTGACCGATCGGGCTGTAGCGCAGACCCGCGGACACGATTTCGCGCAACTCTTTTTCATCACCGGCGATGCCGCCTCCGGTTCCCCCCAGCGTGTAAGCCGGCCGCACGATGATCGGATACCCGATCTCCGCTGCAAAATCGAGCGCTTCTTCTACGCTTGTCACGATCGTACTTTCCGGAACAGGTTGTCCCAGTTCACGCATCAATTCACGGAACTGATCCCGGTCCTCCGCTTTTTCAATCGTGCTCAGTTGCGTGCCGAGCAGCTGAACATTTTCTTTTTCCAGAATCCCGTTTTTGGCCAGTTCAACCGCCATGTTCAACCCTGTCTGTCCGCCGAGAGTCGGCAGCAGACCGTCCGGTCGCTCCTGGCGGATAATTTGCGTGACAAAATCGATCGTGATCGGTTCGATATAGACTTTGTCAGCGATATTCGTATCCGTCATGATCGTCGCCGGATTGCTGTTGATCAGCACCACTTCATATCCTTCTTCTTTCAGGGCCTTGCACGCCTGAGTTCCGGCGTAATCAAACTCCGCAGCTTGTCCGATCACAATCGGTCCTGAGCCAATGACCAGGATTTTTTTCAGTCTGTCATTTCTCGGCATACTGTAAAACTCCTTTCCTGGTTGCCGCCTCGCGTGCAAACACCGCCTGGCGGGGCTCGGCGGGATGCTCCGCGCGAAAACGTTCGATCATATCCAAAAATTCATCGAATAAAAATCGGGCATCGGTCGATCCCGGGGATGCTTCCGGGTGGAACTGGACGGAGAAGGCCGGCAGGTGTTTGTGACGAAGCCCTTCGATCGTTCCGTCATTATTGTTGATGTATGAAACTTCGAGGTCGCTTTTTTCCAGCGAGTGTTCGCTGATCGTATACATATGATTTTGCGGCGTGATCAGGCAGCGTCCGGATTTTAGGTCTTTGACCGGATAGCTGTTGCCATGATGACCGTATTTCATTTTTACCGTATCGGCGCCGCAGGCGAGAGCAAACAGAAGGTGACCGAGGCCGATGCCGAAAAACGGATAGTGTTCAAGCAATTCGCGCACCGTATCGACAGTGTCCGCAAGCTCTTTCGGATCTCCCGGTCCGCCTGCCAGCAAGATGCCATCCGGAGCCAAAGCATGAATTTCCGCTGCTGAAGTACGATAAGGAACGACCACGACATCCACTTCCCGCCTGATCAGTTCGCGCAAGATGCCATTTTTCACGCCGAGATCGATCAGCACGATGCGATTCCCGCTTCCCGGAGCATGATACATGTGTGCGGTAGATACTCGGGCTACCGGGCCGCTGACAGGTTCTGCTTGCTTCAGTTTGGCCAGCAACTGGTCAACCGGATCTTTGGATACGGTCAACAACCCTTTCATCGAGCCGTGTTCACGAATTTTGCGCACCAGCATCCGGGTATCGATTTCACTGATGCCGGGGATGTCATGACGTTTCAGCCATTCATCAAGCGAATATCGGGCTCGCCAGTTGCTCGGTACCGGTTCATATTCCCGAACGATGAGCCCGAACAGGTGGGGGCGCACCGATTCAAAATCTTCGCGGGTCAGGCCATAATTTCCGATCAGCGGGTACGCCATCGTGACCAATTGTCCGTAACATGCGGGATCGGACAGCACTTCCTGGTAACCGGTCATCCCGGTGTGGAATACGACTTCCCCGATCGCATCCCGGGCACTTCCGAACGATTTGCCTACGAATTCGCTTCCGTCTTCCAAGATCAATCTCGCTTCCATTCCGTCACTCTCCTTTACATATGCGCGTGATGGGCGCTTGCGATTGGCCCATTTCTTATGCCGAACGGTCAAACTTCAATGACGCGGCCGCCGACAATGGTCAGGGTGGGCCACCCCTGCAATTTCCAGCCTGCAAACGGCGTGTTTCTTCCTTTGGAAGCAAAAGTATTGGGATCAACTATCCGCTCCTCTTCCAGATCGATCAGCACCAGATCAGCCGGTTTTCCGACCTCCAAATGTCCGGTATCCAGACCGAACACGCGAGCGGGGGCTTTTGTCCATTTATCCAGCAAAAACTCGAGCGTCCAGCGCCCTTTTTTCACAAAATGAGTGTACAAAAGAGGAAAAGCTGTTTCCAAACCCACGATCCCAAACGGTGCCAACTCCATGCCTTTTGCTTTTTCTTCCACACTGTGCGGCGCATGGTCGGTGACCAAAATATCGATCGTCCCGTCTTCCAGCGCCTCGATTACCGCAGCGACATCACGCGGCGAGCGAAGCGGTGGATTCATCTTCCAGTTTGCATCCGGTTCAGGGATATCTTCGTCAGAAAGCAGCAGGTGATGCGGACAAACTTCAGCGGTGACCCGGAGTCCAAGTTCCTTGGCCATTCGGATGAGACGCACGGACTGCTCCGTGCTCACATGGCATACGTGATAATGAACACCGGTTGCTTCCGCGAGCAAAATGTCGCGACCGACATGAATCGCTTCGCTTTCATTCGGAATGCCTTTGAACCCGTATTTTTCCGCAAACTTTCCTTCCGTAACCGGTGCGCCCTGAATAAGCGTATCATCTTCGCAGTGGGCGATAATCGGTAGATCGACGCTTGCCGCGAGCCGCATCGCATCTTTCATCATCTGCGCGCTTTGCACACCGACACCGTCGTCGGTAAATCCGCGCGCGCCGCTTTCTTTCAGGGCGGCAAAATCGGTCAGCTCACGCCCCAATTGATTGCGGGTGATGCAGGCGTAGGCGTACACACGCACAAGTCCGACCTGTTCCGCCTTGTCCAGCACCTGTTTGAGCACGTCGGGCTGATCGATGACCGGGCGCGTATTCGGCATGCAGGCAACCGTCGTAAAGCCGCCTTTTGCCGCTGCTTTCGAGCCGGTCTCAATCGTCTCTTTGTGCTCATATCCCGGTTCGCGAAAATGAACATGCATGTCGATCAGGCCGGCGCTCAGCAATTGACCTTCCGCCTCAATGATGCGCGTACGTGCCGGATCGACGTCCAGCGCATGGTCGGCGGGAACGATTTTTTCAATGCGATCCCCTTCGATCAGTACATGTTTTTTTTCCAGCCTGTTTCCTTCTGTACAAACTTGTGCGTTTCGGATCAAGACGCTCATCGTTTTCCTCCCCGTTTTTCGTCATGAAAAAATGAATGTCCATGAAGTTTGCTTCCTAAAAAATCCCACTTTATCGCATTTAGGCAAGTGCCCGTTCAAGTACAGCCATGCGCACCGGCACACCGTGGCTGATTTGCGTGAAAATTTTCGACTGCGGCTGTTCCACGACAGCATCATCGATCTCCACATTGCGGTTGACCGGTGCCGGATGCATGACGATCGTATGCGGTGCAAGCTTGCTGAAACGCTCTTCAGTCAACCCGTAATGTTCCCGATACTCTTCTGCAGATTTTAAATATCCTTTCTCATGGCGTTCCAGCTGCACGCGCAGCATCATGACGACGTCAGCTTTCAGCGCCTCATCCATGGAGACATAGGTTGCCCATTCTGCCAATTCGGGCGCCTGCAACTCCGGTGGTGCGCAGAGGCGAACCTCGGCTCCGAGCGTCTTGAGTCCCCACAGATTGGAACGGGCGACGCGGCTGTGCAAAATATCTCCGATGATCGACACCGTCAACCCTTTGATATGTCCAAAATGTTTACGCATCGTATACAGGTCAAGCAAGGCTTGCGTTGGATGCTCATTGTTGCCATCTCCGGCATTGATCAACGGAATGCTGATTTTTTGGGAAATTTCTTGCAAAAGACCGATCGGTTTCATGCGGATCACACCGGCATCGATCCCCATAGCTTCCAATGTGCGCACCGTATCGTAAATCGATTCTCCCTTTTGCACACTGGAAACGGCGGCGGAAAAGTTGAGCACTTCCGCACCCAGGCGTTTTTCCGCAATTTCAAACGAAAACCGGGTCCTCGTGCTGTTTTCAAAAAACATGTTGGCGATAAAACGATCCTTGAGCACCGGTTTCACTTTTTCCTGCACGCTTTCCCAATAGGCTGCCCGGTCGAGAATCGACTCGATCTCCGCACCGCTCATCCCCTTCAATCCGAGCAAATGGCGGTCGCTTTTGACATATGCTTGGCTCATTCCTCTTCCTCCCCTTCCCGAGACCGGTTGATGTATACTGCGTCGACAGAATCCACTTCCGATAACAGAACTTCGATCTGCTCCTTGCGGGAAGACGGCACGTTTTTACCGACATAATCAGCACGGATCGGCAACTCGCGATGCCCCCGATCGATCAGTACCGCCAGCTGGATCATGCGCGGACGTCCCCAGTCGATCAGCGCATCCATCGCCGCTCGCACCGTCCGTCCGGTGTAAAGAACGTCATCGCACAATATGACCTTGCGATCATGGATCGGCGGCAACGCATTTACGTTTTCCATATCGATGCGCCGGGGTTTGTCATTGTGGATGTCGTCCCGATAAGGGGTGACATCAAGCTCTCCCACAGGTACCGGCACTTGCTCGATTTCCTTGATTTTTTCCGAGATCCGCCTGGCCAAATAAACGCCGCGAGTGCGAATCCCGATCAGGACACAATCTTCACCGCCCTTGTTTTTCTCCAATATTTCGTGAGCGATACGCGTCAATGCACGACGAATGGCGATCTCGTCCAAAATTTTTTTGCGGTTGACCATCTTGCCAGCCCTCCCTGATCGAAACAGTCCCTTCAGAACACCCCGTCCAGAGCTTAGCTTCTTACGAACCCACAAAAAAATTCCTTGCCAGGTTGGCAAGGAATTTCATTTCCTTAAAATGCACACCTTATACAAGCCTGCGATGGACACACCATGGACATACTCATGGTTATCCCATGGACCTACGATAGACTTACAGATCCCATCGCATAAAACAGCTATGGAATAAGGTTGGGGATCGGAAAGACCGGATCCTCCGTGATTGTCGTACCTTGCCAGCCTCTCTGGACTGTTTTTAAAGGCGACTATTTCATTTAAGAGGATTATCCCACTTTCAAGTTTGAATGTCAACAGGATGTTTAACCTTCTTGGCGAAAAGTTTGCAACAATTGTTCCATATCCTTTGGCAGCGGTGCTGTAAACCGCATGCGCTCGCCGGAACGCGGGTGATCAAACGCCAGCGCTGCGGCGTGCAGGGCCTGACCCTCGAACCTCGTTCGACGGGACGACGGGCCATAAAGCGGATCGCCGATCAGCGGATGTCCGATAAATTTCATATGTACGCGAATCTGATGCGTTCTTCCTGTCTCGAGCGCCAGTTCCAACAGCGCTGCTTCTTTGAAGCGTTCCTTGACGACAAAATGGGTAATTGCTTCTTTGCTGTTTTTGTCTGTCACGGTAAATTTTTTGCGATGGATCGGATCCCGTCCGATCGGGGCATCCACTGTACCCTGATCATGCCTGGGAACCCCGTGCACAATAGCCAAATATCTCCTCTCCACCGAACGCTCTTTCAATTGAGCGGAAAGATGCCGGTGCGCCTTGTCGTTTTTGGCGGCCACGATCAGACCGGACGTATCTTTGTCGAGGCGATGGACAATTCCGGGCCTCAGCTCTCCGTTGATCCCCGACAGGTCATCGCAATGGTATAACAGGGCGTTGACCAGTGTTCCTCCCGTATGGCCGGGAGCCGGATGCACGACCATGCCCCGGGGTTTGTTGACCACGATCACGTCCTGATCTTCATAAACGATGTCAAGCGGAATCGGTTCGGGTTCGACTTGAATGTCTTTGGCAGCGACCAGGATGCCATGGACACGATCGTCCGCTTTCAGCTTGTAGTTGGCTTTGACGCTCCTGCCATTGACCGTAATGTTCCCGTCCCGGATCCATTGTTGAACGAGTGAGCGGGATAGATCATACGAAGCCAGTTGCATCGTAACGAATTTGTCCAGTCTTTCCCCTTCATGCTCGGGACCCGGCACAAGTTCTACCTCTTGTTCCTCTTGCTCCTCAAAATCATCTTCGTATGCCTGCTCATGTTCCTGTTCATGGTGTTTCATACGCTTTCCGCCTTTTACGCTCTTTTCTCCATTCGAGAAACGTATCGAGAAACACGAGTGCGACACCGATACAGATCGCGGAATCGGCCAAATTGAAGATCGGATACGAATAATCCACTTCAGTGCCGAACCAGCTGAACCGAAAACGGAAATGAAGAAAATCGACGACTTCCCCCATGCGCACCCGGTCAATAAAATTGCCGAGCGCTCCGCCCAAAATCAAAGAGAGGGAAAACGCCAGCAAATTTTTCCGGTCCAGTGCCGATTTGGCCAGATACCAGATCAAACCGATGACGATCACGATGGTGATGATGATAAAAAATGTGCGCTGGTCTTGCAAGATACCGAAAGCAGCCCCCTTGTTCCGATGCGAGGTAATCATGAAAAAGCCGTCGATCACCGGCATCGATTCCCCCAGCTCAAACGAGTGCAAAATCCACCATTTGCTCAGCTGGTCAAGCAAAATGACAAGAGCCGCTACGAGATAAAAATAAAACAAAGAAGTCCATCCTCCTAAAAAGGCCAGAAAGTCGCTATAGTACATAAATCTTCGCTCATTTTAGCACAAAAATACAAGTTTCGTCCAACCCGTAAGCCTTCGGTGCAGGTACCATATTTTCAGATACCCAGTCATCGGTCCCGTATCATGAGGAATACAACAATTACCTTGAGAAGCGAAACGGTTTTCAGGACCATGCTAACTTCAGCAGAGCGAAAGGAGACCTGTTAAAAGAATGAACGCCCTACATGATCGTGAATGGATCGAATTAAAACAGTGTCTGGAAGCCGAACTGGCGGAACTCGAACAAAATGAAACAGTTCCGCTCGAGTCGACCGGCGAACTATCCGGTTATGACAATCATCCCGCCGACTCAGCCACGGAACTGTATGAGAACGAAAAAGATTTGGCGCTGAATGAACAGGCCGCGCGCCGCATGCAAGACATCCGTAATGCATTGGAACGGATGGAAAACGGCACCTACGGCATTTGCAGCGTATGCCGACAACCGATTCCGATCGAGCGGCTGAGAGCCTTGCCTACAGCTGAACGTTGCGCAAACCATGCCGACGATCGATACGTCCCCGACACCCGTCCGTTGGAAGAAGCGGTGTTACAGCCACCCTTCGGTCAAACCAGTATGGATGACACGAGCCAGACCGCTTTCGACGGTGAAGACAGCTGGCAGACGGTCGAAAGTTGGGGGACTTCCGATACGCCCGCCTTGGCGGAAGAACCCGACATTCAAGATTACAACGCCATGTATATCGAAGCCGACGAAGCGGATGGCTATGTGGAACCGTTGGAAAGTTTTCTGACCGCTGACCTTTACGGTGACCCCATCGGCATCGTGCGCAATCGGGAATATCGAAAATATCTGGAACGCGGTGAAGGAGACCACATGCTTGAAACAAAAACATTCAAGCTGTAAAGACAGGTTCAAACGGCTTGCTCAGGAAGAAGCAAGCCGTTCAACCGTCTCCACACAGCGAGGACAAAGGGTCGGATGTTGGGTAGACTGTCCGACTTCAGGCGTCACGATCCAGCAACGTTCGCATTTTTCGCCCGGGGCTGGAACGACCCGAATCGCACCGATCGCAAAATCTTTGGCGTCCTTCGGACGGGCATTAAAATCATGAATCGTCACCTTGGATACAATAAACAACGTCTCAAGGTCTTCGAATTGCCCGAGCAGCGACCGTGTATTCTCGTCCGGATACAGTTCCACATGCGCACCGAGCGAATTTCCGACCACCTTGTCTCTCCGTGCCTGTTCAAGGGCTTTGTTCACTTCATCGCGCACCTGGATCAATGCCGTCCATTTCTCTTCAAGGGCATCATCCCGCCATACCGGAACCGGATCCGGCATATCGGTTAACTGGACGCTTTCGACCTGGGTGCCGGGAGCATGCTTCCATACCTCTTCAGCGGTATGCGGCAATATCGGCGCAATGAGGCGAACCATCGCGGAAAGAGCGCGATACAAAACCGTCTGCGCTTGCCTGCGTACGGGATCGTCCGGAACGCTGACATACAGTCTGTCCTTGACGATGTCCAGGTAAAAGGCGCTCATTTCCACCGCACAGAAATGGTGGATCGTCTGATAAACGATATGGAACTGATAGTCGTCATAAGCTTTAAGTACCCGTTCAATCATCCGGTTCAGCCGAATGAGCGCGAACCGGTCCAGTTCTTTCAGTTCTGTAAACGGTACGAGATCGCGCTCCGGATCGAAATCATACAAGTTGCCGAGCATGAACCGGAATGTGTTGCGAATTTTTCGATACACTTCCGTAATCTGCTTCAAAATATTGTCGGAAATACGGACATCAGCCTGGTAATCAACGGAAGCCACCCACAGCCGCAAAATGTCCGCACCGAGCGTTTCACAGACCTGAACCGGATCGACGGTATTGCCCAGCGACTTGGACATTTTCCGTCCTTCTCCATCCAATGTGAAACCGTGGCTTAAAATTTGCCGGTACGGTGCTTTTCCTTTCACGGCTACCGCCGTAATCAGGGAAGAGTTGAACCAGCCGCGATACTGGTCGGAACCTTCGAGATACATATCGGCAGGCCACGTCAGTTCTTCTCTTCCTTCCAGGACGGCAGCATGGCTGGAGCCCGAATCGAACCAGACGTCCATGATGTCTGTTTCTTTGCGGAACTGGTCGTGTCCGCACTCAGCGCAAACCGTGCCTTCCGGAAGCAATTGATCCGCTTCCTTGGCAAACCAGACGTTGGATCCTTCACGTTCAATGAGGGTGGCCACATGTTCAATCGTCCGGTCATTGACAAGCGCGTGTCCGCACGATTGACAGTAAAAGATCGGAATGGGCACACCCCACGAACGCTGGCGAGAAATGCACCAGTCTCCACGTTCGGCGATCATGTTATGCAGACGAATTTCGCCCCAATGCGGCGTCCAGCGAATATTTTTGATTTCGTCCAGCATCGTCTGGCGGAACCCGTCCACCGAAGCGAACCATTGCTCCGTAGCCCGGAAGATGACCGGTTTTTTCGTACGCCAGTCATGCGGATATTGGTGCGTAATAAATCCGAGATGGAGCAAGCGTCCGTTTTCTTTCAGTTTTTCCGTAACGACCTTGTTTGCATCGTCATAAAAGAGCCCTTCGAATCCCGGCGCCTCCCGGGTGAATCTTCCCTGGTCATCCACCGGACACAGCACATCCAGCCCGTATTTTTGACCGATCTCGAAGTCTTCTTCCCCGTGTCCAGGCGCCGTATGCACGCAGCCGGTTCCCGCATCCAGCGTCACGTGTTCACCCAGAAGAAGCGGAGATGGACGGTCATAAAACGGATGGCGGCAGACGACACCCTCCAGTTCCTTGCCTTTAAAGGTGCGTTCCACGGTCGTTTCTTTCCAGCCCACCGTTTGCGCAACCTGCTCAAGAAGGGCTTCCGCCACAAGATATTTCCCGCTCTCCGTACGTACCAACACATATTCGTACTCCGGATGCACGCTGATGGCCAGGTTGGCAGGGAGTGTCCACGGCGTCGTTGTCCAGATCACAACGTTGTCATCCGGAGCAAGCAGGCTTTTTCCATCCTGCACCGGAAACGCAACGTAAATCGATGGTGAACGTTTGTCCTTGTACTCGATTTCAGCTTCCGCCAGTGCGCTCTCCGAGGAAGGCGACCAGTACACCGGCCTCAAGCCTTTGTAGATATATCCTTTTTTCACCATTTCGGCAAAGACGCGGATTTGGCGCGCCTCATAGGCCGGATCGAACGTCACGTACGGATTATTCCAATCACCGCGCACGCCGAGGCGTTTGAACTGCTGTTTCTGTTTTTCGATCCAATCCTTGGCATACTGTTCGCACAGGCGGCGAAAATCGATAACATTCATTTGCTTGCGGTCGACATTGCTGCTGTTGGCGATCGCCTGCTCAATCGGCAGACCATGCGTATCCCAACCCGGTACGTATGGAGCGTCGAAACCACGCATCGACTTGTAGCGGACGATAAAGTCTTTCAGGATCTTGTTCAGGGCGTGACCGATATGGATATTGCCGTTTGCATACGGAGGCCCGTCATGCAAAATAAATTTCGGTTTGCCCTTGCGAAAAGTTTTGACTTTGCCATAGATGTCGATCTCATCCCACCATGCTTGCATTTTCGGTTCTGCATTTGGCAAATTGCCGCGCATCGGAAAATCCGTTTGCGGCAAGTTCAACGTTTTGCTGTAGTCCATCGCTGATGTTCACCCTCCTTTAAATCAAAAAAACCTTCCCGCCCCCAAGGGACGAGAAGGTCTCGCGGTACCACCCTTATAGCTGGTATAAAAAAGGCATGAAAATGGAAGTATGGGAAATCAAATGCCCATACGATGCCCATCCTTGCCAGCCTCTCTTGCGACCTGTAACGGAGTCACCCGGCGAACCCTACTTACAAGCCGTGAATCCTGATCCCATTCACGCCCCTGTGTTCAGGCCGCGCTCGCGGGAGATTTTCGACCGAATCCAACAACCGGGCTCGCACCCTCCCCGGCTCGCTTGGTGTAGGGCGTTCGGCCTACTCGCCCCGCTCATCGCTTTCCATGATTCAAGCACTGATTTTTATTCATCATAGCGCAAAGCCGGTGCACAGTCAATATTCACCCTTATTCACTGCCATAGAGCGCTTCCGAACGTTCCTCTTCGGCTTTCTTCAGTTCTTTTTCTTCCTTCGTCTCGCTTTCAAAAGCATCCCAGCTTCTGTCACGGAGCAGATCGAGCTGGGCTTCAAGAAGCGAAATGAAACGCGTCCGATAAATGATCGCCTGTTTTTTCAACTCTTCCACTTCGAGGGCAATTTTGCGTGATTTGGCCAATGCCTCATTGATGATACGGTCCGCGTTTTTCTCCGCTTCTCTAATGATCAGCTGGGCTTCTTTCTTGGAATTGTTTTTGACCTCGTCCGCCGTCTCCTGGGCAACGATGATCGTCTTGCTGAGCGTTTCCTCAATGTTGCTGAAATGCTCCAGCTTTTCTTTCAGCGCTTCAATCTGCTCTTTATATTCTTTATTTTCGCGAATCAGCTGTTCGTAATCTTTAATGACCTGATCGAGGAATTCATTGACCTCGTCCTCATCATAACCACGAATTCGTCTGGAAAATTCCTTATTATGTATATCCAGCGGTGTGAGCATACCAGACACCTCCTGTACATATGGCTAGCATGAGATTGGATTCGACAGAAAGATGAAAATTCCTTCACCCGGCAAAAATTTCATACGAATTTCCCAATTTTGACACGGATATTGCCTTTTCTTGTCGTTCCTTCCACGGCCAAAACCTTGAAGCGACCATGCCCGCGGATAGACAGAACGTCGCCTTCTTCGAGCAAGCTGGACGGGTCTTCCTCCAGCCTCCAGTTCACACGGCATTGACCGGAACGGATCATGGGCAGCGCCTTTGCCCTGCTGACGCGGATCAAATCGCTGACAATCGCGTCGATACGCATCGACGACACGGTGATCACCCGCTCATCCAGACGCGGTTCAACCACGCGCAGCCGCTCCGGTGCAAGCGTTTGGGTGCTGACTTTGATCCGGTGTACCTGGTGCAGATGTAGGCGGACAAAATCGGACATTTCCTCGCACAATAGCACATGACATACGTCCGGATGCAGGTGAATATCACCAATTTTATCCCGTTTGATGCCGAGCCCGATCAAAGCCCCCAGTACATCCCTGTGATCCAGTTCGGAAAAACGGTGGTCATCGGAAACCATTTCCAGGGCCGTGATCTGAAGGTCTTCATCTTCAATGGGACGGTATGACGGTGCGATGGCAGCGCGTTTACGTTCAGCCCCCTCATACCCGCCATAAAGCCGTACATGTATATCATCAAAGCGGCGGGATAGCGCCAGCAATATTTCACATTGGCGCGGATCCAAAAAATCGGTCAAACGGTAAGAATGGCGTTCGGATACGTTGTGGAGCCAATCCAGAACACGATCGACAAATGGATGCTCTTCAGGATGGTAATGGACATAGATTTCTTCCTTCATTGAACATCAGGCCAGCCCGATAAACTTTAATATGCCGATAATGCCCCACACGACATAACGCAAAACAAAAATCGCCACGATCGGTGACACATCGAGCATACCACCGATGGGCGGGATTAACTTGCGAAAAGGGGCCAAATACGGCTCTGTCACTTTTCCAAGCAGTTCCCCGACAAAGCTTTCCCTGGCGTTCGGAATCCAGGAAAGCAGAATGTATGCGATTAGCATGTAGAAATAGATCCAGTATAAGTTCCAGATAAAGCTTTCTAAGTTCCAGCCCAAATCTTGATCACCTCTTCGGTATGTAGTCCGACTCGTCAACAAGCATTTCCGTGATCGTTCCTTGCAACTCCACATTGTCGGGTGCACAGAGGAAAATATCCGGACCCACTTTCGCGATGCTGCCATTCAGAGCATATACCGTACCGCTTAAGAAATCAACGATTTTGACCGCCTGATCTTTGCGCACGCGCTGCAGGTTGACCACAACGGTACGCCGGGAACGAAGATAGTCGGCGATCTCCTGTGTATCCTCAAACGCACGCGGTTCCGTCAGGACGATCTTCATGTTCTTTTGCGCATGAATGCTGACCACGTTTCCTTTCGCTTTTCGTACATCGTAAGGGCGAACTTCTTCCACCTCTTCTTCAACGACACGCTCCCGTGTCACCACTTCCTCTTCTTCCTGCAAGCCGAGAAAATGCATAAACCGGTTCATTACGCCCATCATCGTCCCTCCTTTCCACCTATACCTATACCGTATCGTTTCCGACCAGCACCGATCCTAATCGGATCCAGGTTGCCCCTTCCTCGATCGCCACTTCAAAATCGTTGGACATCCCCATCGACAAATGCGGGATCGGCTCACGATACCGGTTTTCTTCGTTCAACTTGTCCCTCAGCTCTTTCAACTGGCGGAATACGGGCCGCGTCTCTTCCGGGTTTTCCACATAAGGAGCCATCGTCATCAACCCGACAACCCGGATGCGGTTATACTCGTTCATTTTTTCGATAAACGCTGGCAACTCCTGCGGAGTCAGACCTGCTTTTGTCTCTTCGCCCGATACATTGACCTGTACAAAGCAACGGACAGGTTCTGTAAATGGCGCGGCGCGCTTTTCAATTTCGTCCGCCAGGGACAGGCGGTCCAGCGAATGAATGTACTGGAATTTGCCGAGCACCTGTGCCACTTTTCGCGACTGCAGACGGCCGATAAAGTGCCATACGACGCCGTCTTGCAGCTGTTCCACTTTTTCTTTTGCATCCGGCCAGCGATTTTCTCCCAGATGTTTGAGGCCAAGTCGAGCGACTTGTATAGCTGTATCGGTAGAAACGTATTTCGTCACTGCGATCACTTGTATGTCATCCCGGCGACGACCGCTTTTGGCACACGCTTCAGCAATCCGTGCTTCGACGTGTTCTACTCGCTCAATCAGATTCATGACTTCACCTCTTCTTCATGATGCCAATCCAGCTGGCCATACGCCCGGTGCGACCGTTTTCCTTCCGATGCGAAAAAAACCATTGCGGATGACAGCTTGTACACCATGAAGATATTTCGATATGTTTCGGGTTAATTCCTGCTTTAATCATAATTTGTCGATTGATTTCTTTCAAGTCCAGCAAGAATCGTCCGTTTCCCCGCTCTTTCAACCCTTCGGGCAAGGGTTCCTCTTGAGGGGATTGTAGCCGGCCCCTGCGGTGCAGCTCAAGGACTTTATCGGCTACCTGCTCGTCGACTTCGTAACAGCAGCCGCCGATGGAAGGTCCGATCGCTGCGAGCAGGTGGTCGGGGTTCGTCCCGAACTTTTCGATAAGCGTACGTACAACTGCATTGGCGATCTCAAGTACCGTCCCTTTCCAGCCGGCATGAGCCAGTGCGACTACCCGCTGCCCGGGATCAAAAAAATACAGCGGGACACAATCCGCGTAAAACGATACCAGCATGATGTCCTCTTCCTGTGTCACCAGACCGTCTGCCGCCGGTACCGCCGTATCGCGCTCAAGGCGCCCCCGCCCTTTATCCCGGTCGGTGATGATGGCGATGCGATTGCCGTGTACCTGTTCAGCGCATGTCCAGCTGGAAAAGTCAAATCCGACTGCCTCTGCAACACGCCGCCGATTTTCAATGACCAGACGGCTGTCATCGCCTACGTGCAAGGCACAGTTCAGCTCATTGTAAGGAGCAGTGCTCACCCCGCCGCAGCGGGACGTAAATCCAACACTCAGCCCGTGCGCATGAAACTGGTCCATCCATCGTTCCAAGTAAAACAAGGCCGGTTTGCCCTCCGCTTGTCTTAGCACAAACGGCTCCACACCGCCACCTCCCCCGCATCAAAATCGTCTTTGCAATCTAGTTTATCACAGATGAGGAAAAAGAGCACATCGGTTCACATCGGCCCTCGGCGCTGTCCGTAACCTTGATAGTCGTCCATTTGTACGTCCCCCGCTGTCCGGTACATACGGGTATCGTCCAGTTTCACAAGCACGACGTCCATTCCGATTTTGACAATGTTTCGCCATGGGATCACGACTTCGTTTCCACTGCCGAACAACCCGAGAAAACGGCCTGGGCTCGGGACGACGATCGATTCAATTCGTCCCTGGCGCAAATCAAGCTCGAGATCACTCACCTGGCCCAGTTTTTTTCCATCCACGATATTAATAACGTCTTTCGTTTGAAAATCGGAAATTTTCATCGGCAGCATCCACCCGGTATTTATTCAGTCCCTATTTCCCATTATATGAGGCGAATAGCCAATATGAACTCGTTTATTGGCAAATAAAAAACGGCCCCTTACCGGGACCGACGGTTACGAACGGTTACGAATCCTGTGTTTGCACATGTTTTTGCATTTGTGCAATAGCTGTTTTTTCTAATCTGGACACTTGCGCTTGGGATATGCCGATTTCTTCCGCGACTTCCATCTGTGTTTTTCCTTCGAAAAATCGCATGGACAAAATCATCTTTTCCCGTTCGTTCAGCTTGTGCATCCCTTCCCTCAAGGCAATTTCCTCGATCCATGACACGTCTTTGTTTTTATCATCGCTGATCTGGTCCATGACATAGATCGGATCACCACCATCGTGGTAGATCGGTTCAAACAGCGATATCGGATCTTGAATCGCGTCGAGCGCAAACACGACATCTTCTTTTGGTACGTTCAAACGCTCTGATATTTCGTTAATCGTCGGTTCACGGTTTTTCTCGTTCGTCAACTGATCTCTCGCCTGCAAGGCTTTGTACGCAATGTCCCTTAACGAACGGGAGACGCGAATCGGATTGTTGTCGCGTAAATAACGGCGGATTTCACCGATAATCATCGGCACCGCATAAGTGGAAAAGCGCACGTTTTGGCTGAGATCAAAGTTGTCGATCGCCTTCATCAAGCCGATGCAGCCGACTTGAAACAGGTCATCGACGTATTCCCCCCGGTTGTTGAATCGTTGAATCACACTGAGTACGAGTCGCAAATTACCGTTGACCAATTTTTCCCTTGCAGACAGTTCATTTTCTTGCTGCAATTTGATGAACAATTCACGCATTTCCGCATTGGTCAAGACCGGTAATTTGGACGTGTCAACACCGCATATTTCAACTTTGTTGCGCGTCATATTCATGACCTCCCAAGGAGAAACATTAAATTACATTATCCCCCGGGAAGGTCATTTTATTCTGACGCACCATATCGCGAAAAAACGCCAATCATGCGAACGGTTTGCCCGAAACTACACCATTTTGTTGAATTCTTTCCGCAGTCGTTTGATGATCCTTTTTTCCAGACGGGATATGTACGACTGGGAAATGCCGAGCATGTCGGCAACATCTTTTTGCGTTTTTTCTTCTCCGTCCTGCAGGCCGAATCTCAGTTCCATAATAATTTTTTCCCGTTCATTCAATTTGGACAGCGCTTTATGGAGCAGCTTTTTGTCCACTTCTTCCTCGATGTTGCGGTAAATAATATCGTTATCGGTGCCCATCACATCGGACAAAAGCAGTTCGTTACCGTCCCAATCCGTATTCAGCGGCTCGTCAAAAGACACTTCGGTTCGAACTTTGTTGTTACGCCGCAAATACATCAAGATTTCATTTTCGATGCAGCGTGAAGCGTAAGTAGCCAGCTTGATCTTCTTGTTCGGATCAAACGTATTGACGGCCTTGATCAGCCCGATCGCACCGATGGACACCAGATCTTCAATATGGATGCCCGTGTTTTCAAACTTGCGTGCAATGTAGACGACCAGGCGCAAATTGCGCTCGACCAGCATCGCGCGAGTGGCCGCATCTCCGGTAGGAAGCTTTTTGAGGAGCATCTCCTCCTCTTCTCTTGTCAGCGGCGGCGGCAATGCTTCGCTTCCCCCAATATAATAAACTTCTTCTTTTTTCAGTCCCAACCGCAGCAAAAGGCGATAGTATAGAAGCTGCAAATGCAATTTCAACTTCCAGAGCATGGAATAACCTCCTGTCATCGAATCGTTTATACGAGATCGGGATGGATGATCGCCTCATAACTTCCGTCCGAACTCAAACGGCCCCCGTTGAAACCGACGAGCACTTTTTCCGGTTCCGCTAATTGATCATGATGTCGGATCACCACCTTGTCCGGTTTTACCGCCAGCATGTAATGACGGTCTTTGCTGATGCCTTGAAAGGGAACCATTCTTAACCGGTCACGCCATCGGCTTTCTGGCTCCTCTATCAGCATGCGCATCATTTCATCAGTATCGCTTGCCTTGAGGATCTGTAACCATGAAGCGGGCAGGATCTCTTCCCAGGGACGGATATCCATCACCATCACCGGCGTCCGCGTGAGCGGATCGTACAGCCGGTTTCCGGTATCGATCAGCCCGAGGCAAGTCGTTTCGAACTCATCTATCTGGACGGTCACCTCGGCGATACAGTCGGCAAAATCGGCTCTGCGCTCGCGGCTCCGCTCCGTCCAGCGATAAAATAGGAGCGCTGCAAAAAAGATGAGCAATACAAACCATGCCGTCAGCGATGGAGCGGCCGTGTAACCGCCCGTATGGGTAAATAAAACGCCATTGATCACTTCCCGGGTGCTTTGCAGCAAATAGTGAGCGGCATAGATCGCGCCGGCTGCCGTGAAATTGACGGCATAAAACAGACCGAGCTGGCGCACGAACTGTTGCAAACTGCTGAACCCGAATGCGATCGCCACCATCGCCAATGAAAACAGGAATTTTACTACAAACGTAAACATAAAAGATAGTGAAGGGAAAAAAATCATGACGACATATGCAGCGCCAACGAGTGAAGACAAAGCGATTCTCCAAGCAGGTACTCGGGTTTTGGCGGCCCAGGCCGTCGTTTTCACGATGGCAGCATCCATGAGGAAGTTCAGCAAAAAGATCATGTCCACATAAACGACCATGATACTGCCGCCTTTCCGTCCTCACTTGTAATTGAGACTAGTATATAAAATATATATTTCGAAGTCTGTCTAAACTTGCCACCGAAAGGCTATTTTTTTTGTCGAGTTCCGCTCGGTGAAAAGAACAAAAAACCCCATAAAAAACAAAAAACCTCTTCAAAGATGAAGAGGATTGTTGAAAGACTCATATATTGGATTGAACAATCGTATCGTTATTTATCTCTGCCTCTGCGGTTACGCAAAAACGTAGGAATGTCCAGTTGATCCTCAATCGGCTGCGTTCCGAACGGACGCAGATTGCTCAGGCGCGGATCTTTGTCCTGGGAACGGATCGTTTCCACCGGTTTTTCCTTTTCTTCTTTTTCTTCAAATCCGGTCGCAATGACCGTGACTTTAATATCGTCTTTCATATTTTCATCGATGATGGCACCGAATATCATGTTCACATCGGGGTCCGAAGCCGCAGTTACCATTTCCACGGCCTCATTGACTTCAAACAGGCTCAGGTTGGTTCCCCCGGTAATATTCATGATCACGCCGCGTGCACCTTCGATCGACGTTTCCAACAGCGGGCTCATGATGGCCTTCTTCGCCGCTTCTGCAGCACGGTTTTCTCCCGAACCTTCACCGATTCCCATCAGCGCTGAACCCCGTTCCGCCATGATCGTTTTCACATCGGCAAAATCGAGGTTGATCAGGCCGGGCACGGCGATCAGATCGGAAATCCCTTGCACAGCTTGACGCAACACATTGTCCGCCTCGCGGAACGCTTCCAGCATCGGGGTCTTCTTGTCCACGATTTCCAGCAGCCGATCATTGGGGATAATAATCAAGGTATCCACCTTTTCTTTCAGTGCAGCGATTCCCTGTTCGGCTTGCATGGCGCGCTTGCGACCCTCGAAAGTAAACGGACGGGTTACGACACCGACGGTGAGAGCCCCGCATTCGCGAGCGATTTCAGCGATAACCGATGCCGCACCTGTACCGGTACCGCCGCCCATACCTGCGGTGACAAACACCATGTCGGCACCTTGAAGCGCATTGGTGATCATATCTCGCGACTCTTCCGCTGCTTTTTTGCCGATCTCCGGATTGGCACCAGCGCCGAGACCGCGCGTCAATTTTTCCCCAATCTGCAGTTTGATCTCCGCTTTGGATTGATGCAATGCTTGTGCATCGGTGTTGACATTGATAAATTCTACATTTTTCATGCCGGATTCGACCATGCGGTTGACCGCATTGCTTCCGCCACCACCAACGCCAATCACTTTAATTTTGGCCAGATGATCTATATCGAAATCAAATTCCAACATGGCAGTTTTGCTCCTCCCTTACAATGACAATGGTTTGTCCACCCATCATTTAAATGAATTCCTTGAACCAATTTTTGAATCGATCAAACCAGCCCGCCTTGGGAACGACACTTCCAGAAGACGCGCTTTTGGAGCTGGAATACGAAGAAGAATTTGTCGATGGATTCATACGGTGATATCGGGCGGCATAACTGATCATCCCGACCCCGTTCGTAAACGATGGGTCACGAACGCCGATATAATCGGGAACAGCGATGCGCACGACCGATTTCAATTCGTCCTCGGCCGCCGCCTGTATACCGGGAAGAGATACAGAACCTCCGGACAGCACGTAGCCACCGGCTGGCTCCTTGTATCCAAGACGGTGTACTTCGTCGCGGATCAACTGAAAAATTTCTCTTACGCGAGGCTCGACGATATAGGCAAGATCAACCTGGGAAAACTCCTGTTCCTGAGATGCACCGATCGGCGTCACCCGAAACACATGCTTCGGATCGGCATCTTCAGAAAGCGCACATCCGTATTTCAGCTTGATCATCTCAGCCACGTCGGTCTGTACTTTCAAACCGATCGAAATATCATTCGTCACATAGTCTCCACCGATCGGCAGCGTTCCCGTCGCGGCCAAATATCCGTTGTCAAACACGGAAACCGTCGTTTGTCCGGCACCGATATCGACAAGCACCGTTCCTAGTGATTTCTCATCTTTCGACAATGCCATATAACCGGCTGCAAGCGACGTCAACATCAATCCGGCGATCTTTAAGCCTGCCTTTTCGACACACTTCACCAAATTATGTATTGTCGTCTTCGCACCCGTTATGATCGTAGCCTCCACCTCGAGCCGTACACCGATCATTCCCCGCGGATCCTGTATCCCTTCCAGACCATCGACCAAATATTGACGCGGGACGACACCGATGATTTCGCGCTCAGGAGGCAAAGCGATCACTCTTGCTGCCTGAAGAACCCGATCTATGTCCTCTAAACCGATTTCCCTGTCTTCATTGGATACCGCGACAACGCCATGACTGTCCTGCAATTTGATATGGTTGCCAGATATGCCAACGTAAACTTCGGTAATTTCGATTCCGACCATCCTTTCGGCATGGTCGACGGCATTGCGTATTGATTGGACAGTTTGATCTATATCAACTATCGCCCCTTTTCGGATCCCCTCGGAATCGGTAGAACCAACGCCTACAATGTTGATATTTCCGTTTTTTATTTCCCCGATAATCACCCGAATTTTGGATGTTCCGATGTCCAGGCTAACGATGATGTCGTTATCGTTCAATCCGGGGCACCTCCCGTATCTGCTCTATTCACTATATCTTTTATACTTTTTTGTACAATGTAAGTTATTCAACAAGATTTCCGCATTCCCTTTTTTTTAACTCTATTTTTTTGTTGACAAAAGATGGGGGCTTGAATACATATTATCATTTTTCGTTTTTGTTTAGAAGAGCTTTTCCCCGAATCAGTCTGCAGTCCCATTTGCTTCAAAGGGGATAAACGTATCCGCCTCCAGCAAAATAAGGCGCCCCCCTGACTGCTCCTGATCCTTCAATTCATCGACGATCTCATAAAAATACGCCATTTTTTCTGCGAGTTTGCTAACCGTCGTCGTCACTTCAAACGAAGAGCGAGAATAAAAGACAATGCGGTCTTCATACGTCGACGTCGGGTCCGGCCATATTTCAGAGATATCCACCAGCCACTCGACGGGTATCGTCGCCAACGTTTTGCACAATTGACGTTTAAGCTCATCATGGCCTTCCCATCCGCTCAATATAGGCTTGTCCGGCAAAGCATGCTCCGAACCGAGAGGGATGCTGGCCCCATTGGCAAGGACTGCAGCCAATTTTCCGTCTATCCTTTCAAATGCGACATGGTCGTATTCTTCTACCTCGATCCTGATCTGACCCGGAAATTTCTTGACGACCCGCGCTTGTTCTACCATTTCCAGCTCAACGATTTTCTGTTCGGCCCGTTCAGGACGTACGGCAAAAAACGAATCTTCGACGGCAATGCCGGCCGCTTCTATAATCGCTTCTTCATCTGTGAACCGATTCCCGACAATCTCTATGGCAGATACTTTGCTCAAGGGAGAATGAAAAAAAATTAGAATGAATATACTGATAAAAAAGAGGATGATGATCATTCGCAATTTGCGATTGCCGGCCGGTTTTCTTTTCATTTTTGGCAGAACCGGAACGGATGGTCGGCTTTCCATGAATTTATCGCCTCCCTCGTCAGCGACAGCAACATCTCCATAAAACGGATCGCCGCCGAAAAGGATCACACGTCTTCGGCGGCGGATTGCGGGCTTCATTGATTCAACTTATGCGGCAGCGCGATCAATCTGCCACTCTGTGAATCACGCCTCCCAAACCTTGAAAGATTTTCTCAATCCGGTCGTAACCACGGTCAATATGATGGATCTGCTCAATCTGGGTTGTTCCTTCTGCAGCCAGGCCGGCGATGACGAGCGCAGCACCGGCTCGAAGATCCGTTGCCTCCACCAAGGCTCCGTACAGAGTCGGTACCCCGCGCACAAAAGCGGTGTTCAAATCGACGCGAATATCCGCACCCATGCGGGTCAGTTCACCTACATGTTTGAAGCGTCCTTCGAATATCGTCTCTTTGATCATGCTCACACCGTCGGCCAATGCCATCAAAACCATAATCTGCGCCTGCAGATCAGTTGGAAACGCCGGATACGGAGAGGTGATAATGCGGTCGATCGACCGCGGGCGTTCTTCCGCCGACACCCATATTATATCATCCTTGCTTCTAATATCCACTCCCGCTCGTTTTAAGGTGTGAATCACCGCTGTCAGATGAGCGGGACAAGTGTTTTCCAAACGGATTTCCCCGCGAGTTGCGGCAGCAGCAACCATCAGTGTTCCGGTCACGATCCGATCAGGAATCACTTCATAGGCCGTCACCGGTTTGAGATCCTTTTTCCCCTCGATCTCGATCGTACCGGTACCGGCTCCGCGCACATTGGCACCCATCGCATTGAGGAAGTTTTGCAGATCTTGAATTTCCGGTTCGCGCGCCGCATTGCTGATGATCGTCGTTCCTTCGGCCGCAGCGGCTGCCATCATGATGTTTTCCGTAGCCCCGACGCTTGGAAAATCAAGGGAGATCTCGGTTCCGACCAATCTGTCAGCCTGACAGACGATCATGCTTCCGGTCTCCTCGATTTTTGCGCCGAGTGCCTCTAGCCCCCTGAGATGCAGATCGATTTTTCTCTCTCCGATCGCGCAACCTCCGGGTTGATAGAACTGAACGCGACCAAACCGGGCGAGAAGCGGTCCCATCAAAAACACCGAGGATCTCATCTGCCGCATGAGCGATTCGGGAATGTGACATGAGTGCAGATTGTGCGTGTCAATTTCCACCGTACCGTTTTCATGCCTTGTGCGACAGCCGAGTTCTTCCAGTATGGATAACATGACGCGGATATCTAGCAAATCGGGAACATTGTGGATTTGCTGCTTTCCCTCGACGAGAATGCAAGCGGCCAAAATGGGAAGGGCAGCGTTTTTTGCACCGTGAATGCGGACGTTTCCCCTAAGCGGCCTGCCCCCTTCAATGACCAGTTTCTCCAATGCCTCACCTCCGAGTTAACGCTCGCCGATCCACAAAACCTCGGTCTGGAGTTCAACACCGTGCTTTTTCAGCACCGTCTCCCGGATTTTGTCGATGAGGGCGAGTACGTCGTTTGCTGTCGCCTGTCCGGTGTTGACGATAAAATTGGCATGCTTTTCAGATACGATGGCTCCTCCGACACCCGTTCCTTTCAGCCCTGCGCTTTCGATCAGCCTGGCGGCGTGATCGCCCGGCGGATTGCGAAACACGCTGCCTGCACACGCTGACGACAGCGGTTGCGTTCTCAATCTTCTTTCTTTGTTGGAAGCCATCGCAGCAGCGATTTCCTTGCGGTCGCCGTAACGAAGAGCAAATACAGCATTCGTCACAATGCCTTTTTCCTCATGCAGCCGAGAAAAGCGGTATTTGAACTTCAGATCTTCATTCGACCATCGAACCCTTTCCCCGGTTTCCAGAACGACATCAGCATATTTTAAAATGCGCGACACATCGGAGCCGTGGGCACCAGCGTTCATATAGACCGCTCCTCCAACCGTCCCCGGAATGCCGCCAGCAAATTCCAGTCCGGTCAATCCTTCTCTGGCGGCCATCACCGACAGCCGGATAAACGAGCAGGCGCCGCCCGCATAAACGTCCTCCCCGTCGAAGCGAACCTTTTCGAACGCAGGGCCAAGTTTGATGACCGCTCCACGGTACCCTTTGTCCGAGATGAGCACGTTGGACCCCCTGCCGAGCAGCATCCACGGAATACCGGAACGGTTGAGGATTTGAACGGTTTGGACCAGCTCTTCCTCCTTGTTCGGAACAACGAACAAATCCGCTTTCCCTCCGATTTTCCAGGTCGTATATCCGGCCAATACATGGTCCGTATATACTTTTTCCACCCCGGCATTCCGCAGATCATTTGCTATCTGTTCCATCCCGGATAACCTCCTTGTTTGGTTTCACGCTTGAAGGATACGGCTCCGATGATGTGTCACGTTTACTGGTATTGTATGTATGAGCGCAAATATGTGTGACAGCCGCCTATTGCCTATATCCTTTTAGTCAGCGTCGAGTCAGGCGCAATATTTCTTCATATACACGCTGAGCCGCATCCGGGCAACCCAATTCAGCAGCGCGGCGAGACATATATTCGTGCCGGATCGGGTCGGTGACGATGGAGCGAATGGCTTCAAACAGCCGTTCTCCCGTCAATTCCCGCTCCAAAATCATGATGGAAGCACCGCGTTCCTTAAGAGCACGAGCGTTGGCTTCCTGATGATTTCCGGTGACATTCGGGGAGGGCACGAGAATGGACGGAAGCCCGAGCGCGGTTATTTCCGCGAGCGAGGAAGCCCCGGCACGGCAAACGGTCAATTTCGCGGCAGCCAAAACTTCCGGCATATTGTTCAAATACGGAACGATGCTTACATTCGCAGGGATATTGCCTTTCTCCTTGATGCGAGCGCTTGTCCGCTCAAAATAGGTATTGCCGGTCACAAACAAAAAGTGGACGTTCGTTAGTTGCGGAATAAAGCGCATCATGTCCACCATCGCTTCATTGAGTGCCAGCGCCCCGCGGCTGCCGCCAAAGATAACGACGAGCGGCATGTTGTCCGCTATGCCGAGCGAAGCCAAACCGCGTTTCGCATCGGCATGGACAACCGCCGTCGCGCACGGATTTCCGGTATAGATGACGCGGCGCGCCCGGGGAAAATGATTTTCCGCCTCGCGAAAACTGACAGCTACTGCATCCGCGTACCGGCTTAAAAACCGATTCGCTAACCCGGGCAGTGCATTCTGTTCATGAATGAGGCACGGAACGCCTTGACGCGCAGCCGCATACACGACCGGACCGGCCACATATCCCCCTGTTCCGACCACGACGTCGGGTTTGAATTCCCGGATCAGACGGCGGACTTTCCCCACCCCTTTTATAAAGCGAAGCAGGGTGCGTACGTTTTGCCAGGACAAGCTGCGGCGAAATCCGGAAATGTCAATCGCGTAAAAGGGGATGTTTTTTCCTTGCACAATCTGTTTCTCCAGCCCGGTTTCCGACCCGATATACAACAGTTGACACGATGGATCGCGCCGGATACATTCATCGGCAACAGCCAGTGCCGGATAAATATGTCCGCCCGTCCCGCCGCCGGTCAGAATCAATCTCATTGCGATGGTTCACCTCGCATATCTGGAAATGTTCAGCAATATGCCGATCGAAACGAGTATGAGCGTCAGAGACGATCCGCCTGCACTGATCAGGGGCAATGTAATTCCAGTTACAGGCATCAAACCGATAACCACACCGATGTTGATGACCACCTGGACGCCGATCAGGCCGACGATCCCTGCGGCCAGCAAACTGCCGAACGCATCGGGAGCCGTAATGGCCGTGCGCAATCCTCTCCATATGAGAAGAAGAAAAAGGATCAGCACCAACGATCCGCCAATGAATCCCAGTTCTTCAGCGATAATGGAAAAAATAAAGTCGGTTTGCGGTTCAGGTAAATAGCTGTATTTTTGCCGGCTCATCCCGAGCCCCAGCCCGGCAAGCCCACCGGGTCCGATCGCATAGAGCGACTGGATCGCCTGATACCCTGCTCCGAGCGGATCGGCCCAGGGATCAAGAAAAGCGGTAATCCGTTTCAACCGGTATGGTGCTGCGGCGATCAATGCAGCAAGTCCGAACACGCCAAGTGCCGCCAGACCGGCCAGATGGGCGATGCGCGCCCCTGCTACATAAATGATGATCAGCGATGCGCCGACGAGCACGGCACCGGTTCCCAGGTCCGGCTGTAGCATGATCAAGGCAAAAGCAGCCAGCGTAATGCCCAGGGCGGGCAGCAACCCTTTTCTGAAATTTGTAATATCTACGCGCGTATCAGACAACATTTTCGCCAAAAACAAAATGACGGCCAGTTTCATAAACTCTGACGGCTGAATGCCGAGCGATCCGATCCCAAGCCAACTTCTAGCTCCGCCCCTGACGACGCCGATCCCGGGCACAAGGACCAATACTAAAAATGCAAAACCGGTAATCAGGCCGGCCATTGCAAACTTTCTCCATGTCCAGTAGTCGACATTCATGACAAAGAACATGGCGATGACCCCGATGATGGCGAATACGAGCTGGCGTTTCAAATAATAGTAGGCATCTCCGTAATCATATAGTGCGCTTACAGAACTCGCGCTGTACACCATCACCACGCCGATCGCAAGCAATGAGAGCGTACACACGATAATCCATATATCCGGTGTTAATCTCTCTTTCGGCATTCAGCTTCCCTCCGTTTCTTTCGCCGGGAGCAGGACGCAGTACAGGCCCCCTATGTTATAAGGGTATGCACGTATTGCTTAAACATGCGTCCGCGCTCTTCAAACGAAGGGAACATATCCCAGCTGGCGCAGCACGGAGATAACAGCACAACATCTCCGCTTTCCGCTTCCGCTATCGCAGCCTGAACCGCCTCCTCCATCGCTTTTTCCGCCGTTTCTGCCTCGATCCGTTTTACCGCTGGTACGCCGGCCTTCTCCGCTACACGTGCCAGCATCTCGCGCGTCTCACCCAAGGCAATGAGCGCTTTGACCCGATTCTTTAAAGACGATTGGAGAGTCGTAAAATCTGCTCCCCGATCCATGCCACCGGCGATGAGCACGACCGGCTGCTCAAAAGCGGACAGAGCGACTTCTGTTGCAGCCGGATTGGTCGCTTTTGAATTGTTGAAAAAGCGAATGCCGTTCTTTTCCAAAAACAGTTCAAGCCGATGCTCGACGCCGCGGAACCGACGCACTGCTTCTCTGAGCGGCTCCATTTCAACCTTTGCCGCGATGGAAACAGCCGCGACAGCCAGCGCATTCTGTACGTTATGACGTCCCGGCACCGCCAGTTCATCTACCCGCACAACCCGCTCTTCTTTCCCGTTCTCGCCGCGGACAGCAATCCATTCCACACCCCGATCATCGGTCAAAAGATAGGCTCCCAGCGGCAAGGATTCAGACATGGAAAACGGCACATGCTCGGCACGCACCGGTTCGACCAGGCGTCGACACGCAGGATCATCCCAATTATACACCACCTGGTCGTTTTCCGTCTGATTGGCGAACAGACGTGCTTTGGAATCCACATAATCTTCCATGGTGCCATGATAATCCAGATGGGTTTCCACGATGTTCAGCAGACAGGAGATGCGGGGACGAAAATCACGTGTGCCCTTGAGCTGGAAACTGCTCAGTTCGGCGACGATCCAGTCGGGATGACCGTTTTGTACCGCTTCACAGAGCGGTGTACCGATGTTGCCCGCAACGGTCACTTCCCGTCCCGCCTGCGTAAACAGTTCCCCGATCCAGGTCGTCGTCGTTGTTTTCCCATTGGAACCGGTGACAGCGATGATAGGTGAATCGGTCAGGTGCCACGCCACCTCCACTTCCGTGACGACCTCAATCCCGCTTTCCAGCGCCTGCTTGACCGGCGGAATCCGGTACGGAATACCGGGGTTTTTCACCACAAGTGCCGTATCGCGGTCAATCAGGTCAGGAGGATGGCTGCCACAAATGACATCAATGCCCTGCGCTTCAAGCTCATCCGCTTCAGGGCACTGTTTGCGTTCTTTAATATCGTTAACAATCACCCGGGCGCCATGTGCATGAAAACAGCGGGCGACAGCCTGTCCGCTTCTGGCAAGCCCGAGAACGATCACTTTTTTACCGCGGTAATGTGCGGGATGCTCCATCGTCTACAACCCCTTATGTATGAAAAGTCCGAGACCCGCAAACAACAAGCCGGCCGCCCAAAACGTAATGACCACTTTCCACTCCGACCAACCGGACAGTTCAAAATGGTGGTGAATCGGGCTCATTTTAAACACGCGCCGGCCCGTCGTTTTGAAAGAGATAACTTGAATGATGACCGACAGCACTTCGATCACAAAAATGCCGCCAATAATAAACAACAAAATTTCCGTTTTGGTCAAGATGGCGACCGCAGCCAGTGCACCGCCAATGCCGAGCGACCCGGTATCGCCCATGAACACTTTGGCTGGATGGGCGTTAAAAACGAGAAATCCAAGCACGGAACCGATCATCGCCGCCGAAAAAATCGCTGTCTCCGGTTCCGTCGCCATCAGCGCAATCACCGTAAAAGCACCAAAAGCGATCGCACTTGTTCCGGCCAATAATCCATCCAGACCGTCCGTAAAATTGACCGCATTGGAAATGCCCAAAAGAAGCAATATCATGAACGGATAATAGAACCATCCGAGCTCCCATACCCAGCCGGTCAACGGGATCGTTACATGCGTCGGATGCCCCTTCTGAATCAACATGATGCAGAGCACGATGCCGACGATGAACTGACCGAGCAGCTTTTGTTTGGCTGTCAATCCCAGCGAGCGCTTGAACACAATTTTGATGTAATCGTCCAAAAAACCGATCAGTCCGTATCCGAGACATGCGACGAGCAAAATGTAAAATTCCGGTTGGCTGGAATCAGCAAAGCGCAAGAAGGCAATCGACAGGGCGAGCAGAATGATGGTTCCGCCCATCGTCGGCGTTCCTGCTTTTTTCATATGGGCTTGAGGTCCGTCCGTCCGGATTTGTTGGCCGAACTTGAGCCGGCGCAAAATCGGAATCGCCAGCGGTCCGGAGATGACGGACAGTAGAAAAGAAACACCCATCGTTAGCATAATCAGGTTGAAATCCATTTTACCTGCCTCCACCATCGCGAACTGTCAACATGTGCACGACCTCTTCCATCCTCATTCCGCGCGATCCTTTGACAAAAACGAGATCCGCGGGAGAAAGACGTTGCAGGGCCCAGTCGGCCAGTTCCTGCTTGTTCTCAAAGGCGCGGACATGGCCTTGAGGAAAACGGCTTTGTGCCGCCTGTGCCGTATGTTTGGACAGCTCGCCATAAGTCAATACGTAATCCAGTTTGCGCGGATCGATTTGTTCCCCGAGTTCACGATGGAATTCGACTTCTCGTTCTCCCAGTTCCAGCATATCGGCAATGATCAGCATTTTTTTAGCATAACCGTTAAGATCGGATACCCATTCCAATGCTGCGCGCATCGCACTGGGACTGGAATTGTAAGCATCATTGATGACTGTAAAACCGTATTCGCTTTTGATCCATTCGGTGCGCATTCCAGAAAATTGGGTTTCAGCCAGTCCCTTGGCGATATTTTGCAATGAAACCCCCATATACCTTCCGATGCCTATGGCACAGATCGCGTTTCGCACATGATGGCGGCCGGGAGCGGGAATTTCAAACGTGATACGAGACGGGTCGTTTAAGTGAAAGCGGGATCTGACACCATCCTGCATGACGGCGATCGGATAGAGATCATTGTCGTCTGTCTCGCCAAAGCGGATTGTTTTCATTTGCGCAGGCAAAGGAAAATTCATTTCCTGTCTGAAATGATCGTGACCGTTGTCCAACAGTTCCCCAAGGAGCGGTTCGTCTCCTGGATAGAGGAGTAATCCATCCGCGGTCAGACCCGACAAAATTTCCAGCTTGGCCTTCGCAATCTCTTTCCGAGAACCGAGTTGAAGCAGATGCGATTCCCCAATATTCGTAATGACTGCAGCTTCAGGGCGGCTAATTTCCGACAGCAACTGAATTTCGCCGCGCCCGCTCATCCCCATCTCGAGCACAGCGATTTCGGTATCTTCATCCATATTTAATAGTGTCAGCGGCAAACCGATATGGTTGTTCAGGTTCCCTTCCGTCTTCAACACTTTATATGTAGTGGAAAGCACCGCAGCGATCATATCTTTCGTGGTCGTTTTGCCGACACTTCCGGTCACCGCGACGACACGGGCACGCACTTGCTCACGGTAACGGGCCGCCAGCTTTTGCAACGCCTGAAGCGTGTCGTCCACGATGATGGCGGGGGCTTTCTCCGGCGGCGGCCCCGCATCCCGCTGCCACAATATAGCCGCAGCCCCTTTGCTTAAACTTTCCGCTGCGTAAAGATGCCCGTCAAAGCGGGGACCTCTGAGCGGAATGAACAGCTGGCCATGGCGGACAGTGCGCGAATCGGTGCACACCCCCGAAATGGGGATGGAGCCGTCGGTATTTTCGGGAACTGTGACGTCCAGCATATGTGCGATCTGTGTTAACGTACGCTTGATCATCGTTTGATGCTCCTTATTGCGGTAGCAGCCACTTTTCGATCGTCAAAATCAAAACGTTCGCCGTTTATTTCCTGGTACGTTTCGTGTCCTTTCCCCGCAATCAATACTACATCTTTCCGGCTTGCCATTTCAACCGCTTTATAGATCGCTTCGCGCCGGTCTGTAATCAGGGCAAATTCAGCCCCGACTCCCCGCGCTTTGAGCACTCCCGCCTCGATATCTTTCATGATGCGTTCGGGATCTTCACTGCGCGGATTATCCGAAGTGATGATCACATAGTCGCTGTATTGGGCTGCAATCCGGCCCATGATCGGCCGCTTGCTCGAATCGCGATCGCCACCGCAACCAAAGACGCAAATAATCCGGCCTTCAGCAAAGCCGGCGATCGTCTTGAGTACGTTTTCCAAGCTGTCAGGGGTGTGGGCATAATCCACGATGACGAGAAAATCTTGCCCTTCATCGACCGCCTCAAATCGCCCGGGCACCCCTTTCACCTGTTCCAGCGTGCGCTTGATGCTGTCGAGGGGCACCTGTTCCAGCAAACAGGCCGTCGCCGCGGCAAGAGCATTGTAAACACTGAACCGGCCGTGCATCTTCATCATAATTTCCGTTTCACCCGCAAATGAACGGAGGCGGAAACGGGTACCGCTGATGCTCGTTTCCAGCCGATCCGCACATACGTCGGCTTCCTGGTCGATTCCATATGTGATGACCTGGGCAGCCGTCACGCTGCGAAAATATTCCGAGGCCGGATCGTCGGCATTGAGCACCGCGTATTTGCGTTTGGCCGGGTCGGGAGAAAAGGTGTTTCCCAATCGGGAAAAAAAGAGACCTTTCGCTTCACGGTACCGCTCCATCGTCTCATGGTAGTCCAGATGGTCCTGGGACAGATTCGTAAACACGGCTGTGCGAAAATCGCACCCTTTGACACGGCCGATACTTAACGCATGGCTCGACACTTCCATGGCGCAATACTGTTCGCCTGCATCAACCATTGCACGCAAGCCGCGCTGCAGGTCAAGTGCATCCGGCGTCGTATTCAAAAGCGAAGTGTGACGTGTGCCTACCTTCATTCCGATCGTACCGATCAATCCGCAGTTATAACCGGCATCCTCCAACATCTGCTCGATCAGATGCGCTGTCGTCGTTTTTCCGTTTGTACCCGTGATGCCGATCAACGTCAATTCATGGCTCGGGTAGCGGTAAAAATGGGCCGAAGCCACCGCCATCGCAAAGCGGGTGTCCGCTACGAACCAGGTGGGAACCGACAAATGGACTTCCTTTTCAACGAGCAGGGCAGCTGCGCCGTTTTCCACCGCTTGGGCGGCATAATCATGCCCGTCGTGGCGATGCCCGGACAGACAAACGAACAAATCTCCAGGCTTCACCGTTCGCGAATCATAGCTTATACCCGTGATCGCCACATTGGGGTTTCCCATGATGCGTGATCCCGGCAACAACGAGGCAAGTTCGTACAGCTGCATGAAACCACCCTCCTGCTCTCTTTTCACTATTATTGTCAAAAAATTGGTAAAGCACAACTCTATCAGCGAAGTTGATGGAAAGTTGCATTGGACGGCGGATCAGCGAGATAGATCCGGATCGGCGAACCCCTTTCGACCCGTGTTCCGGCCTTTGGTGACTGGCTGACAACGACGCTGCCGCTACCTGATTTGACCAGTTGGAAATTCATGTGCATGCTTTCATAAATATCGCGGATGGTCATGCCTACCAAATCCGGTACGACCTCCATCGGTATTTCTCCATAATTGTATTTTTTCTCCAGCTGGTCTTCACGCGGCGGAATCTTCATATAACGAAGGGCGTCGCCGATAATATTTTTGACGATCGGAGCGGCAATGAGACCGCCGAATTGCAAACCTTTCGGATTGTCTACCGCTACATAAATGATGATTTGCGGATCATCAGCAGGAGCAAAGCCGATGAAGGATACGATATGCTCATGAGCGGAATAGCGGCCGTCGACTACTTTTTGCGCCGTACCTGTCTTGCCTCCGACCCGGTAGCCATCCACAAACGCATTTCTACCCGTTCCGAAGGCGACTACGCTTTCCAGCGCTTCCCTGACTTTACGGGACGTTTCTTCGGAGATTACCCGATCCACAACTTTCGGTTCTATCGCCTCCAGCACTTCCCCGGTTTCCGGATGCAGCCAGGCCTTGGCGATTTTTGGCTGATACAAGATGCCGCCGTTAATTGCCGCCGACACGGCTGTAATTTGCTGGATCGGGGTTACCGATACGCCCTGGCCGAATGAGGTCGTTGCCAATTCGACCGGACCTACCCGGTCCAGATTAAAAAGGATCCCATTTTCTTCTCCGCTCAATTCGATTCCCGTTTTGCGTCCGAAGCCAAAGCGGCGGATATATTCAAACAGTTTTTCTTTTCCCAGGCGCTGTCCGAGCATGACAAAACCCGGGTTGCAAGAATTTTGGACGCCTTCCAGAAAAGTCTGGCTTCCGTGCCCACCTTTGCGCCAACAATGCAGGTGGACGCCTCCGATTTCAATGTATCCGGGATCGAAAAACCGCTCGTGGTGCAAATCGACTTTATTCTCTTCCAGTGCAGCCGCCAGCGTAATGATTTTGAAAGTGGAGCCCGGTTCATAAGTCATCCAGATCGGCAAGTTCCGGTTATAGACTTCGCTCGGATACTCGGCATAACGCCCGGGATCAAAATCCGGGCGCGAAGCCATCGCCAACACTTCCCCTGTATTCGGGTCCATGGCGATGCCGATGATATGATTCGCCTCGTAACGGAGCATGGCCAGATCCAGTTCCCGTTCCATAATCGCCTGGATATGCTTGTCGATCGTAAGCTGCAAGGTCATGCCATCGCGCGGAGGATTGTACCGTTCTGAACTGCCCGGCATTTCTCCGCCACGTGCATCGGCTAAAAACGCAACGCTTCCAGCCACTCCCTGCAAATATTTGTCAAATACCAATTCCACTCCGGTCAGGCCCTGATTGTCGATTCCGGTGAACCCGAGTACGTGTGAAGCCAGATTGCCGTAGGGATAATACCTTTCGTTATCCTCGGCGACGACGATTCCGGGCAGGTCCAAAGCTCGTACTTCAGCCGCTTTTTCCATCGATATTTTGCGTCCACCCGGCTGAATGCGGACGATCAGTTCCCTTTTCGTAATCTGTTCATATATTTTTTCAGCGTCGGTATCCAACACGCGCGCCAACTTTTGCGCCGTTGAGCGGGGATCCACAATCTGTGCAGGAATAGCCATCACTGACGGGGCTGTCACGTTGTATGCCAGACGAATTCCGTTACGATCGATGATCTCTCCCCTTTTGGCAATGACGGGAATATTTCTCCGCCAAGACTGCTCTGCTTTCTCGGCCAGTTCGGGGCCGATCCACAGTTGAACGTAGGCCAGTCTGATCAATAGCGCCAAAAAAAGGAATGTCCCCCCCAACAGGGTGAGGAAAAGACGCCGCCTTAACGTCGCGTTGGAAACTTTCATCCCGCTTTTCCACCTGCCATCGAGCGTTTGTATAACATTATTCGCTCGTATGGCAGATTAGAACAAGCTTATGGCTTACGTTGCAGCTTGGGTTTCCTCATCGCTTGGCTCATACAGACTTCGGTCGTCTTCAGTCCGCCCGTCCTCAATCTGATCAGCTTCATCCCGATCGTCTTCATGCTCCGCTTCGGAATCCGTTTCCTCGGATTCCGGTTCTGTCAGGGGTTCAAGTTCAAGACGAACCTTTTTCACCGAGCCGGATTGAACCTGCTGGGAGACGACATATCCTTTTCCGTGTGTTTCACACTCCGCTTCTAACAAAGCGCAGATTTGCAATGCGTCAATCAGCGGTTTTCCTTTTAGATCAGGAAACGCGATCTTGTCTGGTTCCTCTGTAAGCAAATAGACGGTTTGCCCCGGCAAAGTCAGCTCGCCTGCTTCCGGATATTGGCGTACGATGCGGTTGGCCGAACCGAGCGCCTCATAGCGCAGTCCTTTTTTGTCCATCTCGTTTTCGGCGGCGGCAAGGGTTAATCCTTCTACATCTGGCACTTGCACCGTCGACAATTCCGGCTCCATTCCGCTTGCCGGTCCATCGGAGGCAACGCCGAGATAGCGTAGACTTTTGGACATAATTTCTTTAAATACCGGAGCGATGATCGGACCACCGTTTCGGTAATCACCGCCCATATCCGGCTCGTCGATGATGACGAGAAGGGCGATGCGCGGATTTTCCAGCGGCGCATAGCCAACAAATGAGAGCACCCATTTGTCACTTGCATACTTTCCGTTTTCTACTTTTTGCGCCGTTCCCGTTTTTCCGGCCATGCGGTATTCCGGAATATAAGCCAACCGCCCCGTACCCATTTCCTGGTCAGAAATCACCGTCTCCAAATATTGCCCGACCTGACGCGCCGTCTCTTCGCTGATCACCTGGCGTATTTTCGTCGGTTCATTGGAGCGGATCACCTTTCCGGTTTCCGAATCGATGATTTCTTTCACAATATACGGCTTCATCAAATAACCGCCGTTGGCGACGGCCGATACGGCCGCAATCTGTTGAATCGCCGTAACCGCGATCCCTTGTCCGAACGAGGCAGTCGCCACCTCGGCCGGGCGCCAGAAATTGACAATTCCCGGAGTTTCACCGGGAATATCGATACCGGTCAATTTTCCAAAACCGAACTGATTAATGTAATGGCGAAGCCTTTCTCCTCCCAGTCTTTCATAGCCCAGTTTGACAAAGGCGACGTTACTGGAACGTTTCAATCCTTCGAGAAAGGTTATTTCTCCCCAACCTTGACCGTAGTTATGGTCTTTGATGCCATCCGGAATCCCCGGCACGGGTATGCGCCCGGACATGTATGTTTCATCCGGATCGAACAGGCCTTCTTCCACGGCAGCGGCCAGGGTCACGATCTTGAACGTCGATCCCGGTTCGTATTGCGAAGACACCGCATGGTTATAAAAATCGCGATAGTCGTTGAATACCCAGTAGCGATTCGGATTGAATGTCGGCATATTCGCCAAGCCGAGCACTTCCATCGTTTGCGGATCGACGGCGATAGCTGTCGCGCTATATGGCCGGTACTTCCGGTATACTTCCTCCAGTGCCTGTTCAATGTACAACTGGATGTTGGCATCGATGGTCAAACGGAGCGAATGCCCATCCCGCGCCGGCTCGTAGACGATTTTCGAATCCGGCGTGATGTTGCCGAACAGGTCGGATTCATAATGTACATAACCCGGTTCGCCGCTCAATTCTTCATCATACAGTTTTTCCAGCCCCATCACGGCATTGCCTTCCTTGTCCTGATAGCCGAGTATGTGTGCGGCGAGTTCGTTGGAAGGATAGTAACGCTTCGGCTCCTCGAGCAAATAAACTCCGGGCAACTGTTTTTCTTCCAACCGTTCACGGATCTTTTCCGCTACATCATGATCGATTTTCCAGCCTTCATTGCGGATTTCACGCTGAACCGGCAACTGACCATTCGCATTCGTACGGCTGAGCAAATCCTCCAATTTGCGCCTGCCTTCATGGTGGTCCAGGCCTAACGGCTCGGCAAGCAGGTCGATCACATCGTACTTGACTCCTTCCTCGTGGATAAGCCGGGGATTGACAGCGACCGTATAGGAAGGGGCATCTTGAGCCAACACGTTGCCGTTCCGGTCATAGATGACCCCTCTCGACGGCGTAAGCACCTTGCTCTGCTCCCACATCGCCTTGGCTTTCACTAACAGCTCTTCGGCTTCGACGGCCTGTACCCAGTAAACGCGAAACATGAGCGCGAAAAAAAACAAGGTGAGCACAGCGCCGATAAAGAGAGCGCGCCATTTGATCCTGTTGCTCAACCGATTTCCCTCCCGGTTATTCTCTTAGTGCAACGCGCTGCAACCGCTCGAGAGAACCTCCTCCAATCTCGCGGATACTTTCGCTTTCAACAGGCTGCAATCCGAGCGCTTTGCCGAGCTCAATCAGCCGTTTAGGTTCTTTCAGCCGATTCACTTCCAGTTTCAACGATTGATTTTCTTTCTCCAATCTTTCCATTTCGCGTTCGATCTGTTGGATTTTCGTTTGCAAATCGTAAATTTGCGCATATTTCCAGATGACCGATCCAGCGATAATGACACAAAGCACGATTACAAACAAGTAGAGCAGTTTCTCCTGAGCGGGAATGGCGGCTCTGCGTCTGACCACTTTCGTTTTCTCAATATACTTCGCTTTGGGCTTGTGCTCTTTAGCCACCGCCAAATTCCCATGCATATACGGCATCGCTTCAACCTCCTCCGATTTTTTCGGCGATGCGCAGTTTCGCCGAACGTGCACGCGGATTTTGCCGCAATTCCTCTGCGCTCGGAACGATCGGCTTTTTGTGAACCCATCTCATCGTTGCTTTGCGTCCGCAAACGCAGACTGGAAAATCAGGCGGGCATACGCACGTTTTCATCCGTTCAGTCACCGCCCGCTTGCAAATGCGATCTTCAAGCGAATGGAAGGTGATGACACACAATCTTCCCCCTGGCTTTAAACAGGCGATTGCTTGTTCCAGCGCCTCCTCGAACGCCCTCAACTCGTCGTTGACCGCGATCCGAATCGCCTGAAAGCTCCGTTTCGCAGGATGGGGACCTTCTCTTCTCGCAGCTGCCGGTATCGCATTGCGAATCAATTCAGCCAGCTCAAGTGTCGTTTCGATCGGTTTATCCTTTCTTCTTTCTACAATGCTTCTGGCGATTCTCGCTGCATAACGTTCTTCTCCATATTCTTTCAATATGGTCGCGATGGTTTGTTCCGGCCATTCGTTGACCACTTGCTTGGCTGAAAGGGGATTGTTCCGATCCATGCGCATGTCCAGTTCGGCATCCTGGTTGTAGCTGAAACCTCTTTCAGCCTCGTCCAGCTGCGGGGATGAGACACCTAGATCAAAGACGATCCCGTCGACCCTCGGCCATCCATCGATGACGGGAACGGAAGCAGTAATGAGATGTTCCTTCAATTGGCGAAAATTTCCACGTACGATGCGAACTTTACTGCCGTAAGGCGCCAGGCGTTTCGCCCCCGCTTCTAGCGCCGCCTCATCCTGGTCCAGAGCGACGAGCAGACCGCTTTCCTCAAGCCGGGAAGCGATCGCCTCGCTGTGCCCTGCTCCGCCCATCGTACAATCCACGTAGATGCCGTCCGGACGAACATTCAGCCCTTCGATGGTCTCCTCTTTTAAGACAGTTAAATGCCGGAACAATATCGCACCTCCCGCTATAGTTGAAAATCGAAGTCTACCAGTTTTTCCGCTATTTCATTGAACGATTGCTCCGATTCCTTGTTGTATTGTTCCCAGTTTTCTTTGCTCCACACTTCCACGCGGTTGGAGACCCCGATTACGACAGTTTCCTTGATCAAATTAGCGTGTTCACGCAAATTTGGGGGGATGTTGACTCTGCCTTGGCGATCCAGTTCACATTCTGTTGCGCCTGAGAAAAAAAAGCGTGTAAATGCTCTCGCATCAGACTTCATCAAAGGCAGAGCTTTCAGCTTCTGTTCTAGCAAATTCCATTCTTCGCGGGGATAGACAAAAAGACAGCGGTCAAGCCCGCGCGTCATGATAAAACTCGATCCAAGCGCATCGCGGAACTTGGCGGGAATAATCATGCGTCCTTTTTCATCAATGCTATGATGATATTCACCTAAAAACACGGACGCTTCCCCCCTTCATCCGCTATTCCCCACTTTCCCCCACTAATCACCACCTGGAAACTATTTCGCCACCACAAAAAAAAATCCTGCTTGTCGAGCAGGATTTTCAAAAAAACAGTTCTTTCGACCTATATTGACAAGATCATCGCGTCGTTGTCGAACGTTGCATTTGATTATTCGTGCGTCCAGCTTTCCAGATATGCCTTTTGTTCCGGCGAAAGGGAATCGATCTTTACCCCGAGCGACTCCAGTTTGTAGCGGGCCACCAGTTCATCCAATTCATACGGAACGTTTTCCACCCGATTGCCGATGCGATCCCGGTTTTGCTGGACGTAGCGAAGCGACAGCGCCTGCAGCGCAAACGTCATGTCCATAATTTCGGCTGGATGTCCGTCTCCGGCAGCCAGATTGACCAGCCGTCCTTCTGCGAGCAAATACAGCTTGCGACCGTCTTTCAGCTGGTATTCTTCAATGTTTTTGCGGACCGTCCTTTTCGATACGGACAGCTGTTCCAGCTCCGGAATGTTCAATTCGACGTCGAAATGGCCGGCATTGCACAAAATGGCACCGTCTTTCATCAGTTCGTAGTGCTCGCCGCGAATCACATCCCGGTTTCCGGTCACCGTAATGAAATAATCGCCGACTTTCGCCGCATCTTTCATCGACATGACCTCGTAGCCATCCATATACGCTTCCGTCGCTTTGATCGCATCTACCTCAGTGACGATCACCTTGGCCCCGAGGCCGCTTGCGCGCATCGCAACACCGCGGCCGCACCAGCCGTATCCTACGACGACGACCGTCTTGCCCGCGACGACCAGATTGGTCGTACGGTTGATTCCGTCCCAGACCGACTGTCCGGTGCCGTAGCGATTGTCAAACAGATATTTGCAATAGGCATCGTTGACGGCGATGACAGGAAACTTGAGCGTTCCTTCCTTCTCCATCGCTTTCAGGCGCAAAATGCCGGTTGTCGTTTCTTCCGCCGCTCCGATGACCTGTTTCATCAAATCGGGTCTTTCTGCATGCAAAATCGTTACCAGATCGCCGCCATCATCGATGATCAGATCCGGCTCCGTCTCCAATGTGCGAATCAACAACTGTTTATACTCCTCCGGATCCGGGTCGTATTTGGCAAATACCGTGATCCCATCTTCCACCAGCGCGGCGCAGACATCATCCTGGGTAGAAAGCGGGTTGCTTCCGGTAATGGCGACTTCGGCTCCTCCGGCCTGGATCACCTTGGCCAAATATGCCGTCTTCGCCTCCAAGTGCAGAGAGATGGCTACTTTTTTGCCGGCAAACGGCTTTTCCTTTTCAAACTGTTCGCGAATCCGGTTCAGCACCGGCATGTGCGCTTTTACCCAGTCAATTTTCAGATGTCCTTCGGGAGCGAGCCCGGGATCGGCAATGATGCTTCTTTCACGTGCGCTCATGTTTTCTCCTCCTCATTACTTGAACTCATTCAATAATCAGTTCAACTGGGCGATATGATGCAGATCGTCATGATTTCTTTCCATATGAATCAGATCGTGTATAAAGGCGTCCCCGAATTTGTTCAGGTATGCCACGATATTGAGAACCCGCTCCTGCGGACGATTCAACGGATTTAACGTCGAGGCTATGCGCTGCATGTGACGCAGTGCAACTTCATTCCGGGAAATAATTGCGTTTTTGGCCCGTTTTTCTAAAAATTCTACCTGTTCCATAATTTTGCTCAAATTCGTCTGACCTAGCGATTTCAACCCCGGATCGACGGTGGAAATGCGATCGATGACCGGTGTATACAGATCGCGCAAACGTTGTTTCGTTTCCGCAAACAGCCCCTCCAGATCCGCTTCGTCCTGCGCTTTCAGCCACGCTTCTTTTTTGTCATCAAACCGGTACAACACATCTTCCAATGTAAATCCGTAACGATCCATATGTTTGGCAACCGTTTTCTCAAGCAACGTATATTCATCACGCAGGAGAACGGGGGGCATTTTCATCTCCAACAGATGAAAAGCTTCTCGCAATTGTGCCCAGTAAGCCGCTTCGCTGCGCCCGACAATAACAGCTCCTACCGGCAGCAGATATTCCTGTACAAGGGGCCGGGTAAGCACGTTATTGCTGAACAGTTGCGGGGAACTGTGCACAAGCTCAACCAGCTCATCGACACTCCATGTGTTCGTGCCGTTGCGGTCGGTAAACCGGTCTCCGTCGCGAATGAGCAGTTCCCGCTCACCATGACGGATGAAAAACAAGTTGGCGCTCATCGGCTCGGCTTCCGCCTGCACCTGATAACCTAGCGACTGAACAGCACGGCTCCCTTCCACCAGATGGGCGGCTAGCAGCTCCGATCGCCGCACGATCTGTTCCATGATCGGAACTTCCAGCTTGCGCAATTCCGGATCATGAGAATCGAGCAGAACAAGACCATATCGGCCGAACAACCATGCCAGCATCCGGGCAAACAGTTCCACCAAAGTGCGGGAGCGGGATGCCAGTTCACGGAGGCGGGAAAAAAGCGGTTCCGTAAATTCGGTCTTCATCGCATTTTCCTGCATGCGAGAGATGATGCGTTCCCATTCCGATGGCGGAATTTCTATATCCGAAACCGGCCGTTTTTGGTTCTGATCAAGCTCAAGCCGCAGTTTTTCCACCTTAAAATCCGGAGTCAACTGGTATATATGATCGACTTCCCCCAAATCGTGATCTTCACCGGCGATCCAAAATACCGGAACGACGGGACGGTTAAGCTTGTCCTCCAGCATGCGCGCTGTACGGATAATGGAAATCGCCTTGTAAATTACAAAGAGCGGACCTGTAAACAGTCCGGCTTGCTGCCCTCCCACAACGGCCAGAGCTCCCTCTCGCGCAAGGCTAGAACAGGCTTCAAGCGCTTCGGGGGCGTTTTCGATTCGTTCGTTGAATGCGCGCAAATAGGCGGCCACGCTTTGCCGCTCGGCCCGTCTTTTTTCCTGCCGGTCAAGCCATTCGGCCCGGGTATGCCAGGAAGAGTCCTCGTGGGGTGCGTAGTCAAAGCGATCTCTGAGCTTGTCAAAATGTCGTATATAGTCTTCACTGAGCGGTGGGTCTTTTATAAGCCGATACGGTTCGAGTCTCACTGAGAAGCCTCCTTACGTGTTTCGTAAAACATAACCATTGTACACCGGACCTTGTAAATCGTCAAAGACGAGGCTGACTCAAAACCGCTTGGTTGTCGCGTTTATTCTGCTTTAGCCTGTCCTGGGTTACCCGCGGAAAAAATATTTGATGATTCCAATCAGGACGAGCAATATGTAAGCGACAGCCAATATAAAAAAACCGATCCGCCAAACCGCTCGCAGGAGTCGGCGCACATCGACCTGCCCATGTATGCGGTTCTGTGCATTTCCGATCAACCCGGCCATCAGCAAAAAAATGAGAATAACGATCCAAATCCCGCCGATAAAATTCGGGAAGACATTGTCGATTCCGGACGATACGATGCCGACAAGCAGGAGCGTAGTGACATCCATTGCAATTTGGGTGGCTTTTTTCCGCTCCTTTTTGACAGCATACGCAATAGCCCAAAATAAAAAAAAGGAGACGAAAGGAAGGAGTGCCAATACGGCATAGAGCTGTAAGATGATATTCCAGAGGGCGGAGAACATGGTCGACCACCTGCTTCGGCATTGATAAACGCGGGAAGACCCTTGCTAGCTTTTCAAAATATCGTTTCGACATGCCGACAGGCAAATCCTGCATTTTTCCCTTAAAAAATAAAAACACCCGCCACAGTCCGACAAAACGGACGGGGGTGTTTGCCACCGCTTGACTTTTCCATTTGCCTACGGGTTACTCCACGCGCTCCAAATTGCCGTTGGCATCCATCTTGAAGCGGGGCTTGCTATTTTCTTCTTCATCCAGAAAAGCGAGTTTGCGAGCACGATCCATAATTTTGATCAGCGTCTTGTAATCGTTGTTCACCATCTGATAATCGTTTTGCACTTCATTGACTTCGCTGCTCAATTTGTCATTTTCTTTACGCAATCGCTCGAGTTCTCCCGTCTTCTCTTTCAGTTCTTTTTCCAGTTGCCGATTGCGTCTTTCCATCTCCATGTGCATCGCTTTCCATTTGCGCAAATAGCGGATGATCGCATCCAATGTAATCTGATCTTCCAAAGCGGTGTTATGCTTGCCCTCTCCACGGCCTTGGATTTCAGCATCCGCGGACGAATTTTCAGCCGTTCCTCCATATCGGGCAGCGGCTTTCCGCTGTTGAAGTTTTTGCTTGCGCTGTTCCTTGGCGATTTTGATCGCCGCTTCATACTTTTTGCGAACACAACTGTTCCAACGAAATCCGCAGGCGGCCGCCGTACGTCCGATTCTCTCGCCTACTTCTTCGAATGCTTTCAATTGCGTTCCGCCTTCCCGGATGTGGCGCAGCGTCACCTCCGCAAGGATGAGATCATCTTCGGGAGTCCATGCATCTTGTCTAACTGCAGCCATGCCGCCATACCTCCTGTACACGTCATTTTCATATTTTGAATCATTTTATGCTTCTGGTAGAATCCATAGAATCTATTTCATACTATTTTGTATAACCAAAAAGGGTACCGATCATACATGGCTGCAATTCTTTCGAAATGCGCGTGAATGAAAGGATGAAAAATGCGATAAACTACGAAGGGCTGTGTAATGGCGAACGGGGAATCGCAAAAATCGCTAAAAGTTTCCGATTTCGTCACGACTCTGGTCGTTTACATCCACCATGACAACATGTATAATGTTATCTGAAATGCCAACATGTACGTTTACAGGTTGCTTTACGGAAAGGGGGACGGATTCATGGCACGCATGTACCGCGTTCTCGGATTTGTGTCTATGGTGATCGGCCTTTTGGCTTTGGCAGGAGATTTGGTGGAAATGGGCCTGTTGTTCCTGTTTAAAGCCGTCGTCTTCGTAAGCCTCGGCTACATGAATCTGACGGAAAGATCATACCTTTTGATCTTCTGGGCTTATATGATCATCTCGTTTACCGGTTACACTTTCTGGACATTCCTGGGTTGGGACATGTAGGTGCCGCCCGTTAAAAAAGAGCTGCCTGACCGATGACGCATCGGACAGGCAGCCTTTTTGTTGTTGGTTCATCGTTCCAAAACCAGCACTTTGAACAGTTCGCTCATGCCATCGCTGATCAACAGCTGTCTAATCGCCCGGTTGATTCGCGCTTCTTGGGAAAACGGGTCGGTCGAATGATGGTTTACAAGCAGATCCAGCACTCCCGCATCGAGCAAAAAACGCTTTTGTGTCTGCAGATCATATTGAAATCCCATCTTTTCAGCCTCACGCATTAAAGGTGTGAAGTTGACATGTGCGGTCATGTCCTGTTCTCCCGGACGATAGAAAGGATCGTCATGTGCCCGATGCTTGTAGTAACAGAGAAACGTACCGTCCATGCGATGCGGTGACCAGAGTTCTTCCTCCACATCCCCATAATCGATGACGATGACAACTCCACGATCCATTTTTTGGCCAATATCCTTTATCCACTCGACAGCATCCGGATTCAGTTCCGCTTGCTGTCCCGGTCGCAGACGCTCGATGTTCAACTTGGCCAGCTCCTGCTTCAGCCTTTCATCGACCGGTTCAGTCCACCTTGCGTTAAAACGGGCCTGTCTTTCATCCCAATACACTCGCATTTCGACAAAACGATTCTCTTCACGTTTGATGCGGTAGACCGGAAAGGCGTCCAGCAATTCATTGGCCAGTACGATAACCGGTGTATGAAAAAACGGCATCGTCTCCTGAAAGGAAAACAGCATTTGATGGTCAGAAAGCGTCTTTAACTGCTCCTGTTTATGGTAGCCGCTTTTTTCCACTGAAATCCAGCGCATCCTTCTGTATGTTTCCGGGTAATGATCGCGCATTTCGTCCAAAATGTGAAGAGCGAGTCTCCCGCTTCCGCCCCCCCATTCCACAACGGTAAAATGATCGAATGTTACCGTTTTGTCGGCGATGAATCGGGCCAGCATTTTCCCCATCACGTTTCCAATATGGGCGCTTGTGTAAAAATCGCCTTCCTTGCCGATTTTCGGAACGTCCCTTACGTAATAACCATGGTCGGGATCATACAGGCAATCGTTCATATATTCATAAAATGAAATGTCTCCATGAAGGCTCCTGGCCATTCTGAAACGAATCCGGTCCGTCAAACTGCCATGAAAATGGGGTGTTGAACTTTGTGTCACAGCATCCATCCTCTTTCTTCTATCCATTTTTCTTTCGTTAGAGACAGAAACAGGTTGTATTCGCTATAATAGAACCAATAAACAAGACACGTATGAAGGAGACGCACCTATGAATCTTGGCAAGAACATGTTTATTCCGATTCTCATCACCATGCTCATTCTGAGCGCCTGCTATTCCCAAGCGGAAAAACTCAAAGGAGAAGCCGTAGAACGAATGCAACAAGCGGTACAATCCGATCCAAACACGGTTCACGGGCACTTATCTTTTTCCGGTCATTTTCTCGAATCTTCCTCGCGAATGGAAAGCGACTGGACTTGGTACGGACTTTTGTCCAGCGCTGATCCGGTGTTGCTGTGGGAAGGCTTAAGACCGCAAGGGGCGGAAAAGGCATCGCTATTGTTTGCGGAAGATCAAATGTATGTTCATATTCCCGAGCTGAATCGGAAAGACGAATATTTTACCGTAAGTGCACCATTTCCTGCGACGCCCTTTGCCCTGAAGCCTTATATGGATGCGGTCACCGCCATGCCCAAAGAGGCCTTTACGGAAACGGTAGACGAAAACGGAACCCGAACCATTTCCATCCGCATCGGAGAAAACGAGGTGGAAACTTGGTTGAACGCTCTTCACAAGAGCGTCATCGATCTTCCGCCTGCTGTACTCACCGTTCTTTTCCCGGACTCGGGGGATGCACACAGCGACTGGTTCAATGACACCGGATGGGCAAAGGACGGCGCGTTCGAAATGGTCTTCAATGATGCGGGCGTCATCGATACATATGCCCTGAAACTCTATACGACGCGATTCGACGTGGAATGGAACCAAACCTTTTCCCCATCCAACTTCGATTCGTCCGCTTTCTTAGCACCCGAACGATCCAAAACGGTCCCGCTCGAAGACGTATGGGCTCAGCTAAAACATATCATGGGCGATATGAGCCATTCGGACAATGAAACGTTTGAGCCCGGGCTCTTTCTGAACGATGCCGAATATGATCCGGAGCGGCAAAACATCATCGAGGTTATTAAAAAGAGCCTGGAAGCGCTGATCAATCGGGATCGGGAACAGTTTGACGCTGTCTTTCGCCGCCCGGCCTTCAGCCAGCGGCATGATGAACTTTGGAACCGTGAGCGAAAGTATCGGTTCTTGCACATTGAAGATTTGAGTCAAAAATCGCTTCAAGGCTCGGTACGTGTATCTGTCCTGTACGAATATATGGAACCCGGAGATGAAAATGCCACGCTGAGCGGGCTGATCTTCGTTTTGAACCGGGATGACAACGGGTCATGGAAAATCGATCGCATCGATTAAATCGTTCACATCGATTGATTTTCCTGTCATTTTCCCCTCTCGTCTCATATAATCTTAGTTAAAAGGGACAAGGAGGAGAACCTATGTGCATACTCCCGCCTCCCAGGCGGTACAACATCGGGCTTATTGCGCGCATCATCGCATGTTATTCCGGATTGGTGGCGATGTTTGCGCTGACGGCTTTGCCCCATCTGTCGGCCATTTCCACCATAACGGTGCCGACTGCGCTAGCAGAAGCCGTATCGGCTGAATCGATACATAAAGAAGCCGAAAACTTGTCCCGAATACTGGATGAGCACCGCGATTTGTTGGAAAAGGGCCTAAACATTTACGAAATCGACCAGGAAATAAAGCGGATCATCATGCAAGAACAACAAGTGGCCGAACAGATCAGAAAGACAGAGCGACGACTCGTGGAAGAAGAAAAGATCGTCAAGCAAAAACGGGAACGGGTCGGCCATATTTTGCGCGCCTATTACAGCGGTGAACGCATCAATCTGTTCATGGTTTTATTTCAAATTCGCGATTGGTCGGATGCCTGGACGATCATTGAATATTTGCAGGTCATTTTTCTTAACGACCGTGAACTCATCAACAGTTATCTCGATTCTTATCGCCAACTGAAGGCCTCCCATGAACAGCTGCTGGAAATCCAGCGACAACTCGCACAAATCCATGAAAATTATTTGAGCCGGCGCGAACAGCTGGTGAAAATGCAGACCGAGCTCGATGAGGAACTTCAGCAACTGGATGAAGCTGAAATGGTCATGGCTCAAATCGAGGAGCTGACCCGGGAATGGGAACAGCATGGTCTGCCTTTGTTCCGGCGCTACTTTGCGGCACTGGCTGAAGCGATGGAACAGTTGCCCGAAATGATTAACGATTACGAAGACGTGTTGACATCGCGCGGGCTGACGTGGACCTTTCACGTGAGCGATGACGTGCTGAACGACTTTTTGCGGCGCCGCAATGAGCAATTTAACAATCTCACCTTCACTTTTCAGGAAGGTCGCCTGATCGCGGAAGGAGAAGAAGGTGATGTCGTTTTATATATCGCCGGACATTACAAAATCGAAGACGAGCCGGTAAACCATATCGGATTTGAGCTGGAGGAGCTTCGCTATCGCGGTTTCGAACTGCCGGATGCGACCCGGGACCTTTTGACAGAAGAATTCGATCTCGGTTTTTACCCGCACTATATCGTGCCGTTCGTCGTCGCCAGCGATATTCTGATCGAAGACGGGTCGCTAAAGGTTACGCTCAATCTGACGATGAGTTCAAGGCGTTAGCAGCAACATCGGCCGGCTTTACAGGATGACGGCGAAACAACAGCTCCGCTTCTTCCGTCCATTCTCCGTTCATGAGCTTGTCTAGGTCAAGCGCATGCTGGCGCAACGCTAGCGGCAGATCGGGATGAAGCGGAAAAGCGGCCCCTTGTTCAATGGCCTGCAAAAGTGCTTCTCTTTGCGGGAGATTGCGGAAAACATCGGACCGGTATGCATCGATGTTGGCGGGTAGTCCGCTGCCGGACGCCATCAGTTCCAGCTGCACCGCTTCTTGCGTCATAAACCGGATCCATTCCAAGGCGGCCGATTTTTTGTCACTCCCTGCCGGGATGGCGAAACTTTTACCTTTCAGCCAGCCCGAAGCCTGCGGTTCCACCGAAAAGCTGTCCAGCCCATTCACCGGCATGATGTGCAAATGTTCCGTACGAAAACGAGAATAATCCGAATAAGGGGCGATCATCATCGCGATTCGCCCTTCATTCAAGAGAGACCAGGTAGCTCTCTTTTCCTTTTCCTTTTCCTCAACTTCATCGGCCCCCTCTTGCGTTTCCGCGAATGACTCTTGATTGAGTAATTCGTCCCACGCGGGAACACTTTCATTTTGCATCACGCTCCAATAGGAAGCCAAGGCATACGGGTCTTTGACATCCACATACAGACCGACACGACCCTGTTCCCGGAACACTTGCTCCAATTCCAACAGGTTCTCTCTCGTCCGCGGCGGATAGCTCCATCCGGCCTCACGCAGCGCCGATTCATTCCAGACGAGAATATACGGGTCCACCTCTTTCGGTACCCCCCATATGTAACCGTTCCAGCTCATTTGCCGTATCAACTGCGGGAAATGACGAGCTTGTTCGTCCCCTTTGAAAAACTCGTCGACGTTCAGCAGAAGTCCGTTAGTGGCCCATTCTCCGATCCATTCATTGGCCGCCAAAACAATGTCGGCAGCTTGTCCGGTTTTTAACTGCCGGCTCAGCCAATCATATTCATCCGGGGGGGCGACATGCTGCACATCGACCTTTAATCCGGCATGTTCCTCCATAAATCGCTCATTCCATTCTAGCAATCGCGCAAACTCGACAGCCCCGACCGAAACGTTGACCGTCAAAGGTTGCGTTTCGATCGGGGTTTCTTCGGAAGGAAGATCCGCATCGAATTCGCTGCCGGAAGTGCTGATGTAGCCGGTATGCGGTTCCGTGCCACCGATAAAGATCATGATGCCGAGTGATAGCAAAAGTACGGACAATAACATCACAAAGCTCTTTTTTCCGGTCATGGCCGAATATCCCCTCTACTTCTTTCATCCATCATATCAAAAATCGGCCATTATCGAAACCGCCGATTCCAGAAATCGACGGTCACGTAAATCCGCGGATTCAAACTTATCCGCGGTAACGCAAACCTGCGGATTCA
>CALAME010000050.1 GCA_937925675.1 uncultured Paenibacillaceae bacterium | reverse complement strand
GGGAATTATGGTAGACTGGGCAAAAAAATGTATGCGGAGGAGTATTCATGGTTGTGGTGAACCAAACGGATGAACGGGAAACGTGGATCGTTGGCGGTACGGTTGTCCTGCCGGACCGAACGGTTAAAAGCAATATACGTGTGTTAAACGGCAAAATCGCAGAGCTTACGGAGCAGCCCATCTCCGTGACATCGGAAAGTTCAGTCATCGACGCAACGGGCCTTTGGGTTTTGCCCGGTTTTATCGATCTTCATTGCGATGCGATTGAAAAGGAAGTCGAACCGCGTCCGAATACGCTGTTTCCGCCCCGGGCAGCAATCGCCGAACTGGAAAAAAAGCTGGCAGCCGCCGGTATAACGACGATGTTCCATTCTCTTTCACTCGGTACCGGGTTAAGTTTGCGCGGATTGGACGCTGTTGAACAGGTGGTCGCTGAAATTGAGCGGTTAAAACGAGCGGAGTCGATGACCCGGCACCGGCTTCACCTTCGTTACGAGGTGCTTTACCGTGAGTTTCTTGACAAGGCGACACAATGGATACGCGAAGGAAAGGTCGATTATTTTTCATACATGATCCATGCGCCAGGAATCGGACAATATAAACGGCCGGGATCCTTTGAAAAATACGTGATGAAAAATCAGGGGATTACAATTGATGAAGTGCGCGAGGTCGTCAAAAATGTACAGAAAATGGCCGCCGAAGTGGACTGGAATGACATTGCCAAACTCACCGACCTGGCTCGGGCGCACCGGATCACTGTCGCTTCACATGATGACGATTCCACTGACGACATCGACAGGGCGCATCGTTTGGGTGCTAAAGTGAGTGAATTCCCGCTCAATTTGCAAACCGCTGCCTATGCCCGTTCCCAAGGTTTGCACGTCTGCGTCGGTGCTCCCAACGTGGTGCGGGGCCAATCCCATGATCACAATTTAAGGGCGATCGAAGCCATCCGTGCGGGAGAAGCAAACATCCTCTGTTCCGATTATTACCCGCCCTCGATGCTGTTAGCCATTTTCAAACTGTACCATGAAGAAAGGATTCCCCTGCCCGATGCCGTCAAAATGGCATCCCTTCACCCGGCGATCGCTGCAGGGATCAGCGATCGGTTCGGTTCGATCGAACCGGGCAAATTTGCAGATCTTTTGCTGGTTGAAGAAACGGAAGGCCTTCCCGTCGTACGCCGTACGCTGATCAATGGAAAAACCGTATACCTGGCCAACCGGATTTTGGCGGATTCATACGAAAAATAGACGAGGCTTTTACAAACTCCTGAGCGAAACCGATCGCATCGGGAGTTTGTTGTTTTATTTGAATACTCATGTTCCCCATCTTTTGTACCCGTTATTATGATATTCAAACAAATATTTGACCAATGTACAATATTGGCATATAATATATTCAAACAATGATTTGAATATCGAGGTGACTTAAAATAAATAAAGTAGCAACTCAAGGCGATGTTTGTGAAGTGGTCATATTTGACGAAAATAAAGTGCAGCGGGTGAAATCGGAACTGGATCAATTAAATGCGGCAGCAGTCGCCGACATGTTCAAAGCACTGGCTGACGAAACACGGATGAAAATTGCTTACGCACTCAGTGTGGAAAAAGAGATGTGCGTCTGCGATGTCGCCAACGTGATCGGTTCCAGCGTCGCCACCGCTTCTCATCATTTGCGGCTGCTGCGAAATATGGGACTGGCCAAATATCGGAAGGAAGGCAAGATGGTCTTTTATTCTCTGGACGACGATCATGTGACTCAGTTAATCCAAATTGCTGTTGAGCATAGCGAGGAACGGATGAACCATGGAACATAAACACGAACATAAGCAACCTAAACAAACGTTCAGGGTTGACGGTCTCACTTGTCCCGATTGTGCCCAGACGTTCGAACAGAAAGTCAAGGCGTTGCCGGGGGTTCTTGAAGCACGGCTCAACTACGCTGCGGCGAAGCTGGAAATTGTCGGCCAAGTGCCGTTTCAAGAATTGGAGCGAACCGGAGCGACGGAAGGTTTGAAGCTGATTCCTGCCGAGGGAGTCCGTTCAGGGGCTGCTGAACGCACTTTTTCATGGCGCAAATGGAAATCGAACGCATTCATGATCATCTCCGCCCTATTTCTTGTGCTCGGCTGGTGGGCACTGATCCGTTATGGAGAAAACAGCGTTCAATCCGCCGCTCTTTTTCTCGTCTCGATCCTGTTTGGCGGCCACACACTCCTTTATAAAGGCCTGCGCAATTTGTCGCGGTTCCGTTTTGACATGAACACGCTCATGACCATTGCAGTCATCGGAGCAGCGGCGATCGGAGAATGGTGGGAAGGCGCGGTCGTCGTCTTGCTGTTCGCGATCAGTGAATGGTTGGAAGGCCGTTCTTTGGAACGGGCAAGAGCGTCAATCCGTTCTTTGATCGATCTTGCGCCGAAGGAAGCATGGGTGCGACGGAACGGGCGTGATATGCGCATTCCAGCCAAAGAAATCGTTCAAGGCGATCTGGTCATTGTAAAACCCGGGGAAAAAATAGCTGCTGACGGGCTTGTTGAACGCGGCCATTCAGCGGTAAACCAGGCAGCGATCACCGGGGAATCGATACCTCAGGCCAAACAGCCGGGCAGCCCTGTTTATGCGGGGACTCTGAATGGAGACGGCCTGCTGGAAATCCGGGCGACCAAATCAGCCCGGGATACCACATTGGCCAAAGTGATTGAACTGGTAGAAAAAGCGCAGTCTGAACGCGCACCGGCGCAAAAGTTTGTCGATCAATTTGCCCGTTATTATACTCCCGCGATCATCGCCATCGCTGCCCTGATCGCACTGGTTCCTCCGCTGGTATGGGATGCGGCATGGATGGAGTGGATTTATCGGGGGTTGGCTGTGCTCGTTGTCGGATGTCCGTGTGCGCTCGTGATTTCCACCCCGGTCGCGATCGTCACAGCCATCGGTAATGCAGCCAGACACGGTGTCATGATCAAAGGAGGCGTCTACCTGGAACAAGCCGGGCGCATCAACGCGATCGCCTTCGACAAGACCGGCACTCTCACCGAAGGCCGGCCGAGCGTTACTGACATCATTCCGATCGCGGATGTGGACACGAGAGAGGGGTTGGCGATTGCAGCGGCCATTGAAAAAGGATCCGGCCATCCGCTTGCCGCAGCCGTCGTTGCCCGTGCGGAGCAGGAGCATTGTCAACTTCCCGCTGCCGAACAGTTTCGCTCCATCACCGGCAGAGGAGCAGAAGCACTCATTTCCGGTACGATTTACCGCATCGGCAGTCCCGCCTGGTTTGCGGAATTTCTCGCTGACGGGTTGGACGAGGAAGTGCAAATCCAGATCGATCGATTGCGACGTGAAGGCAAAACGGTGATGGTGCTCGGCACGAAGACGAAAGCACTCGCCCTGATCGCAGTGACGGATCCGGTCCGCGACAGTACGAAACAGGCGCTCGCTGAACTTGAACAACTGGGGATTCGCCATACGGTCATGCTGACCGGAGATGATAAAACGACGGCACAGGCCGTCGCTGCCCAGATCGGTATTCGTGATGTACAGGCAAATCTGATGCCGGAAGACAAGCTGGAAGCTATCAAACAACTGAAAGCAAAATACGGCAATGTAGCGATGGTAGGGGACGGAGTTAATGATGCTCCGGCGCTGGCCACAGCCGATATTGGCATGGCCATGGGAGGCGCCGGTACGGATACAGCACTGGAGACCGCTGACATTGCCCTGATGGCCGATGATTTGTCCAAACTCCCCTACACATTGAGATTAAGCCGTCGCGCCTTGCAAGTCATTCGGGAAAATATCGCTTTTTCAATCGGACTGAAAATATTAGCACTTCTTCTTATCATACCGGGATGGCTGACGTTGTGGATGGCCATCTTTGCAGATATGGGAGCCACGCTCATCGTCACATTGAACGCGATGCGCCTTCTGCGCGTCCGCTCATAACTGTGCAAACGAAACTGTGCAAACGAAGCGAAACCTCCTTGAAATGCATCGCCTGACGAGTACACATGCAGACGGAACCCCTGTTTATAGATTGGGGTTCCGTCCTTATTATGGTTTAACGGCGTCTAAACACACCTACGGTCGACCACATGCTGTCGCGGATCCAGATATCGACTTCATCCGTTTTCACCACGCCGTTACTCCATCTTGCTCGAAATCGAAAAGTGTATTTTCCATCCTCCAGATCCTCGAAATCCTCTTCCCACATCATTCCGTTCCAGTTCACTTTATCCCGGCTTTCGAGAAAAACCGTCACCTTTTCCGATAACAGGGTCACTTCCACTTCTTCCGCAACCGTGACCGACCCATCCGTCTGTTCTGTACCTGATTCACCTGCACGTGTGTCCGTGACGACAGCTTGAAGCACAAATTGTTCCCCGGCCCAGAACGTGTCCGCAGATCGCGACCGATCCGGATAGCGTTTGTTGTATTCGAGCCTGTATGCTTCCCATTCGGGAGTATGAAGTACTGCACCGGTAACGGAAAGTGGCTCCGCCACCAGTGATCGTTCCCTATATACAGGTGGTGCTTGACCATCGCTCACAGTGAGGGTGATCGTATAGCGACCCGGTATGTCTGCGCGGAATGTCGGACCATCCAGCTTATACGGCGGTGGCGCTACCTGGCTGAATTCCCTCACATCACCGTTAGGATAGACGATTCGCCATGATACCTGCAGAACGTCGTCATCAGGATCGTCAAGTTCGGGAAGCAGACGCACCGTATCCCCTTCCCAGACCGGTTTGGGCGTCCAGTCAAAATCAGCGACCGGAGGTTTATTCGTGATGATCCGGAAAAACTTCGGTGCGCTCCATTCGCCCCAGTCAAAGCCGTCATGCACGCGAACTTGAACATACATGTCCAGTTCCTCCGGAAGATCGTTTGCCGGCGTCCATTGTTTAGCGGAAGAATCCTGGTATCCCGAATCGGTTAACAAAATTCCGCCATAACGATAGATTCTTACCTGGAATCGGGTTTGCGGATCGCCGTCACCATCACTGTAATTCCAGCGGAACGTCGGTCGCGTGACATCAAAGATGGTCGGCTTGTTTTGATCAGTGCTGCTTGGAGTGGTGACATTTGCTACCGGCAGCCGGTTTAC
>CALAME010000049.1 GCA_937925675.1 uncultured Paenibacillaceae bacterium | reverse complement strand
CGGAAGCATCTGCAGGCAGCTTGGCATAAACCGAAAACGTGTACAAGACACCGGGCTGCAAAGCGAGATAAATTCCTGGTCCTTGCCAAGTATCTTCACGTCCGCTTACAAACAGGCTTCCGTTCCCTGAATGGGCCTCGTAGGTTACTTGTGTGACGGTCGCCTCACCGCGCCCGAACCAGCCATCGGTCCCGGTTTCGAAATCAAACGCATACACGATGTTTTCATCCGCTTCTTCCGCCATAACGGGGGCCAGAGGGCCTGCCGGAATAAGCAAGGCGATGGCCAGTAACCAAGATAGGGCTCGCTTCCACTTTCGGTTCATTTTCGCCCAATCCCTCCTTTACCGTTTTTAAGCGCTTTCATAGAATGGGGCAGAACTTCCTTTGATTTGGGCATGAATGTGAAACAGCCTCCTTTCCTTGCTTCCAATCTGAATTATACAGATTTTCCCTGTTCCTTTAACCCCAAAAACTTTAGAACGTACTGAACTTATTAAATACGGTTTGACTTGAAATCCGCTTCTGAATCAGGTAACTTGGAATCAACATGGTGGGGAAGGAAACATAGAATATATGGATGCCATTATCGTGTTTTTGGTCATCGGTTTGATCGCAGGAATCGTAGGAAGCTTGATTGGACTCGGTGGGGGCGTCATCATAGTCCCCGCTTTGCTGTATTTGTCTCCGTATGTTCTGGAGCGCGGTCTTACAACTGCAGAAGCGGTTGGCACCTCTCTGGTCGTCCTGATTTTTACCGCGTTGTCATCGAGCTTGACCTTTATCCGGCAAAAGAGAGTGGACTATCGCAGCGGGCTTTTGTTTTTCGTCGCAAGCGGACCTGGCGCAATCTTCGGGGCCACATTGACCGGACGGCTTCCACCCGGCCCTTTTTACATTGCGTTCGGTCTGTTTATGCTGCTCACGTCGATGCTGATCGTGTTCCGGGAGCGTTTCAAACCGATCGGGAAAAGGTGGAAGTACGAACGAACGTATACCGATCCGAGCGGACAAGTTCACCATTTCGGCTATTCGCTCCTTCCGGCGTTGCTGCTCGGAGCGGCGGTTGGGATTGTATCCGGGATGTTCGGCATTGGCGGCGGCTCGCTGTTTGTGCCGATGCTGATCGCTCTGTTCCGTTATCCGCCTCATGTGGCCACAGCCACATCGATGTTTGTCATCCTGTTGTCGTCCGTTCCGGGGGCAGCGGTCAAGATTGCCCTGGGTGAGGTGTATGGGCTCGGCATTGCCGGTTTGGCACCGGGAGCTCTGCTCGGCGGGTGGCTTGGAGCCAAAATTGCCGGGAAATTGAGCAGTCCCGCCTTGATGAGAGTGCTCCTGTTTGCTTTCTTGCTGCTGGCGCTGCGCATGATCTGGCAAGGCCTGAGCTGAAACCGGACAGGTTCCTGTTCGTATTATTGGGATGGTTCATTTTTGGCTCGTGCCGTCCATCCGTATCATATATTTTGTAATCACCGATATAGAAAGAGTGATGTCAGATGAATGTTCGTGAAGGACAGTCGGATTTTACGATCGGTCGCAAAAGTTTTACAGCGGTGGCGATCAACACCGCTTCCAAAGCCGGAGAATGGATCAAGACCAAGATCGGCGCCTATTCCGAACTGAAAACGAAAAAAAACGGGCGAGATCTGGTTACGGAAGTGGACAAGGGTACGGAAACGCTGATCCGCAAGCTGATTCATACCCATTTTCCCGATCACCAGATTTTAGGTGAAGAAGGGATTGAACCCGGAGAAGACGCCCTTGAGAAGGCGTTGAAAGCGGCAATGGAAGCCGAGTATGTCTGGATCGTCGACCCGATCGACGGGACAACCAATTTCGTGCATGGCTTTCCGGTCTTTGCTGTATCGATCGCGCTCGCACATAAAGGGGAAATTATCGTCGGCGTGATCTACGATCCGAACCGGGATGAAATGTTCGTTGCCGAAAAAGGAAAAGGAGCCTATGTGCGTGGTCGGCGCATGTACGTATCGGATGAGAATGAACTCGGTCAAAGTCTTTTGGCTACCGGGTTTGTACCGGATCCTGCCGCAGCCGAATACAATATGCGCGGTTTTCAGACGATCCTGCCGCAGGCGCGCAGCGTAAGATGCGCCGGTTCGGCCGCCATCCATATGGCCTATGTAGCTGCGGGCCGATTGAGCGGCTTCTGGGAAAGCGGATTGAAAGTGTGGGACGTTGCCGCAGGTGTGCTGCTAGTGCAGGAAGCCGGGGGTAAGGTGACCGATTTGCGCGGCAATCCGTACACTCTGGAAACGAAAGATATATTGGCCACGAACGGAAAAATTCATGAGCAAATCTCAAGTGAACTGGTGCGGGCAAACGCGGTCAGATGAGGACAAGCTGAAGCCCGCCACCGATCAGGCCGTTTTTTAAACGGCTTTTTTGTTTTGTTTTCGTTTTGTTTTTCATTGAAAATGCGCGTATTTCCCGATACAATGATTCTAGTTCAAATGTTAACCTCATATCCTATAAAGTCGGTTAACTATTATAAAAAAGGCAGGCAGATGGAAGTGAATACAGCATCCGATGCCCATACAAAGCAAGATACTTATGCCCATCGAAGTAGCGATCAGAACGCGCTCTTTGTAACCGGAACGGATACGGAAGTGGGAAAAACGTTTGTCACGGCCGCTTTGGCTGCCTGGTTGAGTTTACGTTGTCCGGAGGCAGACATACGGGTATGGAAACCTGTACAAAGCGGAGTGGTTCGTGGAGAACAAGGTGCGGACAGCTATGTTTTGCGGATGGCTTGCGGCAATCGAGAGACGGAAAAGGAAATTGCGACTTTTTCGTTCCCGGAACCGCTGGCCCCATGGATCGCTGCTCAGAAGGCCGGGGTCGAAATCCCGTTTGAACGTCTCGTCGAGGTCGGCAAGGAACGCCTACAAAGCTGTCATTTTTTGTTCGCAGAAGGCGCAGGCGGGCTGCTTGTGCCACTGACCCAACAGCATACGGTTCATGATCTGATTGCTGCACTCGGGTTTCCGGTGCTCGTCGTGGCAAGACCGTCACTGGGAACGGTCAACCATACGTTGTTGACGATCTCGAAACTGAAGGCATCCGGCATCCGTGTACAGGGCGTTATTCTGAATGGCTATAAACCCGAACAGGTCCGGCATGCGAAGGAAAACGCCGCCATGATCGAACATTTTTCCGGCGTGCCGGTGCTTGGCTGCTTGCCATGGAACGAGACCCCGTATCCGGAACATGAGGTGGGCTGGAAAGAATGGCGCTGCAAAATGGCAGCATGGGTGGAACGTTACATCCCCCTCGAGCGTCTCAAACGTCTTTTGCCATCCATGCTCCAATGATCAGCCGGTTCAAGAAACGAAACGAGCACATGACAAAAACTTCATCTCGCATCAAGCTGTTTCTAGCAAAAAGTTTCCGTATGAGGAGAGGAGCGTTTTTGATGTTGGAAATCAGAACCCAATGGGACGCATTGGCACAAAAAGCGCTGGCCGGTGAAAGATTGACGAAAGAAGAAGCATTGTCTGTTTTGCGCGCTGATGATGACGAACTGCTGCCTCTTTTGCAGGCTGCGTATGAAGTCCGCAAAACGTATTTTGGCAAAAAGGTCAAACTGAATCTGATCATCAACGCCAAAAGCGGATTGTGCCCCGAAGATTGCGGATATTGCTCGCAATCGATCGTATCCAAAGCGCCGGTAGACAAATACCCGCTGCTGGATAAAGAGACGCTGGTAGAAGGAGCGCGCCGGGCACTGGAACTGAAAGCAGGCACATACTGCATCGTGGCCAGCGGACGCGGACCGACGCCGCGCGAGCTGGATCAGGTCGTCGAGGCTGTGCAGGAGATCAAGAGCACGATGCCGCTCAAAGTGTGCGCCTGCCTGGGACTTCTCACCGCAGAACAGGCTGAACGCTTGAAAGCGGCGGGCGTTGACCGTTACAACCACAACCTGAACACGAGCCGCTCGCACTATGCCAACATCACCACAACCCATACATATGACGATCGTGTGGATACGGTGGAAAAAGTGAAAGCATCCGGCATGTCCCCTTGTTCCGGCTGCATTATCGGCATGGGCGAAAGTGACGAGGAAATCGTCGATATCGCTTTTTCGCTCCGTGATCTTGACGCCGACTCAATCCCGGTCAACTTTTTGAATCCCATTCCCGGCACACCGCTGGAAGGGACCCGTGAGCTTGATCCGCGCAAATGTTTGAAAGTGCTGGCGCTGTTCCGGTTCGTTTGCCCGACAAAAGAGATCCGGATCTCCGGCGGCCGCGAGGTCAACTTGCGTTCATTGCAGCCGCTCGGACTTTACGCCGCGAACTCGATCTTTGTCGGCGATTATTTGACGACCAAAGGGCAGGAAGCGGAAGCGGATCATCGCATGATCGAAGATCTCGGTTTTGAAATCGAATTGTGTGCGCTGTAAAAGGGTGTTCGAGCATGAAAGTGCGAACTTCCCTGGCCTGGATGGAAGATGAGCTTCAACGTTTGCGGGAACAGTCGGCATTGCGTAAATTGCATACACATCATGTCACAAGACCGGGCTGGATCATGCGGGACGGACAGAAAATGCTCAACCTGGCGTCCAACGATTATCTCGGTCTGGCCCAGGATACGGATACCATAACCCGCGTGGAAGGCCTGGAATCCGGAGCGGCTGCTTCCCGTCTTATCACTGGCAACCATGAACTGTACACGCAGCTGGAGCAAGAATTTGCCGCATTCAAACGGGCGGAAAGTTGCTTGATCTTCGGCAGCGGATATGCAGCCAACGTATCCGTATTGGCCGCTTTGGCCGGACGGGACGATGTCGTGTTCAGCGACCGGCTCAATCATGCCAGCATTGTCGATGGCATTGTGCTGAGCCGGGCGGAACTCAAGCGGTACAGGCACCTCGATCTGGAACATCTGGAGCATTTATTGAAACGTACAGACAAGGCCAGACGAAAATGGATCGTCACCGATGCCGTGTTCAGTATGGACGGCACGATCGCTCCCCTTCCGGAACTCGTTCGCCTGAAAGAGCGGTACGGGGCGATGCTGATGATTGACGAGGCACACAGCGGCGGATTGTTCGGCGAAGAGGGAAGAGGGCTGGCCGAACATTTCGGTGTAGAGCAGGAGATTGAGGTGCGCATGGGAACGTTCAGCAAGGCTTATGGGGTTTACGGTGCTTACATTGCTGGTGACCGTGTGCTAACGCACTATTTGCTGAACAAGGCGCGCGGACTCATTTACAGCACAGCGCTTCCTCCCATCGTGCTGCAACTGATCCGAAACAACTGGATCAAGGTCCGGACCGAGCATTGGAGAAGGGAGCGGGTGTTCCGGCATGCGCGCATGTTTTCCCATACTCTGAGGGAAGCGGGCTTTCGTGTCGGATCAGGGGAAACGCCGATCATTCCGCTTATAGTCGGCAGCAATGAAGATGCGGTGCAGTTCGGGCAGGAATTGCAGCGGGAAGGCATCGCTGCTGTCCCTGTTCGCCCTCCAACTGTACCGGAAGGCACCGCCCGCATCCGGTTTACGTTGATGAGTGTGCACGAGGAGGAAGATTTGAAAATCGCGCTCGACAAGATCATTCGTACGGGAAAGAAAATGGGGCTGATCGGATGAACGCACAGAAAGGCCAAAGATGCTTATGGATACACGGTTGGGGCATGTCAGAGGAAGTTTGGAAAGACATTATCAAACAGCTGCCTCATTTGGACCATCATTTCGTCGACTTCCGCCATTGTTCAACTCCGGAAGAGCTGCGTCAGGCTGCAGCTCTTCCCCTTCTTCACCACCCGGGAACCTGGTTTGTCGTCGGCTGGTCGCTGGGCGGAATGCTGGCGCTGGAATTGGCTGAAGATGAAAAATTACAGCACCGCAGCCGGATCGCGAAGCTGGTCATCGTCTCCTCGACGCTCCGCTTTGTTGCACGCGATCGAACGCGCGGATGGCCGGAGCGGGCGCTCTTGCGCATGAAATCGAGATTGCTGGAGCAGCCTGAGCAAGTGTTGCATCGGTTTCGCGAGCAAATGTTCAGCGATTATGATAGAATGGAAGCGGAAAATTCGATTGCACGCCTGTGCGAGCTGAAGCCCGGGTTTTCCCAGGACGGGCTGCTTGCCGGGCTCGACTATTTGCTTCGTACGGATTTGACCGATGTCTGGTCACGCCGAGGCCCGGATGCTTGTCCGGTGCTGTGGATCCACGGAAGCGAGGACATGATCTGCCCGGTGCAAGCGGTGCCTGCACAGGAACCGGAAGTGGAGGTCGCGATTTTCACCGGTGCTGGACATGCTCCGTTTGTAAGCGATCCCGAACGGTTTATCGCTCGGTTGCAGCCGTTTTTATCATCGGCGGCGAACCCGATGGTTGGTGGGCGTTCACCCCGCGGAGTTGATGTTCCTCATCCCCAGCAAAGTGCAGCCGGAAAACGCGGGACGGAGCGGTCGACATGATCGACAAGTCGATTGTTCGCAAGCATTTCGATCGTCATGCCAGCGAGTATGACCGCTACGCGGTTGTGCAAAAGGAAATGGCGGACAAGTTGCTGGCGCGATTGTCGGCGTGTTTTAACGGACTACCCGGCAAAGACGATCACGATCCTTTGCGTGTATTGGAAATCGGCTGCGGTACCGGCTATTTGACAGAGAAGCTGGCTCAGCTCTGGCCCAAAGCGGAAATTGTGGCCGTCGATATTTCAGAAGCGATGGTGAATCAGGCGCAAAAACGTCTCGGAAGAACGCTCGACAGGTGCCGTTTCATCGTCGACGATGCTGAACGTTGGGCCAGGGATGAGGAACAGGGAGATGGCGGTTTGCACCATCAGTTCGATATCATGGTGTCCAATGCGACATTCCAATGGTTTGTGGAACCGGAACAGACGGTCAGCCGCTTGTTGAATCGGCTCAGGAGCGGAGGCTTTTTTGCTTTTTCCACGTTCGGCCCGCGCACGTTCCATGAACTGCACGAGTCGTTTAGGATGGCGGAAGCCGAGCTCGGTTTGCCGCATTTGCCGCACGGACAGACGTTTGTAACCCCGGATGAATGGCAGCGCTGGCTCACCGCGCAAGCGACGGTTCGGGCCAGCGAAGCCTACGAGCATGTCATGACATACGCCAGTGTGCGCGAGTTTCTCGATCACGTGAAGCGGATCGGTGCCGGCAATGCCAACAAAGGCCGTACGCACGCTGCAGGAGTAAACCGGGCACTGTTCCGGCTCATGTATGAGCGATACCGGGAACGTTTCGGGGATGACAAAGGCATCTTTGCCACCTATGACGTTTTGTTGTATGTGTGCGAAAAATGAACGCGAAAAAGTTGTGTTAAAAATGAACGGAAAACCGCGGGCATATCAAGACAGATCAGGAAAGGGTGTTTGAAAAGTGCAAGATGCGAAGCGTGCCCCGGATGTGGTGACATTCGGTGAGACGATGGGATTGATCATGCCGATCGGGACGAGAGGGCTCGAGTTTGCGCCGCAGTTGCAAAAAAGTTTCGGCGGAGCCGAATCGAACGTTGCGATCGGTTTAGCCCGGCTTGGACACTCCGTCGGCTGGTTCGGTCGTTTGGGGGACGATCCGTTTGGACGTTTGATCTACAAGACGCTGCGTGGAGAAGGGGTGGACGTCTCGCGTGCGGTGTTGGCCAAAGATGAGCCGACCGGCATGATGCTCAGGGAGATCGTTGCGGGGCAGAATTCGGTTTACTATTACCGCCGTTTTTCTGCAGCGAGCCGCATGCGTCCGGAACATCTCGATCCGACCTATATTCAAGGTGCCAAAATTTTGCACATTACCGGGATTACACCCGCTCTTAGCGAAACGTGCCGGGAAACGGTGTTTGCAGCTGTGAAAATCGCGAAAGAGGCGGGCACGAAAGTATGTTTTGACCCGAATTTGCGCCTGAAATTATGGTCGATTGAGGAAGCGCGGGAAACGATCCTGCCGCTGGCCGCCGAAGCGGACTACTTTTTGCCCGGACTGGAAGAGCTGGAGCTGTTGTATGATACGGATGATTTCGATACGATTGTCCGTCATCTGAACCAGCTGAACGCCATTTCCGTGATCAAGGGTGCCGGCGAGGAAACGCGGGTGCTGAAAGACGGAAAATGGACCGCTGTGCCTTATTTCCAGGTGGAAGAGATTGTCGATACGGTCGGGGCCGGTGATGCCTTTTGTGCCGGATTTATCTCCGGTCTGCTGGACGGTTTGGATGAATTGGAAGCGGTGCGTCTCGGCAATTTCCTCGGCGCTCTTGTTTTGGGCATGGAAGGGGATTGGGAGGCGCTGCCGAACCGGGAATACGTACAAGCCCGGCTGGAAAACCGAAAACATGTGGAGCGATGAAAAGAGGGAGTAGCATGAGAAAACAACAGATTTTGCAACGCATTTGCGAGGAAGGCGTCGTCGCGGTTTTACGCGGAGAAACGCCGGAACAGGCAGTGGAAATGGCTGAACAGGCCATCGCGGGCGGCATCAAGATCATTGAGGTGACGATGACCGTGCCGTTTGCGCTGGAAGCGATCGAGACATTGGCGAAAAAATACGATCCGGACCCGAATGCCCCAAATTATGCGGTCATCGGGGTGGGCACGGTGCTGGATGCGGAAACAGCACGTGCGGCGATCTTGTCCGGTGCGGAATTCGTTGTTTCTCCGGCGTTTCATGAAGAGACGGTGCGGATGTGCAACCGGTATCGGGTGCCGATCTTCCCCGGAGCGATGACCATCGCAGAAATACAGGCTGCACTGGAAGCGGGGGTTGACATCGTCAAGCTGTTCCCGGGCAATCTGTTTTCTCCTGAGATGATCAAAGCGATCAAAGGCCCGTTGCCGCAGGTGGATATCATGCCGACGGGCGGCGTGTCGCTGGATAATTTGGCAGACTGGATCAAGGCCGGTGCGGTTGCCGTCGGGATCGGATCGGATTTGACGAGGGAAGCTATCAAAACAGGGGATCTGTCCCTCGTGGCCCAACAGGCATCCCGCTATGTGGAAGCTTATCGCAAGGCGAAGCA
>CALAME010000048.1 GCA_937925675.1 uncultured Paenibacillaceae bacterium | reverse complement strand
TTGACACAAAAAACGATGAACCTGCGATAAGTCTTCATCCGTAACCAACACATGGCTTTACCGCAGGTCATCGTTTTTTACCACGAATTTACACGAGCAAGTTAAAAAGTCTCGCATCATTGTTGATCTCTACAAACGAATAGTTGGCGCGCCGCATCCTTTCGAGCAAAGCATCGTAATCCTCGCGGTGCTTCAATTCAATGCCGACGAGCGCCGGACCGTTGTCCCGGTTGTTTTTCTTCGTGTATTCAAATCGGGTGATGTCGTCGTTCGGGCCGAGCACTTGGTCGAGAAATTCACGCAAGGCGCCGGCGCGCTGCGGAAAGTTGATGATGAAATAGTGCTTCAATCCCTCATAGATCAGCGACCGTTCCTTCATCTCCTGCATGCGATCGATGTCGTTGTTGCCGCCGCTGACGATGCAGACGACGTTTTTGCCTTTGATCTTGTCCCGGTAGAAATCCAGTGCCGAAATCGGCAGCGCCCCGGCCGGCTCCAGGACGATCGCGCTGTCGTTGTACAGTTCCAGGATGGTCGTGCACGCCTTCCCTTCAGGGACGAGCACGATGTCATCTAAAAGTTCACGGCAAATCTTAAACGTCAGCTCCCCGACCTGCTTGACCGCTGCCCCGTCCACAAACTTATCGATCTCATCCAGCGTGACGACCTTGCCTGCTTCCAGCGATTTTTTCATCGCGGGTGCACCTTCCGGCTCCACCCCAATAATTTGGGTGGAAGGACTGATGCTTTTTACATAGCTCGCCACACCGGCGACCAGACCACCGCCGCCGATACTTACAAACACATAATCGATCGGTTCGCTCGTCTGGCTCAAAATTTCGAGACCAATCGTACCTTGCCCTTCGATCGTCTTGATATCGTCAAACGGGTGGATAAACGTCATTTGCTTCTCTTCACTGTAGCGCTTCGCTTCCTGGAACGAGTCATCAAACGTGTCACCTGTCAAAATGATTTCTACCTGATCGCCGCCATAACGCTCCACTTGCAATATTTTTTGCCGCGGCGTCGTATTGGGCATAAATACTTTGCCCTGGATACCGAGTCGCTTGCAGGAGTAAGCGACGCCTTGCGCATGATTGCCGGCACTGGCACAGACAACACCACGCTGGCGCGCATCCGGGGACAAGCTTTGCACAGCATGATAAGCGCCCCTGATTTTGAACGAGCGCACCACCTGCAAGTCTTCCCTTTTCAATAACACGTTGCAGTCGTATCGGGCCGACAGCCATTCGTGTCTCTGCAACGGCGTTTTTTCCGCCACCTGCTGCAATTCCCGACTGGCGTTGATAATATCCTCAATCGCGATTTTCACACCGATTTCATCTGTTCGTCTGCTCACTTTGTCCGATCCGCCTTCCGTTTCAATGATGCAGGATCATACGAAGCCGGCACATTTTCCAGGCCGTAGGCAATCTCCCCGTCCCAGACCTGCATGCCTCCGGCAAAATTGTGCACATTCTCAAAACCGCACTGCTGCATATATTTGGCTACATGAAAACTGCGGATACCGCCCTGGCAGATGAACACATATTCCGCCTTTTTGTCCATGCTCTCACAAGCGTGAGGAATATGCCCCATCGGCACGAGCGGTACGCCCGGAATATGCCCGTTCACATACTCTTCAGGTTCTCGCACATCGATAAAAAGGATGTCTTCTCCTTTTTCCTCCAGCATTTGCTTCAATTCCTTCGTATCCACATGGGAAACGCCCTCGATCTCCAGCGGCATCTTTAAGTTCACCCCGCGTTTTTCCATCGTATTTGTTCATAGTACGAGATCGCTTCATCGATCATGTCGGCGAGATGACCTTTTAATTCAACCGCTTTTTGGCGGGCACGTTCCGGTTCATCGCCGGATTGAACAAGAAACGCATAGGTGCTCACCATTTCCAGAAAAGTCGATGTTTGCCGGGCAAGGGATTCCGTCAAACGAGCATCGATCGTACAGGAATAACCTTCCTCTTGCTCCAGACGTTCCATCAACATTTTACCCTTGTCCGTAAGGGTATACACATATGCACTGTCCTCGTTCTTTTCGCTCACATATCCTTTTTGCACGAGCTCGTTGATCTCGGCCTGCAACTGTTCCGAATAGGGGCCGAAATGATGATAACGGTATTTATATTGGAAGGGCGCACCTGCCACTGACATCAGATAGACCATCTTCTGCAGCTTTTTGCGCCCTTTGATCGGCGCTGAACTGGCAAACAATTTTAACAGACGATATGCAGAATCAAACATCTTGTAAACCCCCTGTCAAAATCGCCTTGTATGCCTCCGGCACGTAAATGCGCTCCAGTTGCACCGATTTGTTGCGCAGCTGGTTGATGATGGGCGATTTGTTGGCCAATTCGTGTCCGACACCGTTGCGATCAAACAGCACGATCTGCTCGGAAGCTTCCCGCTCGCCTTCACTTTCGTCGTCTTTCGGCTGGTGCGACAAATAAACATCCGTATATGAACGCATGGATGGCGTATCTTTCAAATAGATATAGTCGACCGGCACTCCGTCGCGAGCGGCCAGTTCCTGCAGCTTTTTGAAAAAGGCGAACTCATCTTCCGGCGGCGGAATCGATTTGTACAGCCGGCGCTCGATCAGGTTGCGGCACAGACGGCTCAACACCGGATCCTCATGGTTTTGCCATATATAAAACTTGTGCCAAAGCGTATGATCCGTCAACTGCAAAAAGGCATCGAGTCGCTCTTTGGTGATCGGTGCGGTACCACTATCTCCCGCGGGGCAAAGCACAGCGTCCAAAACCGGATCAACCGGCAGGGCGCCTTCTTTTCGCAATTCCACCGCACGCTGAAGAATTTTGCCCACGATCAGCTCGGCACTGCGCGTTGACTTGTGTAAATAGACGTGCTTATACATGTAATAACGGGCCATGACGAAATCTTCAGCGATGCTCATGCCTTTATCCAGGTCGAGCCCGACTTCTACATCGTCGCGGAATGTGCCGATCCTGAGCACGTGGATCAACCATTCCAGATCAAACCGTCCGTACCCGGCACCGGTCATGAGCGAGTCGCGCAGCAAATAATCGACCCGGTCGGTATCGAGCTGACTGGAAAGCAACTTCACGACGGACTTGGCGGTATGCGTGCGGCGAATGACATCCGCCACTTCACGCGCAAATCCGCTGCGATAGCTCTCCAAAATTTGCGTAATTTCCGTTCCACCCGTAATGATCGCTTGCGACCATTCCTCATGATCGATGCCTGTCGTCTTTTCCAACGCATGCGAAAACGGACCGTGACCGATGTCGTGCAAAAGCGCTGCGGCCAGCGCCAACATGCGATGATCTCTCAGTTCTTCCTGATACTGACGCACCCTGTCGCCACGCAAGCTGAGAATCGTCTCGATAAACCGCTTCATCAGATGGCATACACCGAGCGAATGTGAAAACCGGGAGTGTTCGGCTCCCGGATATGTATAGGAAGACAAGCCCAATTGCTTGATATGGCGCAGACGCTGCAAGGCCTTGCTATCGATCAGTTCGAGCAGTACGCGTTCCGAATCAGGATCGAACTGGATGATGTTGTGCACCGGATCACGAAACGTTTGCATCGTTTCACTCCCCATTTATACGGGTGTAAACATATATACCGATTCTACTATAAATGGACGCCGTGCGTAAAGGCGAGTTGTCCACCTTCGTTTCAACTTTCAACGCGCATGCGCGCGATAGGCCGCCCTTTTCTCCTCCATTACCTGCTGGCCGCCAATTCGCATGTATTCTGCAACTTCCGCATCGTAAATGTCATCAAACTGCTCCGGATGGGCTGTGATCACCTTGACGAATATTTCTTCATCTTTGTCATTTAATAATTGGGAATATTTGATCTCCGAATGAATAATCGCAGGCACATGCGGTTCCACGACGCCATCATTCATACCGAATTCGATGCTTTTTAAGGTAAATTCCCTGTACTTTTCATCTGTAGCATTCGCCAAAATGTTTAACTCCTCGTTATCCACATCGACCAGCTTGCCATTGATGATGATGCAATAGTCAAAATAATTGTAGAGCATCTGTCTCGCTTCTTCGTTATCCAGGGTCACCGGCAGGCCGTCCTCCATCTGGTAGGTAACCCCTTCGAAGCCGTTTTGCAACGTCATGTAATGTTCCGGCTGGGCCATCCAGTTCAAGTATTTTATCGCGGCTTCCGCATTGTTGCTCGATTTCGGCACCATGATAAACATGCCGTGCCCCTGAAAAACCGGTTTCCGCCTTTTTCCGTCGGAACTCGTAAACGGGTCGATCGGCGTCAGGATGGCATTCGGATCATTTTTTTGCAATTCCGCCAAATACCCCATGTAGACCGGTTCGTTCGTATTCGGCGTAGCCGCTCCGATGCGGCCGCCGACCAGGTCTTTTTGAAAATACTGCGTGTCCCTGTTCATGTGCAATGCAAAATCGGGATCGATCAGCTTCTCGTGATATAGTTTGTTGAGAAAGCGAAACGCTTCTTTGTTGCCCGGCATAAGCCAGTGCGGTTGGGCGTACAGGTCTTCCTCTGAAATCTGATCCCAGTCCCAAAACGCGTATTTCAACGGTGCCATATGAAACGGGGCCACCAGTCCGTAAGGTATGACGCCGAGGCGGGAGTTGCCCGGATTATGATCCTTAAACGCTTTCAACGCCTCGTAAAATTGCTCCGTCGTTTCCGGCAGCGAAAGTCCGAGCTGGTTCAGCCAATCTTCACGAATGATCGTTGTCGTCTGGGCGGTCAACACTCTTTTCGCCGGAATGGCATATTGCTTGCCATCGAAAACACCGAATTTCAGCACATCGCCCAACAATTTTTTCAAATCGGGTCCGTGCTCTTCAATGAGCGGGCCGAGGTCTGTCAACTGGCCTTGATTGACAAAGTGTTGTACGGTCGGGATATCGTACGTGAAAATGATATCCGGAGCCTGGTTTGCATCCATCAGTATATGTAAACGGCTCACTTCTTCCGCACGCGGAACCGTAACAAATTGGACGCGAATGCCATTCGGATCCCCGAACTGCTCCTGAATGTATTGCGTGATCGCGTTGTCGGTCAGCGGAGGGGCTCCCGCCGGGGTGTTAAACCGATCGAACAGTTCAACCGTCAGCGTCGTCATCTCCTCGGACGGTTCATTTTCGTATGACGCACATCCAGCAAGCAAGATGAACGACAGGAAGACCAGCTGGCTTAGCCCCTTTAAGCTCAACACTTTCATCGTGATTCACTTCCCTTTTTGGTGTCGGTATTGGCTTCGATATTCCCCGGGGGGAATGCCCTCTACTTTTTTGAATGCCCGGTAAAAGGAAATGACATTCTGATAACCGACCTGCTCTGCAATCGATGGGATCGGCTCGTTTGTTTCGGTCAAAAGCCGTTTGGCATGTTCCAGCCTGACTTTCAGAACATAATCGATAAACCTTTCCCCCAATTCCTGTTTGAACAGCTGGCTCAGCGCGCTCGGCTGCATGCGGAGAATGTCGCTGACGCGCGCCAGGGACAGACCGGGATCCGCATAATGGGCATCGATATAGCTTTTGGCCTGCTGTGCAATGCTGTGATGTTTTCTGGCTTGCCGATCTTCATCCACTTTCGCTTCAAAGGCATACATCCATTCCATCAGCCGCTCATACAGCTCATCCAACGTTTCTGTTTCTTCCCGCCACCTGTCAAACTGCCAGCGAAACTCCTCTTGCCACAGGCGGCCGATCTCCGGGGATAAGGCGGCAACCGCTTTTTCCATCTGCATCGCGAAGCTGTTAATAAAAGCGTTCATATCTTGCTTCGTAAATTGCATGCCCTTCAGCTCGTTAAAAATTTGTGCCAATTTTTCACGCCAGTCGCTCTCACTCATGCGGAACGACTGGGCTACACTTTCCAGCGCTTGCAAGTATGCGTAATGATCGACCTTGGTTTTGTCTGCTCTTTTGCGGTTGTCGATCAAAGTGTCGGTTCCAAACACCGTTTTCAACGAGACGTTTTCATTGGCGTTCTGATAGGAATCGGCGATGCTTTCAATAGAATCTGACTCGGCACCGATCCCAATCGTAACCGTCATTTCCAGGTTGTCCCGAATCCAGGTACGAAATTCATCAGCCAGTTGCTCTGCACTGATCTTGCGCCGGCTGTCCGCATCAAAATGAATCACAAACGCGATCTGTTCCGGCTTCATCCAGGCATGCCATACAAACAAACCGTACAGCTCGCAAACTTCATAAAACGCTTTTTCCAGCACAAATTTGAGCAAATGTTGATCTCTCGGCTTGAACTTGGACACAAATGCAGGATAATGGTCAATTTCCACCGCAAGCACAGCCAGCCGTTCAAAATGATAGGGCAAACCGTGCGATTGCATCCGCTCCGCCCATTCACGGTCTGTCAACGATTCGTGTCCAGCAAGCAATTCATGAAACAGGCGCTGCTGGCGCAACATGCTGTCCTCTTTGTACAGGTTGTCATAATCGACCGATTTCTTGATCAGATGATCAAGCGCTTTCTCGATAAAGGCGAACTCGTCAGCGGTTCCGCGCATCCTTAAATCTTCGCTTTTTTTGGCGGAAAACCCTCTGACTTTTTCCATGATCGACTGGATCGGCTTAAAATGCATATGAGAGACGAGCGTAAAACCGATCAGCGCCAACACGATCACTACGATGCCGAAAATGACCCAGGCGTTGGAGAACAGCATTAATGCGGAATATTCCCGCTCATACATATGATTGGAATAATACTGCCATCCGGTATATGGAGACGTAACGACGATCGCAGGAGCCGTTTCTTGCTGTTCTTCTTCCGCAAATTCATGCTTATTCGTATCCACAATCTGGATGTTAGACACCCGATTTTCGTTGAATCGGTTCAGATCGGACAAGATGGAACTCGCAAATACGTTTACGACGATCGCACCCTGTTTTTTACCGCCTTCGTTGTAATGTTTGACAAGAGACACCACTTTCTGCGGGTTCTCATCATACGACAAATAGGCGAACGGGCGCGGGTTCGTCCATCCCGTCGGAGCCGAACGGTTATACTGGGTGAACAGAAACTCCCGGTCCCCGAACGTGTGCACCACAAAAGCACCGGATTCGGAAAGAATGCGCTGCTCATGAACATTATACAAGTAAACGGTACTGGTAAATGGCAATGAAGCATTCAGTTCCGCCAGTCTTTTCTGGATGCGGAAATAATCAAAAGCGGATTTGGTCCCCGGAGCGAAGAAATGACGTATATCGGGATCGGTCAGCAATTGGCTCGATACATTCCGCTCAATCAGTTTCAGATTGGCGTCGATATGAAACACCATCTCCTCAAGCATCGCCCGGTTCGTTTCCATGAACCTTTTTTCGGAGGCGTTGTTCAGCAGCATAAAAAATGCGAAAATGATCGAGGAGATGACGACGAAAAATATCGGAGTATAAGAAAGCAACAACCGGTGATACCAGTTCATTTTCATCGGGAAAGTCCCCTCTCCAAACAATCGCTCCAATCAGCGTTCGGATTCATCCATTCAGAATCCAATAATTTTTAGTATATAACTAATTCTGGACCCGATACAAGGCAAAGCGCCGGCACATCCATCGGATGCACCGGCGCGCTGTTTGGCTCATTGAGTTTTCTTCCACTCTTCTTCCAGTTCGCGTGCGATTTGTTCACCGCCGAGGCTCCACCAGCGGTCCATTTCCGCCTTCCATTCATCCTCGTCGATGACGCCCATAATAAACTTGGTGTTCGCATCGCGAATGATTTGCTCCAGCTCACCGCCGCGCTCCACCTGCGTTTGCGAAACAAGCGGGTTGGCCGGATTGTTCACCAAATAATTTGTGTTGTCCGTCGTCACTTCAATTTCTTTCAGGACGAGCCGATGCTCATGTCCCGGTGTTTTGAGATTGTCGGGCGCGATAACGCTGAGCACAAACTTGTACGGATAGGTCACTTCACGGTCGTATTTCTCATGGTCGATGATTTGCGGCTTGCCGTCCACGATTTCATGGTGGACACCTTCGATCCCCCATGCGAGCAAATCGACCATTTCCTGGTCACCCAGCTTGTCAAAGAAAGTCAGGATCCGTTTCAGTTCTTCCTCTGTCGGCACGCTCGATTTCGGGAACATCAAAATTCCGTTCGAACCGAGTGATGCCGGAACTCTTTTTTCGCCGTTTGCGGACAAAATGCTGAAAAAGCTAACCTCTGCATCCGGAATGGTCTGTTTCAAGCGGGCTTCATAGGTCAACGCAGTATTGGTGGTGTTCAAGAGCACACCCGCTTTTCCGGTCGTAAATTCCCCTTCGATCTTCGGGCGATCCATCACTGCAAAGTCAGGGTGCATCAGCCCTTCTTCATACAAACGTCTTTGAAATTTAAGCCCTTCCAAATATGCCGGATGGAAAACGTCCCGCGTAAATTTGCCGTCTTCATCCACTTCCCATACGTTAGGTGCGCCCATGAAGACCGCATACATGTTCGGCTGCGGATTCGAGCCGCCCAAGTTGCCAGTGGACAAGCCGTAAGTGTCATTTTGGTTGTTTCCGTCCGGATCTTGATCGCGGAAAGCTACGAGCATTTCATAAAATTCATCAATCGTTTCCGGCTCTTTCATACCGAGTTTTTCCAGCCAGTCTGCCCGATAGATAAAGGCATCACGTGCCAGCGGTCTTTCGCGCGGCAAACCGTAAATTCCACCCTGGAATGATACGTTTTCATAAATGATCGGATTCAGTTTGGACAAGTTCGGAAACTCTTCGATATACGGCGAAATATCCCAGAAAACATCATTTTGGAACGCCGACAGCAAGAACGACTGTTTCGGCGGACCGTAAGAAGCGACCACTTGCGGCATGTCTCCGGATGCGATCATCGTCGACAGCCGTTCCTGATACGCATTGCCCGGTACGTAATTGATATTCAATTTCGTGTTGGTGTACTCTTCAATCGCTTTCTGTACCGGGTTGTCCGGCTCCGGGATGTCCTGACCATCGAAGTTAAGAGAGATCGAGATTTCAAAAGGACCATCATCTCCGCCTTTGGAAGCCCCTTCGCCACCAGCAGACGGTTCTTCGGCTTTCTCGGAACTGCAGGCAGAGACGACCAAAGCCAACGCCAGCAGTACGAGCAGCCATTTGCTCCCCCACTTTTTGTTTTTCTGCATGTTTCAAACCTCCTGAATGATTTGTTGTTTATGGTTCATTCCCGGATCAGCCTTTGACCGATCCGAGAAGGACACCCTTGGCAAAGTGTTTCTGCAAAAACGGATATACGATCAGAATCGGTACTGTCGCCACGATGACGACCGCCATGCGCACCGACTGGCCGTAAAAGGCCATATTTTCACTCATTGCTGAAGAATCACCGAAACTGCCTGACGTCTGGATGACAATTTGTTGCAACAGCACCTGAATCGGCCACTTTTGCGAATCTTGAATGTAGAGAATAGCGCTGAAATACTGGTTCCACAACATAACGGCATAAAACAGTCCGAATGCGGCCAGTGCCGGTAACGACAGCGGCAGGATGATTCTGAGAAAAATGATCAATTCATGGGCTCCGTCAATTTGGGCGGCTTCCTTCAATTCGTCCGGAATGTTTTGGAAAAACTCTTTCATGACGATGACATAAAAGCCGCTCATCATCGACGGAATCATGAGCGCCCACAACGTGTCGATCAATCCCACCGCTCTGACCACGAAATAGGTCGGAATCATGCCGCCGTTAAACAAAATCGTAAACAGCACCATCAGCAAAATTGCTCGCCGTCCCGGTACGTTCCGGTTAGACAGGCCGTATGACAACAAAGAAGTTGACAACAGGCTGAGAAATGTACCGAGAAGCGTAATATAGATGCTGACGCCCAGACTGCGAACAAAACGGTCGGTGGAAAAAATGTATCTGTACGCATCGAGCGTCCAAATTTTCGGCCACAGATCTTCTGTGCCGGAAAAGGAGTTAATCAAGACATACAGAAACGGAACGGTTGTCGACAAGGCGAACAAACCGAGCAGCGTATATATTATCCCGTCGGCGATCCGGTTGCCGAGCGTTCGATCATATACCAACTCTCTCGCCTCCTTAATAAATTCCTTCTTCGCCCAGCGCCTTGGCGATGCGATTGGCGATAAAGACGAGCACTAGCCCGACCGTTGATTTGAACAAGCCTACAGCGGCGCTGTAACTGAATTGACCTTCCAGGATGCCGACGCGATACACATACGTATCGAACACTTCCCCGACTTCCCGGTTAAGCGGATTCAACATGAGGAAAATCTGTTCAAACCCGAGATCGAGGAAGTTCCCCAACCGCAAAATGAGCAAAATCACGATCACGTTGCGAATCCCCGGCAGCGTAATATGCCAAACCTGGCGCAGCCGGCTCGCACCGTCGATCCTCGCCGCCTCATACAGTTGCACGTTGACGCCTGCCAGTGCAGCCAGGAAGATGATGGTTCCCCAACCGGCATCTTTCCAGATCAACTGCAAGATGATGAGCGGTCGAAACCAATCCGGATTGAACAGAAAGTTAATGCGCTCCAGTCCGATCAATCCGCCCAGCTTGTTGAGCACGCCCTCCGAACCGAGCAAAATATAGGTGATTCCCACAACGACAACCCACGACAAAAAGTGAGGCACGTAAACGAGCGTTTGTACGAGGCGCTTGTACACCTGATGCCGCACCTCATTTAATAAGAGGGCCAGAATGATGGTCGTCGGGAAAAAGACAATCAGATCGTACAATGCGATCAAAAAGGTGTTGCGAAACAGATTCCAAAAATCCGGAGTTGAAAAGAAACGATCAAAGTGTCTGAAACCGACCCAGTCGCTTCCCCACATACCTTTGACCGGCTGATAGTTTTGGAACGCCATCAACACGCCCCACATCGGCCAAATTTTAAAAATGAGAAAATAAAGGATGCCGGGAGCCATAAAGATGTAAAACCAGCGGACTTTCCACATTCGTTTTAAAAGTGAAGTGCGATTCAGTCCGCTTAGCTCCTGCACCTTCTCCGTCTTGGCTGCGACAGACATCATAATCCCCCTTATCTCGACCTTTCTCGACCTTTTCAGATGCAAGTCCTAGTTTATGGGATCACCTGCCCAACCGTCTATTTACAAGATTTCAGTCATTTGCAAATGTACAAAAAACGGATAAAATCGGGCATTTTCGAGGCATTAACATTTTTTCAGGGATATACCGTTTTTATTTTTACCTTCTTTTGGGGGGCTTACCCGGATTTTTGACCGCCCCGATGGCACTTGTCTTATGACTACGGTCCTTCCCCGTTGATCTGTAACGAATAGGATAGGGGAATGTGTTATAATGAAGGCGAAAAATGACCTCAGGCATGGGGGGGAGAGCGCTGTCTTTATACGCCCCGGACCAAAAGGCGAAGGGCCAGAGGCAGCGCATGGAACATGAGTCAGTGGAAAATTTTAGTAGCAGACGACAATCCGAACGTTTGTGAAATTATCCGTTTATATTTTGAACAAAATCAGATGGAAGTCATCGAAGCACACAACGGTCAGGAAGCCGTGGAGCTTGCATTCTCTGAAGATCCGGATCTGATTATCCTCGACGTGATGATGCCGGTGATGGATGGCCTGGAAGTATGCAAAACGATCCGCAAGGAAAAGAACACTCCAATTATCATGCTGACCGCTAAAGACGAAGAGCTTGATCGCGTGCTCGGACTGGAGATCGGCGCCGACGATTACGTGACCAAACCGTTCAGCCCGCGTGAACTTGTTGCCCGCATCAAGGCGATCATGCGCAGGGCCGGGGAAGCAGCCACGCTGACGCGTGAAGCAAACGTGCAAAATATATTTACAGTGGGCCCGCTCAAAATCAATTTGCTCAATCGCGAAGTATCCGTGAACGGGGAAAGCGTGTTTTTCCGGCCGAAAGAGTTTGACCTGCTGGCGTACATGGTCCAAAATCCGGGCATCGTGCTTACGCGCGATCAGCTGCTGAGACATGTATGGGGCTATGACTTTATCGGAGACATCCGCACCGTCGATGTACACGTCAAAAAAGTGCGGGAACATTTGAGCCGCTTCGGTATCGAATGCATTCAAACGGTGTGGGGAGTCGGCTACCGTTTCGATATGCCGGGGAAAGAAAAACGAACGGAGGATGGGACATGAACTGGTTTGGCCGCAGCCTGTTCAGACGCCTGCTGATCGGCAATTTGCTGCCGATCCTGCTCGGCTTTGCCGTCATGGGTCTCGTCATCTCCATTTCGACCAGCCAATATTTGCGGGCAAAAACAGAGGACGATATGCTGCATCAGGCAAAAAGCATTAACATCTCGATTCAGGATCCTGATTTGTCCACCGAAGCGCTCAAAGAGAAACTCGTTTTTTTTGGTGACGCTTTCAACAAACGGATTTTGCTGTTTGACCGACAAGGCAAAATTATGGCCACTTCCATGGCCGATGAAGTATATGTCGGCAATGAAATTGATCCTTCCATCGTGCAGCAAGTGTTGGAAGGGGGAGAGATTACCGAGGATTACAATATGCTCGACATGAACAGCCCGGTGTTGACCGTCATCATTCCGTGGGGCAAGGAAGACCAAGTTTACGGGGGCATCGTCGTCAGCGCCCCGGTGGAAGGGGTGGGCTCGACTTTTCGCAACATCCGCGAAATCGTGCTGTGGGCGATGATCTTCGGCGGTATTATTTCCACATTGCTCGTTTCTGTCCTTTCCTGGTCCATCACGCGGCCGTTGAAACGGATCGAGCACGCCTCCATGGAAATCGCACTCGGCAATTATGAAAAGCGGGTGGACTATCCTCATTCGGACGAGATTGGGGAATTGGCCAGCGCGTTTAACCGGATGGCCAAGAAATTGGATGAAATTGAAAAACATCGGCAAGACCTGGAGCAACGTCGCGATGATTTCATCGCCAACATTTCCCATGAATTGCGCACACCGCTTACGGCCATGCAAGGTTACCTGGAGGCGCTGCAGGATGGTCTGGTCACCGACGAGACGTCGCGCCAAAAATATTATCGCGTCATGTATGAAGAAACCCGCTATTTGATCCGGCTCGTACACGACCTGATGGATGTCATCAAACTGAAAAACAAAAAGGTGTTGCTCGATCTATATTACATTCGCGCTGAAGAAATTTTGGAAAAAGTGCGCAATTCGTTGATGAATAAAATACGCGAACATGGCAATGAATTGATCGTGCATGTCAGTGAAGACCTGCCGTCACTGCAAGCTGACGCGGATCGTCTGGAGCAAATTTTGAAAAATTTAATCGAAAACGCCAACAAATTTACAGAAAACGGGCAGATTCATGTGCGTCTTCATTCCGACGGGCAATATATGACGATCGAGGTGAGTGATACCGGCACGGGCATTCCTTCCCATGAACTGCACCAAATTTGGGATCGCTTCTATAAAGGAAGCATTGGCGACTCCCGTCGCAACGACCGTGGCACCGGACTCGGTCTCGCCATCGTCAAGGAGCTGGTAGAACTTCATGCCGGCACGATCGAAGTGCAAAGCCGGCTTGGTGAAGGAAGTACGTTTATCATCCGTATACCGCTCAAGCAAGAACGTCAACCGGCTTGAGCGTTTTTTCATTACTGGCAAATTTTATTGAATTTTTAACGAATTTTTAACAATTTGTTCACAAATTTGCGATAAGTTTAAGGTAACGGAATCGCTCCGTAATATAAAGGAGGTGCTAACTATGGAATGGGTGGTCTTTGGCGTTATTTTGCTTCTTCTGGTCGTTGTCCTTTCTCTCACCGTCGCCCAGAAACGCAAATGGAAGACGCTATTGGAAAGCAGAGGCATGACAGACGATATTGCCAATAAATACAGCTACCTGCTCGACCAAGGAATCCGTTGCCGCCTCAGAGAAATCACATCCAGCTCCGCAGCTCAACCCAGTATGGCCGTTGCCGATGCAGGTAAAGTACAAAAGGTACGCATAGAAGTCCACAGAGACGATTATGAAAAAGCCAAGGCGTTGCTTCAACAATATTCATCACAAGAATCTTACTCTCCGCTCTCAAGCGTTTAAAGAAACGCACTCCCTCTAAAGACCGCACTTTATGGACACCACCAATTAAAGACACAAGTAAAGACAAAAGTAAAGACACTACGTACTCTGGCATTCATCCGTTCCCAGTCGTGATCCATTCGCAGATTTTTTCAGCCTTGACCGCTTCGCTAGCGAAGACGGCTTGTCAGCCTGCTGGTGAAAGCGGTTTTATTTTTTTATGATGAATTTTTAATGATTTGATCAAAGTTTTTTATAAAAATTTCACAGTTTAATTATATTTGGAAGCTATGATGGGGAAAAGGAGGTGGTCATGATGTCAAAAAAAGTAGGAGTGGTCTTATTTTCCATCGCCTTGGTTTTTGCCCTTTCCGCGTGCGGGAATCCGGCAGATGAGCCGGCCAACATGATCAACGACGGAGATACGGTTGATGAACCGGTGGATCTGCCCGTTGAAGAGCCGGCCGATGAAGAACCGGCTGATTTGCCCACTGACGGACAATCCGATCTCGAGCCAGATGCGGGCATGGAATAATGCGCAGAATCTTTCAGATCTCCCTTTCTTTCTTTCCTCCCTCTTGTCTTCTGTAATCTAAAGGATGACAGCAAAACGGCAAACCGAAAAAACGGAGTATGAGCCAGGAGCGTACCAGCGTGAATACGAATCAGGGGATGACTCGCACCAAGTCACAAGCCTTTCTCGGATGTACGCCCTGGCTATTTTTTTGTTCATTATATAAATGAACGGCCATGCACCTCGATCAGTTCATGTTTTTCATAATCAAAGTATTTGCCTTCCAACAAGCCGATCAACGAGTTGATCACGACAATTTCAACATCATTTTGCCCTTTGCGCAGCCATTCTGTTTTGCCTCTCCATTCGTAAGGTGTCCAGGCTCTCACTCCGAGAGAACGGCCATTGACTTTTACGACGGCACAATCATGAAAATGTCGGTCCCATCCGCTAAAGCGTAAGGTAAAGTAAGGGGTGGTCGGCATTTGATCAAGGTATTCATTTCTTTTGAACACCAGCGATCCGGCATAGTACGGAAACCCGGCTAGCGGTCCGTCCACAAACGGAGCAATCCTTAGTGAAACTTCGCGCACCGGTTTAGCCAAGATCGGACGCTGTAACTCGTCATGCGTCACCTTAAATGCCCCGGTCAAATAAAGGGCATCCACGACACCATCTCCATCACGTTCCAATCGAACTTGAATGGACAAGCGATTTACCCCTTTTTTTAACAGCGATCCGATCTCACATAAGCGATTTTTATGATCATACCATCTCTCAGCCGCCCAACCTTCACGCGGGAGAGCTTTACCGTTAATAAAAATCGTATAGGATCCGGATATGGTGCTTTCATCCATCATCAACCGGCAGGAACGGGGTACATCATGCACGATAAAACTCGTTTCGTAGCGGCACTCTATAGGATATGCCGGAGCCATTTTCATCGGCGTACCAAATACTTGTGTATACCGCGCTGGCGGTGCTGTTTCCATATCCGCACATTGATCAATAAACGTTTTGGCCTCGACATTCTTTTTGACAAGCTGATCGGCGATATACAGATCAAAACGATCAAAACGGACCACATTGTCCCGCACCGGTTCCACTTGCCATATTCCGCTGGCATCGATTTCCCACAGGTCGTCTTCCCCGATCCGGTCAGCGGATGCTGCGCACTCCTCTGCGCTCTTCCTGAGTTCGATCAGATGGGAGGCATAAGGTGCAAAATAAAGCGGCAAGATCCAGCCTGTGTCCGTTCGTTCTGCTTGCAGCCTTCTACGTTCACCCGTTTCCAGATCGATCCGAGTCAAGCACAGTTGGTCTTGAGCGTTGCTTGACTGTAAAGGTGCACCAAAACCATGGTTCCACAACCTGTCAGCGTGAATGACGAGCTTTGTCTGATGCGCATCTCCTTCCTGGTTGGTGACAAAGACGAGCACATTTTCTTCCGGCGTGCGCCTTACATGCATCAGAAAAGACTGCGCCCCATCCACCTCCAATACAACTGAGCGCGGTGCATGCTCATCGATGAGCTTTAAGAGGGACGTTAAACCACTAGCGGCCGGTACGAAAAAGCAACGATTCACGCCGCGCACGACTTTTTCCCCAGCATTTTTTGTCTCCCCCGGATCCAAACCGAACCATTGCCGCAATTCTTCAACCGAAGGTCCTTCCTCCTCAATGGACTCAAAAGGGAGAAGAGCGTAGGCGATAACCGTTCCTCCATTCGCGGCAAATGCCTTAATTTGTTCCCAGGCAGCGCGCTCGATATTGGTTAAGGGTGGCAGCACAAGCAACGAATATTGGGCGTTGCCGATTCGAATGTTTCCGTCCGATACATCCGCCTTGGCCAGCATCTCCGCGTCGAGATGGTCGTACTCAAACCGATGTAATGTAAGCATCTGACAGATATCTGCCCAATCCCGCTTCAGCTTCTCCAGCCGTTTCTGTTCTTCCTCCGATTGACCGCAATACGAAAAAGCATGCATCGGATTCCCCATATGAGTCCAAAGCGAAGTTGTCGGATCAAGCACGGCGATGCGGGCTTCGGATTTCGCACCGCTCATCAGTTGGCTAATTCTCCCCGCATAATCTCCCAGGAGATGGAAATGTTCCCAATACGGATTTTGGAAAAAATGCGAAGGCGGTGCATCGTGTTTCGTCAATCCGTCCAGCGTATAAAAGAACGCATGGAAATTGAAAAAATTGATTCCCATCGCTGCCATGCGATCGATCATCCAACGAGCATCCTTTAGCGTCATTGACCATCCGACACTATGGAAGCACTCGATCAGCGCTCGCTTGCTGCCTAGCTGATGCGCCAACGAACTGACCATTTTGCAATTCGATCGAAAGGACAGCATATACGTATCCAATATCCAGCGGAGCGGCCGCCCCAGTTTCTCATGCGCACTGTCTCCGCCAGGGTAGTGGCTGTATAGCTGCGTCGTCATACGCATGGCCGGCACTTCGGCCACGTAGGCCAGTCCATGACGATCACACCAATCTCGGATCGGCTTGTGGTAACGTTCCCGCAAAAGTTCATGCAGCGCTTGAAAATATCGATAGCGCATCATTGCCGTGTTCCCGCCTTGTCCCAGCACGATCTGTGGCAACTGTTCGGCAAGATCGAGACCGTACTTGTCGAAAAAATATGATTTTAATTCCGGCGTCCACGGTATTTTTCCTAAATATCCGGTTTCATCCGTAAATATACCCTTGATCGGATCACCAAAATACTCCCCGATCTCCCGTGCGTACCGTTCGTGCGTTCGTTCGATAAACGTGCGCACCGCCTGTTCATTACATGGATCAACAAAAGTCCCATAATATTTGAAAGAGGATACTTCCTGTTCCAGAAACGCATGTATTTCCCAAGCTTCTTCGCCTGAAGGTGCGCGCCAGTGAAGTTTCCAGACCGTATCGTAAGTAAAAAATCGCTTGCGGTTGTATGCGGTAAGACCCGTTTTTTGAAAGACCGGTTCGGCTTGCCAGCTGCCTACATAGGAAACAATGTCGACGGCTCGCTCCCAATCCCGCTTCCCCTTCTGCTCGGAAATAGGCACGGCCTTAATCGACAAGATTCGCCCCCACGGCAGCACTTCTTCACAGAGCGCGCCGCCTTCGACGCGGAATGAACGATGTTCCAAAGTGTAATGTTTGGCTTCAGGATGGTAAAGAGTCACTTCACCACCTGCGATGCCGCTCGGATACGGATACTCATCATAAAGCCACACATCCAGTCCACATGATTTGGCTTCTTCCAACGCCACTCTGACTTTGCGAAACCATTCGTCTGACAAATACGGCACATCCAGTCCTTGGCGCGCGCATATAAAAAAGCCTCCAACCCCCTGGCGAGCCATTTGGCGAATTTGCCAGCGCAGCTCATCGTCATCGAGATCGCCATTCCAAAACCAGAATGGATGAATGCGATACGATGCCGGTGGATCCGCTAGCAAACGATCCGGGGAACGATCAGCCCGATCTGGACCTAGCCCATCCTTAACGTATTTCACCGGATATCCTCTCCTTTTCGCGCTTGCTCTGTTCCCTGTATTGACCAGGGGTTAAACCGACGTGCTTTTTGAACAGCCGGTTGAAGTAGCTGTTCTGATACCCGACTTTTTCCGCGATGTCGCTAATTTTCCAGTCGCTATCCCTTAGCATCTGTTTGGCTCGCTCAAGCCGGATATTGGTCAAATAATCGATGAAGTTTAGTCCCGTCACATTTTTGAACGCCTTGCTAAGCACATATGGACTGATCTTGATCGCATCCGCACAGTATTCCAGAGAAATATCATTCATAAACTGCTCATTTAACAATATGATCGTCTTTTCTACAAGCTGACGCATATGCCGGTCTTTTTTCTTCGACCATTCGGCCATAAAGGGACGGATCACCGAAAGCTCAAACCATTGCACAATCTTTTCCGGTTCGCGAATCTGGCTCAGCTTTTCATACAGATCGATTCCCTCATAAATCCGCCTTGTGCTGATCCCCGATTGCATAACAACATGTAATATACTGCCTAAAAGTTGCAGTACTCCCTGTTTCAGCGCTGCTTCATCGGTACTTTCTTTGGTCAGTACATCGATAAACTGGCGGATGTAATGGACGGCTCTTTCTTCATCACCCAGGCGGATCGCATACATAATTTCCTTCTCCAGAGCAAACGGATACTTGACATCCTGCAAACGCTCCTCTTCATCCAACTTTTCCAGATCGATCACCTGGCTGCTTTCTTGCAAATTGCGAAAACGCAAAGCAATTTTTGTCTCTTCGAACAGCCCCGGAACGCTTTTAATGGAATCGGTCATGCAACTGATCCCAATCGTCGCTTGCATCTTCAATATTTCCTCGATGCGCGCGATCATTTCCGCCGTCAATCGATACAATTCGTCCTCGATATGCGTCCGTGTCATCCATGCCGGAACGCTGACCATCAAACCGATGGACAGATCATGAAAATTGATGACATCAACTTGCAACGTCGAATGACTGCACAACTCTTCAATAATATTGGCCGCAGCGAACGTAACGAGCCCTTCATCCCCTTCGGAAAAACGTCCTTCCAATTTTGAAAAGCCGAACAATTGGACGACAATGATCACAAACTGGCTATCAGCGGGTTCCCACCCCAGATTCTCCATCCGTTCGCGCAATTCTTTTTCCGTAAATGGGTACATGTAACCTTGCAACAGTTGCATTAAAAACCCTTCTCTAAGATAAGGAAGATGTTGGTCCAGCCGCTTTTGCAACACCTGGCTCTCCCGCGACAGGTTGTTCCATTGCGCTTCAATGAGAGCAAATTCGTCTTTTACCTTTGCTTCTGAAGTGCGGGAAGCGCCGATTTTGCATACCAGTTTTTCAATCGGCGAATACAATTTCCGCGATGCCAGCCAAGACACTACGCCTGCCAGAAACAAAATGAATAGACTCGTAGCGATAATCAGTTTGGAAAAAAACAAAACCGGGTTGGTAATGGCCGTGAGCGGCGCTGCGGAAACATAGATCCAGGTCGAACCCAGACGGTTGAAACTGCCATACGTGACGGAATATGTTTCTCCTTCCCAGTAATATAAAAATGTTCCAGACGGATCGCTGCGACTCAAAATGTCCTGATACAATCCCTGCTCTATGGAACGATCATATTGAGCCGTCCCCCCCGACATCAACACTTTGCCATGTTCTTCAAACAACAAGGTAAAGCCACGATCGTATGGAGTAAGCGTTTGCACCAAATTGAGCACTTTCGCTTCATTGAGATGGACCACGAGCACTCCAAACGGACGAACTTGTCCGATCGCAAGCCCCGGGATTTTATGGACAAGCATGATCGAGTTCCCCGTATGGTGCCAGTACAACGATTGGCTCGGTTCAAGCAGCTGTTGGTAGGTTTGTGCAGTTTTTTCCTCACCTAAGAACCGGTATAAATCCCTCGTAAACACGACAGGTTGCGGCTCATTGATAAAAAGCTCTACACGGTCAAATAACGGATTCGAACCTTCCATGACGAGCAGCGATTGATATATATCATGAATTTCCTTAT
>CALAME010000047.1 GCA_937925675.1 uncultured Paenibacillaceae bacterium | reverse complement strand
ATTGAAAGCGCATACATAAAATCCGGAAGCCCTGACGAGACTGCGGCAAAAGGAGGGCTGTCATGAACAGAAAAATCAAATACCGGGTCATTTCGCTCATGTCCTTGATCATATTGGTCGTGTTTTTCTCCACCTTTTTGCTGCTTCAATACACATACAAAATTTATGATGAACATATTTACCGCGAATCGGCCAAATCGCTCAATATGGCGTCGACCTTTATTGAAACCGAACTGCGCAAACTCGTTGGCATTTCTTATAACATCATCGCAGACCCGCAAATCCAGGAACATTTGCAGCAAGTGAAATCGGGGGAACTGGCTGAGTATGACAAGTTTCGCCTGCGCCAGCTATTGCAGGACCGGCTCGTTTCGTTTTCCAGCGCGGAGAAAACGTACCTGTCTTCGATCTCGATCTACGATCTGGAAGGCAGGGAATATATCGCCGGGATGGATCCGGTTTCGTTCGGGGTGAGAAATAAAAGAGAGCTGATTGAGCAGGCAAACCGTTTGCAGGGTGAAGTGTTGTGGCAAGCGCCGAATGAATGGGACTCCTCCCTCATCCTGGCCCGATCGATCCGCTCCTATACGGATTTGAGTCTGGACACGCTCGGAACGATCGTCATGCGCATCCATATGGAGCGGATGATGATGAGGCTGGCCAGAGAAATCGGGATCAATGGCGACGCTCTTTTTATTTACAACGATATGGATCTTGTCTATTCCCAGTCTCCTCCTGTATGGGAAAATGACGACCTGATCCGTCTCATCGGTATCGAGCGGCAGGGCTATCAGATTGCGGCACTGGAAGATCAGACGTATTTTGTCACATTTATCCGTTCCCGCTATACAGGCTGGACGTATCTGAATCTGATACCGTACGACACCATTTTTAACAGTATCGTCTGGATGAAAAACCTGGTGATCGCGGTATTTGTCATATTGTTTCTCGTCATGATCGCGCTTGGTATCAAGTTTGCCCGCGGGATCACCCGTCCGATTGAAAGTTTGAATGAAAAGATGAAGTGGGTCGGTCTCGGCAATTTCAACATTCCGCTTGCGGACGCACCGCGCCACATGGATGAAATCGGGCAATTGCATCGAAACTTTCGCATCATGATCGAAAAAATCAACGAACTGATCGAAGAAAATTATTCGAAACAGCTGGTGATCAAAGATACGGAATACAAAGCGCTGCAAGCGCAGATCAATCCGCATTTTTTGTACAACACGCTCGATTCGATCAACTGGCTGGCCAAAATGAACCGGCAGCACAAAATTTCGACGATCGTCGAATCTCTCGGCTTTATGTTGCGGGCGGCGATCAATCAGCAGGAAGCGGTCATTTCGCTTGCGGATGAACTCGATATCGTGAACCGCTATGTGACGATCCAGAAAATCCGTTTCGAAGAACGGCTGCAGTTTGAACTGGATATCCCGGAAAACTGTCTGGACGCGTCTTTACCCAAGCTGACGTTGCAGCCGCTTGTAGAAAATGCGATCTATCATGCACTCGACAAGATGTTAGAGCCTTGTCACATTCGTTTGTCCGCCCGCAGATCAGAAAGCGAAGTCGAAATTAAAGTGGAAGACAACGGTCCCGGTATCGATGAAGAAGTGCTGAACAAATGGAGGACCGGATCGATCCGCTCGAAAGGAAAGGGCATCGGATTGACCAATATCGCGGAAAGACTGAAGCGTTCTTTTGGCGAACAAGCGTCGCTGGATATTGAAGGCGGCGCCGGAAAAGGGACGAAAGTATCCATTCGACTGCCTTACCATCCGTTTAGCAAAAAGGAGAGGAATGCGCATGTTGAAAGTGCTGCTCGTTGATGATGAACGAATCGTTGTAGAAGGCATTTCTTCGCTTGTGGACTGGAAGCGCCATCAAACCACATTGATCGGAACGGCCAGAAACGGACTGGAAGCGATCCGGCTGATGGAGAACGATTTGCCGGATATCGTCATTACCGATATCCGCATGCCAGGCCTGGATGGATTGCAATTGGTGGAGCAGGCCATACAGAACGGGTGGGATGTCCGTTTCATTATTTTAAGCGGATATAACGAGTTTGATTATGCGAAGACTGCCATGAAATATGGGGTGAAGCATTATTTGCTGAAACCGTGCAGCGAAGAGCAAATTATGGACGCGCTCGGCAAAGTGGCGGAAGAGATCAGGCAAGAGCGAAAAAAAGCGAATTTCGTCCAGTCGATCCAGGAGCGACTGGACAAAGTGCTGCCATTTGCAAAGGAACAGTTTTTAAAAGAACTCATCACCAACAAAACGTACGGTAAAAAAGAGTGGGGCGATTATGTCAAGCTGTTCAGGTCACAGCTTGACATTACGAACATCCAGCTGGCGTTGTTTATGTTTGAAGGGGAAGTGGAATTTGAGCATATGTTCGCGCTAAAAAATATCGCTGAAGACATCTGTGGCGAGGAGTTGTTAAAATGGAGCATCACCATCGGCGACAACGTCGTTCTTGTCCTGAACGAGACGGAGCGGCACACGCTGTTCAAGAAGATTGAACAGATTCGCGAAGTTTTTCAACAATATTACAAAATCGGAACGACGGTTGCGTTGAGCGACCCCGGCGAAATTTATGAAATACGCAAGCTGTACAGGGACACGTTGGAATGTATTCGCTACCGCTTTTACCTGGGAGAAGGCAGCGTGATCACGAAAAAGGACATTTCGCGCGTCCGCGGGGAGCGTCGCCATGAGTTTGACTTTGATGAGGAGAAATTGTGCCTTTCCCTCCGCACGGGCAACTGGCCGGAAGCAAAGCGTGAGCTGAGCGAGTTTTTCCAACGGCTGATGGCGCTTGAGGAAGAGCAGACGGTCGTGAAATCGTATTGTATCCAGTTGTTTTTGACGATGATCCGCGAAGGTGGGCAGGCGGAATTGGAGCGGTATTATCGGGATCTGGTCAAGTTCGAGCAGCTGGATACGATCCGGCAGTTGGCGGAATTTATGGAACAGGTAGCGGAAGAAATCGCAGCCTTCAATTATGATGCCGCCAAGAGCAGCCATGCGAAAATCGCAGCGCAGGTCAAACATATTGTGGACGAGCATCTGTTTAACCCGGAACTTTCTCTCAGTTGGATTTCGCGCAATCATCTTTTTATGCATCCGGATTATCTCGGCAAACTGTTCCGGGAAGAATATGGTGAGAAGTTTTCCAGTTATGTCGTCAGAGCGCGGGTGGAACAGGCGAAAAAACGGATTGAACAGTCGGATGATGTGAAAATTTTTGAAATTGCTGAACAGATCGGTTTCGGCAACAATCCGCAATATTTCAGCCAGGTGTTCAAAAAATATGTCGGTTGTACGCCGTCGGAATATAAAAAGCGCTTCTCTTTTTCGGATTTTTGAACAAAGCGTTAGGAATTTTTTATTCCTTCCTGGTTCCATGCTTTCTATAATGGAGGGCAAGGCAACGGGAACAAATACAAGGTCAGGGAGGTTTTTCCGTGAAAAAGAAAGCGTTTTTATTGATGGTGGCGGTTTTGTTGTTGTTTCTGGCCGCCTGTTCCGGCGGTTCGTCTTCGTCAACGGGAGATGGAGGCCAGACGGCGAACGGTGGCGGGACAAGCGAAGGTCCGTCCGATCAGAACGGCGCCGCTCCCGAAGAAGTGACGCTCAGAATCGCCTGGTGGGGTGGACAATCCCGTCACGATGTGACGCTGGAAGTAATCGAACTGTATCAGGAACAAAATCCGCATGTGATCATCGAACCGGAGTTTACCGGATGGGATGAATACTGGCAGCGGCTCGCCCCGCAGGCGGCGGCCAATGATCTGCCGGATATTATCCAGATGGACCTGTCTTACATTACGCAATATGCGACGCGAGGACAGCTGGCGGATCTGACTCCGTATGTGGAAAGCGGGTTGTTCAACACCGAGCATATCAGTGACAGCGCCTTGTCCGGAGGGATGCTGGACGGCAAGCTGTACGGGATCAATCTCGGCGTCAACGCGATCGGGATGACGTACAATCCGGAGATTCTGGAAGCGACCGGATTGAGCGAGCCGAGCTGGGATTGGACCTATGATGAGTGGGAGCAGCTCGCCTATGATGTGACGGAGCACGGATATTACTTTACGCAGGGAATCAACAATGAAGAGTTTTTTAACTACTATTTGCGAACGCAGGGACAAAGCCTGTATGCCAAAGATGGACGCAGTCTTGGCTATGATGACGATCGCTATTTCATCGAGTATTTTGGCCGCATCCAGCGAATGTATGATGCAGGTGCGATCGCTCCGATCGACATGGCGGCGCAAATTCAAAGCTGGGAGGACGGGCTGACGGCGAGAGGAGAGGCGCTTGCCGATTTTGTCTGGTCCAACCAGTACGTCGGCTTGACGACTGCGACGCAGAAACCGCTCGTCTTGCATCCGCTGCCCGGTCCGGGTGTCAAGGAAGGTCTGTTCCTGAAACCGTCCATGTATTTCAGCGTGTTTGAAAATTCGGATGTGAAGGAAGAAGCGGTCAAGTTTATTGACTTCTTCATCAATGACATTGAAGCGAACAGAATCATGCGCGGAGATCGGGGAGTGCCGATTTCTTCAGAAGTGCAGGAAGCGTTGCGTCCCGAACTGGACGATGTAACGGTTGCTACATTTGACTTTATCGCCTGGGTGGACGAAAACAGCAGTCCGATCGACCCGCCTCCGCCGGTAGGAGCATCTGAAGTCGTAAGCGAGCTGAACGATCTGGTCGAAAGAATGCTGTACAAAACGATTACGCTTGAAGAGGCCGCCGCACAGTTCCGCGAAGCAGCCAACAGCATCCTGTCATCCAACTGATCCAAACGAAAAAGGGGCGTTTCGCACTTCAATGCGGTGCGGGACGCTTCCCTCCATCTCCACAGCAAATGGGGTTGTCGCATGGGAAAACTTCTCCATCGTGATCTTATTGTCGGATACGTTTTTTTGTCGCCCTTTTTAATCGGTTTTCTTGCCTTTACACTGTTTCCGATCATGGCTTCGTTTTATTTTTCTTTTACCAAGTTTGATTTGCTCAGTGCGCCCAACTGGATCGGCCTTGACAACTTCTACAAAATGTTCAAGGAAGATGACCGTTTTTGGCAAGCGCTGAAAGTTACATTTATCTATGTATCTTTATCCGTGCCGCTTCGGCTATGTTTTGCCTTGTTTGTTGCGATGCTGCTCAATGCCGGGGCAGCGATGCTCGGATTGTACCGGACCGTTTATTACTTGCCTTCGATCATCGGTGGCAGTGTCGCGGTTGCGATCATGTGGCGGCAAATATTTGGAGATCGCGGTGCGGTCAACTCGATTCTGGCTCTGTTCGATATTCATGTGAATATTTCCTGGACCGGACATCCGTCGACCGCGCTGTTTACGCTCGTTTTGCTTTCGGTCTGGCAATTCGGTTCATCGATGCTGATCTTTCTGGCCGGTCTGAAAAACATTCCGAGAACGTTTTATGAAGCGGCGAGTGTAGACGGGGCCGGAGCGGTGCAGAAGTTTTTTAAAATTACGCTGCCGCTGTTGAGCCCGATCATTTTGTTTAACCTGATCATGCAGACGATCGCCGGATTTATGACATTTACTCCGGCCTATATTATCTCCAACGGTTCGGGCGGACCGATGGGCACCACCCTTTTGTATTCGCTGTATTTGTTCCAGCGGGCTTTCGTCTTTTTTGATATGGGGTATGCTTCAGCGATGGCCTGGGTGATGCTGGCACTGATCACCGTCTTGACGGGGTTTGTCTTTTTCACATCCAAATATTGGGTCTACTACGAAACGAAGGAGGACAGAGCGTAATGCCGATGTTGTCCGCCGTCAGCCAGGTGTCCCCGGAGCGGAGAGCGGCCCGAAATCGCAAGCGGGTGAAAGCTTTGATTTATCACCTGTTCGTCAGCCTGCTCGGGTTTGCCATGCTGTATCCTGTCCTGTGGCTGTTTGCCAGCTCCTTCAAACCGAATACGGAAATTTTTCTCCATTCCCATTCGCTAATCCCGCAGGAATGGCGTTTTGACAACTACGTGCTCGGCTGGAAAGGGTTCGGGGGCATTACCTTTTCCACCTTCTTTAAAAATTCGTTTATAATCGTGACGATCTCCACAATCGGTGCGGTGATCTCTTCGGCGCTTGTCGCTTACAGTTTCACGCGGATCCGCTTCAAAGGCCGGAACTTCTGGTTTACATGCATGATGTTGACGATGATGCTGCCCGGCGACGTGACGATCATTCCGCAATACGTCATGTTTGCCAAACTCGGCTGGCTGTCCACCTTCAAGCCGATCATCGTACCGGCTTTTTTCGGAGCCCCTTTTTTCATCTTCCTGATTAT
>CALAME010000046.1 GCA_937925675.1 uncultured Paenibacillaceae bacterium | reverse complement strand
GACTTAGCTGATGATGTTGCGTGAATGGCGCGTGAGACGACAGAAATTGTTGTCTCAAGGCATAGAAAAGTGAACTCGATGTGTGAGACAACAAAATGTGTTGACTTAGCTGATGATGTTGCGTGAATGGCGCGTGAGACGACAGAAATTGTTGTCTTAGGGTGCACAGAAACGAAATCGATGCGCGAGACGACAAAATGTGTTGACTCAACTAGTCTAGAAGCAAAATTGATGAGTGAGACGACAAATAACATCGTCTCAGTGCATGACGAGGCGAGATCAGCGTGTAAGACAACAAAATCTGTTGTCTTAATATGAGGGGAAGGCACATACGGCTGAAATCTACTAAAGCTGAGATCGACTAAATTTGAAAAAACTCATTACTTTTGCTTTATAGGATCTACAATCTACCTTACTAACAGAGAACACCTTTTAATAGAGAACACCTTTTTACCAACTAAAAGTACAATTTTACTACCAGGATTTACATTTAAACCTGCTATTTTTATACTATAATGTACGTGTATACTATAATGTACGTGAATGTTTCAGCCTTAATCGCCTCTTTTTCGCCGCTTATCCTTCTTTATTCACAATGGATCCCTCGACCTGGCCTCTTCTTCTTTTTATCCCATGATGAAAGGGGTTACAACATGAAACGACTGTTTGCGGTGTATATGATACTGATTGGGATTTATCTGGTGTATATGTACAATTATATGACTCAATCGTCCTCTTCCACATCCTGGAACGAGGTGGGATTGAAAGGGGAAATTGATGAGACGTATGTCATGGTTACGTTTCAAGCGGGAATTGACTACTGGCGTAAGTGTTTGAAAGGATTTGAGGATGCGGCCCAAGCTCTGAACGTATCCGTGGAATACCGGGGCGCGACACAATATGATGTCCACGAACAGCTGACAGTGCTGGAGCAGGTGATCGCCCGCAAACCGGCGGGGATCGCACTGACGGCAATTGATCCGGAAGCATTGAATGAAATGATCGATAAAGCGATTGACTCCGGCATTCCGGTTGTACTTTTTGATTCCGGTGCCCCCGAGAGCCGGGCGTATGCCTTCCTGGGAACAGATAACTATAACGCAGGGGCTACCGCAGCACACAAAATGGCTGAACTCCTCGCAGAGACAGGAAAAGTGGCGGTCATCACCTCGCCCAATCAGTTGAACCATCAAGAACGGACGAAAGGATTTCGCGATACAATCCATGCGCGTTATCCGAGGATGCAAGTGGTGGAAATTTTGGACGGTAAAGGTGATCAGTTGGAATCGAAACGAGCGGCGGAAGAAGTGATGCGTCGTCATCCCGACTTGTCCGGAATTTTTGTTACAGAAGCGAACGGCGGTGTGGGTGCCGGGGAAGCCAAGCGGGAAAATCATCGCCATGATCTGAAAATTATCGGATTCGATACGGATAAAGGGACGCTGGATATGGTGAAAGAAGGGGTGATCTCGGCAACACTTGCGCAAGGAACGTGGAAAATGGGCTATTGGTCGTTGCAATTTTTGTTTCACCTGAACCACGAAATCGGTGATCCGGACGTACCGCGCGTGGTCGATACGGGAATTACGGTCGTGACCCGGGAAAATGTCGATCAGTTTTATGCGAAATGAGGGGAAATGATGAGAAATGAGGGGAAATGATGAAGGGAGCCAAAATGCGCCTGGAAGTAAACAACTGGCCGATTCGCTATAAGCTGATCGTTCACTTTTTGCTCGTCAGTATCATTCCGTCGATTGCGCTCGGCGTCACCATCGGTTTGACCGTCGATCACATCGTTGAACGCCAGGTCAATGACCACACGTTGCAACTGATCCATAAAGTGAATCAATCGCTTGAGCATTACGCCGGCAACCTGCAAAACATGACCTACCTGATCGCCTTCAATCCCGATGTGCAGGCATTTCTTGTCGAGGAAAACCAGTGGGACGTCAGAAATCCCAATTACGACAATAACGATAATAAGAACATCGAATACAGAAATTCCGGTGGCGGAAATTTCGATCTTGAGGAAACGAACAGTAACCGCCAATACCGGATTCGCAAATTTTTGCAAAGTTTTACGACACTTTATCCGGAAGTGGCCGGCATTCTCGTCGTCAACAGCAATGGGGACTATATCAGTAACGAATTGTATGCACGTACAGCAGCCAACTTGACCCGGGAATCGTGGTACCAGGAAGCGGTGGAAAACGAAGGGATTTTCAAAATGATCGGTACGCCTTCTGGCCGCAATTTGACGTCGCATGTGGAATATCAGGATGATGAAGTGATTTCAGTCGTGCGAGCCATCATGGACCCGGAAACGAATCGTGCGGTCGGCGTGATCCTGATCGATTTCAAATTGAGAATTATAGCAGAAACGCTTAAAAACGTAAGACTAGGGAAAATGGGCTACTTGATGATTGTCGATGAGCAGGGAAATCCGATCTATCGTTCACTAACAAATATGAACCATCGTGTGCCGTTGGATCAATTCGGAGATGCAACGACCGGAACTTTAATCGAGAAGGTGGATGGTGAATGGTTGCAGTTCGTTTACCGCAAATCCAATTTTACGAATTGGACAACGGTTGGTGTGTTCCCCGGTTCGGAATCGGCGAGTGAAATGCGCAACATTCGTTTTTATCTGGTCAGTTTTGTCTTTATCGTCTGTTTGTTCGGCATAACGGCTTCTTATTATTTATCTTTGTCCATCTCGCGGCCGATCGGCCAGTTGATGTCATTTATGCGCAAAGCGGAATCCGGTGATTTACATATTCGCTATACGGGCAGCCGTAAAGATGAGATTGGTATGCTCGGACGCAGTTTTAACCGCATGTTGCTGCAAATCCAAAATTTACTCAAGCTCACCGAGCAGCATGAACGGCAAAAACGGGAAGCGGAACTGCGCAGTTTGCAAGCGCACATCAAACCGCATTTTTTGTACAATACCCTCGATACGGTACATTGGTTGGCCCGCAAAAAAGGGGCAATGGAAGTGGCGGAGGTTGTCGAGTCGTTGTCCAGGCTGTTTCGGATCGGCTTGAGCAAAGGGGACGATCGGATTTTCCTTTCGGAAGAGATCGAACATGTGCGCAGTTATCTCAATATTCAGCATGTGCGTTACAAAGAAAAGCTGAACTGGACCATCGAAGTGGAACCCGGATTGGAAAATGTCGTTGTCCTGAAAATGATTTTGCAGCCGATTGTGGAAAACGCAATCTATCACGGGATTAAGGAGCGACGTGGTCCTGGCAATATTCACATCCGGGGAGAGAAGCAAAATGGATTGCTCGTATTAAGCGTGAGCGATGATGGAATCGGGATGAAAGAAGAGACACTTCAGCGCTTGCGGCAAAAACTGAACGAAGTGGAACAAGCGAAAAACACAGCAACTGAAAATCGGGACGTATCTCCACCCGCCTTGATGCGCACGAGTGGATATGGCATTTTGAACGTCCAGGAACGCATTCGCCTGACGTTTGGCAAACGCTATGGCATTCAGATCGAAAGTGAGTATGGCAAAGGGACGGAAGTGACGATCCGTCTTCCTCTTTTGCAGGACAAGAATATGGACAAGGACATTTAAGAGTCGGAATAAAAGTGAATGAACTCGGATGGGGAAAACAGGAAAAAGACACGATATGACGGCAAGCGGACGTAGAAATTCGGAAAAGGATCATCAGAAACCAGAAAAAACACGAAATAACGGGGTACTGCATCGGTACAAGGATACGTAAGTACCGGGACAAGAACGTGAAGAATCCGTACTCATGGAGTTTATTTAGAACCTGAACATGGCCGTGAAAGAAGGGAGAGAGCCCATGAAACTGCGGAATGTGATTATTGCTGATGATGAAGCGATTATCCGCGAAGGTATTCGCGAAGCGATCAATTGGGAAGCGCTCGGTTTACAGGTCGTTGCGGAGGCAGAAGACGGAGAAGAAGCTTACGAGCTGGCTGTAAAACACCAGGCAGACATTGTGCTTGTTGATTTGAATATGCCGATCATGGACGGATTTACCTTGATGAACAAGCTGCGTGAACGGTTTGAACAGATCCGGTTTATTGTCATCACCGGCTATGACGAATTTGAATACGTCCGCACTTCGCTGCGTCTCGGGGTGGACGATTACATCTTGAAACCGGCCAATCCGGAACAGTTGCAGCAAGTATTGGAAAAGACGCGGCGCCAGTTGGAAGAGGATGAAGCCCGTGCTGAATACCTGAGGCTCGCCTCCAAGCAAATCGAAAAAAATGCTTCACTATTGCGCGAACGTTTCTGTCTGGACTGGATCGACGGTAATGTGCCGGAATCGGAACTGGAAGAGCAGCTTCGTTTTCTAAAGCTTCCCCCGCGCATGCCGGAACATCTGGGCATGTTGCGCTGGCCGGATTTGTCCGGGCATCAGTCGGTCTGGAGTGAAAGGGATCGGCAATTGCTTTCCTATGCGGTCGAAAATATCGTGAACGAAAAACTGGAGGGCAAAACTCGGGTGTTATTCCGGACTCCGGCTGGAGTGCTCGTTTTTCTGGTGTGGGAGGAGGTTCCCGAAAATTGGGCGGCGGAAACGGAACGGACCATCAGCAGCTTGTTGAAAATCAGCGTGCGGATCCATGTCGTACGCGTGGCGGAAGCGTCAGCACAAACAGACCTCTCCGACAGCGTAAGCAAAGTAATTGAAAACAACAAAGAAGAAATTGAAGAACACACCGAAAGCCACGAAAGTAACGAAAGCCATGAGAACCACAAAGAGAACGAAAGCAACAAAAGCCATGAAAGCAACGGAGGCAATAGAGGCAAAGAAAGCAACAAAAACAATAAAAGCAATGATAGCAACGAAAACAATGAAAGAAATGAAAGCAATGGTAACAATATGAGCAATAAAAGCAAAGAAAGCAACGAAGGAAACGAAGGCAACAAAAGCAACGTAAGCAAAGCAAGCAACGAAAGCGAAGATCCGGACGCCAGCCCGTCTGGCCAGTGCGGGATCGTGGCCCGAGCATATGCCCGTTGCAAGAAAGAACTGTACGGAGAAGCGCAACTGTCACCGCTTGTGCGCCGGGCGAGACAATACATTCGTGAACATTATCATGATCCGGAACTGACACTGGAGCGATTGGCGGCGGAATTGAACGTTTCAGCTGTCTATTTGAGCCGGGTAATTCGCCAGGAACTGGACATGTCCTATATCCAACTTCTGACCCAGACGCGACTGGAAAAAGCGGCGCAGCTCCTGCACGCAAGCGATTTGTCCATCGCGGAAATTGCTGAACGTGTCGGGTATGAGAGCCAGCATTATTTCAGCGCTGTGTTCAAGAAAGGGACAGGCGTATCTCCGAACCAGTACCGGCGCCAGCAGCAAGAAAATAAAGCTAAAAAAATGTAAAAAAGGTTACCGAATTGTAAATACATTTCCCCCCTTTCGTGCTACATTTTTGCTTAGGTTGTAAAAGCACAAAAGGCTCAAGAGCAAAATCGAAAAAAAGTCAGCAAAAATCAAAAAAAGCCAAAAAACGAAAAGCCAAAAAA
>CALAME010000045.1 GCA_937925675.1 uncultured Paenibacillaceae bacterium | reverse complement strand
CCGTGACCATGCGCGTGCTCATGGCTGTGATGCTCATGGTGATCGCGTTGTTTATCGTGTTCGTGCTCGTGGTGATGGTCATGTGTGTGCTTATGATGACCGTGTGCATGCTCGTGGCCATCGGGATGCGTGTCGGTGACCACATCGACTTTCGTGGCCGAAACGCCCTGTTTGACGACGGTTTTCCATTCCAGACGGAACGGCTCGATGTCCATTTTCCTTAATTCGCTTTCGATATAGTCCCGATCGGCGCCGGCGTGTACAAGCGAGGCGAGCGTCATATCACCGCTGATGCCGGAAAAGCAATCCAAATACAAGATCCGCATGTTTTCCTCCTTAACCTTGTGTGATTCCATTTTGACAGGAAAAATCATGAAGGTGTAGCGGCAATTTGATGGATCAGCCCGGCATAGTATCCGGCGCCGAAACCGTTATCGATATTGACAACGCTGACTCCCGGTGCACATGAATTCAACATCGCCAGCAACGTAGCCAATCCGTTGAAATGGGCACCATAACCGACGCTGGTCGGAACGGCGACGATCGGTTTGTTCACGAGTCCGCCGATAACGCTGACAAGCGCTCCTTCCATCCCGGCCACGACGACGATCGCACTGGCGCTCCTTAATATGGGCAGACGTTCCAGCAACCGGTGCAATCCGCTGACACCGACGTCGTAGACGCGTTCGACGCGGCTGCCCATCGCCTCGGCAATGAAGGCGGCTTCTTCGGCGATCGGCAAGTCGGACGTACCCGCACAGACAACGGCGACATAGCCCTCTTTTCGCTGAACGGGAGGGGTGTCAAACCAATAGAGAATGCGCGCCTCTTCCTTGTAAGTCGCTTCCGGAAGTTGGTTCAGAACAGCCGCAGCTTTTTCGGCATCGACACGGGTGGCGATCGCCTTGCCCGTATGTTGTTTCAAGCTTCGCATGATACGGGCGATCTGGTCTGCGCTTTTCCCTTCTCCGAAGACGACTTCAGGAAAGCCTGTCCGCTTTTCACGATCGATGTCCAGTTTGGCGAAGCCGAGGTCTTCTGTGCGAGGTACAGACCAGTCGCGAATGCGTCGCTCGGCTTCATCCACTGTCAGTTCACCGGCTTTGACACCCTCAAGCAATCGTTTCAACTCATCTGAACGAAAATCAGCACGAAAATCCGTCATTGAACCTGCTTCTTCCTTTGCTCTTCACCAGACTTGATCATCTCTGCAAGAGAAAGCACTTCGTTCATGCTGCCGCTGCGATAACCCATCAGATCCATCGTCACATAAGTAAAGCCGATCTCATTAAATTTGCGGTAAATGACATCCCGCAATTCAATCATTTTGATCATTTCTTCAGGCATCACTTCAATGCGCGCGATCTGGTCATGATGACGAACCCGTACTTGATAAAATCCGAGTTCAAATAAAAAGTTTTCCGCCTCATCCAGTTGATCTATTTTTTTCTGGTCGATGCGTGTTCCATACGGAATCCGGGAGGAAAGGCATGCGAAGGACGGCTTGTTCCAAGTAGGTAGACCGAGCTCTTTTGAAAGCATGCGGATTTCCGCTTTTCGCAGTCCGGCTTCTTGCAGGACGCTGCGGACTCCCTGTTCTTCTTTCGCTTTTAACCCGGGGCGGTAGTCGCCGAGATCATCGACGGTGGAGCCGTCCAGAATGTACGGATAACCATTTTCTTTGGCCACCTGTTTAAGATGGGAATAAAGACCGGTTTTGCAATGGTAGCAGCGGTCCGGGTTGTTGGCCACAAAGTTTGCGTTGGCCAGTTCCGATACTCTCGTTTTTAACAGCTTGACGCCCATATCTTCAGCGAGGGCAACCGCCGCGTTAAATTCCCGTGTCGGAAACGTTTCCGAGGCAGCGACGACAGCAAGCACGTCATCGCCGAGTTCCTGCTGGGCACGTTTCAGCACGAAGGTGCTGTCGACTCCCCCTGAAAACGCAACCATCACCTTGCCCATTTCCCTTAAAATTTGTCCGAGACGGCGGTCTTTCTCGCGTACGGATTCATCGATCTGCGCTAGAGTCATCTGAATGACCTCCGGATGTGGATTGATTACATGTTCATGTTATAATACCATTATATATCGATTTCCACCAACAATGAAGGGCGGGATAGAAGTGGCAGTCGACAAAACGTCGGCGAAGGCCCGCAAGGCCGAGACCGAGAGAAAACCCGAATGGTTGAAAATAAAACTGGCTTCTGGCAAACAGTTCGAATCGTTCAAAGAAATAAAACGCATGATGCGTTCCAAGACATTGCATACGGTCTGTGAGGAGGCAAAATGCCCCAATATTCATGAGTGCTGGGCGAACCGTACAGCCACGTTCATGATCTTGGGCGATGTGTGCACACGGGCCTGCCGCTTTTGCGCGGTCAAATCCGGATTGCCGACCGAACTGGATCTTCAGGAACCGGAAAGAGTGGCCGAGGCGGCGGAACAGATGGGGCTGACGCATTGCGTCATCACTTCTGTGGCGCGCGACGATTTGCTGGATGGCGGCGCCTCGATTTTTGCCGAGACGATCAAAGCGGTAAAAAGAAGATTGCCCTTGTGCAGTGTTGAAGTGTTGATTCCTGATTTTATGGGAAATGAACAGAGTCTGCGCACGGTGCTCGACGCGGGACCGCACGTGTTGAACCACAACCTCGAGACCGTGGAGCGTCTGTCCGACCGGGTTCGTTCCAAAGCCAAATACAGCCGTTCGCTCGAACTGTTGGAACGTTCAAAGCGTTACAAGCCCAACATTCCGACCAAATCGAGCATCATGGTCGGGGTGGGAGAAACGTGGGATGAAATTTTAAAAACGATGGACGACTTGCGTGCGGTCGATTGCGATATTATGACGATCGGTCAATATTTGCAACCGACAAAGAAACATTTGCCTGTCGTCCGCTATTACACGCCTGAAGAGTTTGAAAGGTTGAAAGAGGAAGGCCTCAAAAGAGGATTCAGCCATGTCGAATCCGGACCGCTGGTGCGCAGTTCGTACCATGCGTCCGAACAAAAACAAGCAGCGGAACGCACGCTCGCTGCGAGAGGTAACGTTTAAACAGGCGAGGGGGAATCAGGTTGATACAGATTGGCGGAAGAACGTTTGAAGTGCTCGTCAATCATAAAAACGGCTGGAATCCGGAAGTGTTCCGGGAACGATACAGCGAAGTGCTCGACAAATACGATTATATCGTCGGTGACTGGGGATACAACCAGCTGAGGCTGAAAGGTTTCTGGCCGGAAAACCACGCGAAAGCGACCAAGGACAATTGTTTGACCAGTCTGGAAGATTACCTGATTGAGCACTGCAATTTCGGATGCGCCTATTTTGTGCTGAAACGGGTACGGGACACGAACCGGAAACCGGCCAAAACGGTCGAAAGAGAAAAAAAATATGCGGCTGCTCCATCGGAACAGCCGTCCTGATTTTTCATGCCTCAAATTCGTTAATGAAAGCTTCTTTGACGCGATTCCAGAATGGAAACGGACGATAACGGGCAAAGCGCACAGTGCGATCCGATACGCGAAATCGCATGCTCTTGATCTTGTCGTGGGCATATTGCAAGTGATCAACGAACAAAAGCAGCTTGCGTCCGGGCTGCGGATAGATGTCGCAGTAATGGTGTTTCGGCAAGATCATCGAGGAGCCAAGCGTCCGGTATACCCTGTTGTTGATCGAGGCGATCTCGGCGATCTGAATCGATGGCAATGACGGATGGATGATGGCTCCTCCCAGGCTTTTGTTATATGCTGTGCTGCCGGTCGGAGTCGAAATGACAATACCGTCGCCCCGAAACATTTCAAACGGTTCATCGTTAATATGCACCCTGGCGACCAGTGTCGCTTCCATCCCCTTGACCGTAAACTCATTCATGGCCCAAAGCGTACGTGTCTCTGTTTCGGTGATGAGCTCCATTTCAGCCACGGGATATTCGACGATGACGGAGGCAAGTTCCGTGTCCACCATCCGTTTCAACAGCTCGTCCATTTCATCCGGTTTCCAGTCGGTATAAAAACCGAGATTGCCGGTATGAATGCCGACAAATGCGGTTGTTTCAAGCTTGTCCGCAAATTGATGAATCGCTTGCAACATCGTTCCATCTCCGCCGATGGACAGAACGATGTCCGGATCTTTAGGATCGAACGCGAGTCCGTATGCGTCCGCCTGTTGACGAAAACGTTGAGCGAGTTCTGCGGATGTATCGTCCCCGCGATTGACCACGAAAAATTTCATCGATATCCTCCCGGTACCGTATTCCCGTTTCAGTATATACAATGTGGACGCCGATTACAACATCCGCAAGACTTCA
>CALAME010000044.1 GCA_937925675.1 uncultured Paenibacillaceae bacterium | reverse complement strand
ATCCCCGTGCGATTCATCTTAACTATCTTGGATGCATTTTTTAACCCATGGCCCATTGCAAAGCTGCGTGGATCTGCGTAATCCAGTATTCCCAATTGTGATCACCCGGCCCCTCAACATAAGTATGAGGGTAATCTTCTTTGACGAGAAAATCGCGAAAACGACGATTCACATCCAACAGGAAATCTTCCGTGCCGCAAGCCAGATAGATGTCCGGCAATAGACCGCCCGAAGCTTTGCGCTCCTTGATCAGGAACTCCGGGTCTTTGTCGCTGCCCAGAACGTTCTGAAGATCACCGAACACCCGTTGGAAATATTGAATCGGATGACCATCCACGCTTCCCTCGGTCTTCCCATGGATCCTGTAGGTGATAATCGCCGAGGACAAAGCAATGATCCGCGAGAATGTATCCCCGTACTTCAAGCCATTGCGAAGTGCGCCAAAGCCTCCCATCGACAAACCGCCGATCCAGGTATGCTCCCGCTTGTCAGAGATCGGGAACAACCGCCGGGTGTATTCGACCAATTCCTTGCCGACGAATTCGCCAAACAGCTCACCTTTCTCTTCATCGTCCAGATAGAATGAGTTGGATGAAGCAGGCATGAAGACGGCAATATTATATCTCTCCGCTAACAATCGAATACCGGCATAATGCAGCCAGTCCAAGTCATCCCCCGTGAATCCCGAAAGCAAGTACAGCGAACAAGTTGGACGCTGATAGGACTCGTGAACCGGTCCCTTCGGATTGTCAAAAGGGAGAACCGCCTGAAAAGTCGTGTTCCGATTCAGGGTTTTCGAATAGAAGTTCACCTGGGCATATGCCATACCGCTTACCACCTTATCACTAGGATTGGGCAGATCGACCTTGCAAGGCTCTGGATAGTGCGCCTATATATTCGCTTCGTGCCCGCTTGCTGATCTCAGCATCCGGAACCGCGAGTTCAAAGGCGTGATAACAACCGGGATACAGGTGGAATTCCACATCCACGCCGGCCTCTGCCATTCGCATGACATACTCGATGGTCTCGTCGCGGAACGGATCCAGTTGTCCGACGCAAGTATACATCGGCGGCAGCCCTGCCAGATTCTCAGCACGGATCGGAGCTGCATAAGGGGAAACCTCTTTCCGCTCTCCTTCACCCAAGTACATGTTCCAGGCCGCTATATTGTTCCTGCGATTCCATACGGCGGGATGCGTGATTTCATGACTCGAAGGCGAAACATTCCGATCATCGATCATGGGATAAAGGGGCATCTGGAAGCAAATCTTCGGACCCCCGCGGTCCCTTGCCAGCAGGGCTAATGCTGCTGTTAACCCGCCGCCGGCGCTCGCTCCGCCGATCGCTACCCGCGACAAATCCACCTTATAAGATGCAGCTGATTGTTCAATCCAGAGCAGAGTGGAATAGCAATCTTCCAGCCCGGCTGGATAAGGATGCTCAGGAGCCAGACGATAATCCGGCGAGAAGATGATGCAGCCAACCGTCTCTGCGATCTCCTGACACAGGTTGTCATCATCTCTCGGATGACCCATGACATAACCGCCGCCATGAATCCACAGCAATGCCGGCCGCTCCGCTATATCATCGCTCTTCGGCTCATAGATGCGCACCGTGATCTCATTGTCATCTTTGCCTTTGATCTTCTGCTCATGAATGGATACATGCTCTGATTTTCGCGATGCAGGCGGTTGATTCCTTCTTGCCAGTTCCAAATCTTCTGGAAGATAAAACTTCGGCAATTGCAGCAGTACATCGCGCAATTCTGGATGGGTTCTGTTGATAAAATCCATATGCTCTTACCACCCTCGGTTGATATTACTTAATCGCACCTTCTGTTATTCCCTTAATGACATGATCCTGCAAGATAATATACAAGATGAGTACCGGGATAATCGTCATCACCAAAGCGGCCATCAATGGACCGTAGTCTACCGTATAGGTTGAGAAAAAGGCATAGGTCGAAAGCGGCAGCGTCCGATTCGCCGGCGACAATAATACCAGGCTTGGCAAGAGATAGTCGTTCCAGATCCAGAGGACATCCAGCACCGCTAAGGTAACAATGATCGGCCTCAGCAGAGGAAGAACAATCTGGAAGAATGTCCGCGGACGGGAACATCCGTCGATAAACGAAGATTCCTCAAGTTCATAGGAAATCCCCTTGATAAAGCCGTGGAACATAAACACGCCGAGCGGAATCCCGAAGCCCATGTACATAAAGATGAGCACGTTTTTGGAATCGAGCAGCCCCATATTTCCGTACAACATAACAAGCGGGATCATGATGACTTGGAAAGGAACCGCCATAGCCGCTAACATGATGAAGAACAGCACCTTGTTCACTTTCCATTTAAAACGAACAAATAAGTATCCCGTCATGGCAGAAAACAAGATGATCAGCAGAACACCAAACACAGTGACCACAAGGGAATTTATAAACCCCTGCATAAAATTCATTTTTTGAAAAGCATCGATATAGTTGGAAAAGCTGAAACTTTTCGGCCATGCGATCGGATTCTCGATAAAATGCTGGGTTGTCTTAAAGGAGTTCAAGATGACCAGCAGGAATGGCAGCAAGAATATGATCAAACCGACATACATTAACGTGTTTTTCAGAATAGCTGATAACCGCCGCGCGGGCATCACACCTCCACCTCCAACTTCTTCAGCAGATAGGACTGGGTCAATGCTACAACTGCTACAATGACGAATAGAATAATGGCTTCAGCTTGTCCTATGGCATATTGATTGGACAGAAACGCCTTCTGCACGATGTGGTAGGTTGCTAATTCCGTAGAACCAAAGGGTCCGCCTTTCGTCAAGCTAAGGTTCAAATCATAAGTCAAGAACGAACGGGACAAGGACAAGAAGATACATACTACGATGGCAGGAATGGACAGACGCAGAACGATTTTGCGCAGGATCGTAGATTTGTTCGCACCATCGATGCTGGCTGCTTCCAGGATGTCCTTGGGCACTCCGGTAAACCCAGCGATGTAGATGATCATCAGGTAACCGGCCAATTGCCATGAAGTAGCGATGACCAACGCCCAGAACGCTTTGTCAGTACTAGTCAACCATGAGGTTTCAAACAAAGCCCAGCCGTATTTTTGCCCCAAGAAGGGAAGGACTCGGGAAAACAAAGATTGCCACAAATAACCGAGGACGATCCCGCCGATCAAGTTGGGCGTAAAATATCCGGCTCGAAGCCAGCGTTCTCCCTTCACCCCGCTGGTCAATACCAAGGCGATGAAAAAAGCAAGGAAATTGGAGATTAATACGGTAAAGATCACATACCAGATGGTGAATTCAAGTTGTGTTAAAAAGGTTTTGTCACGAAAAACTTCAACATAATTGGAAAAACCGATAAAGGACCAATCGTTATTGTTGATGTGCCAATTGGTAAAGGTTAGATACAGGCCAACAATAAACGGGATCAGGAACACCACGGCAAAGGCAAAGAGAGAAGGGCCGCCGAAAAACAAAAAGATCCCGACATTATGCAGCTTTTTGTTGTTCTTCATACCTCCACACCTTTTCGCATCAAATTATAGTCATTGAAAGAAAGATGGGCGTTAGGCCAATGCAAAACGCCCATCTTCGCATATCTATCCCTTAGAACGATTATTCTACCGACTGCCAATAAGCTTCGATTTCTTGGTAGAACGCATCACGGTCGATTTGATCAACCAGGTATTTTTGCATGGAGGCTCCGTTCTTCGCCCAGTAATCCGACGGGAAGTAGTTGATGATGCTGATATCGATGGTTTCTCCTGCATCTACATACTCAGCTACAGCTTGTGCGATGACGTTGCTGCTTTCAACCTTCAGATCCTTGTACGGCATCATCAAGCCCATCTCACCGATAATGGCTTGTTGACCTTCATCGCTTGTGAGCATCCACTCGAGGAATTCAAGCGCTGCTTTTTGCTGTTCCGGAGTAGAACCGGTGTTGTCAACGGCAAACAATTTCGGTTGGCTGTAAGCTACTTGCCCGTTGCCATAATCCTCTGGGTTGTTGCTGATCGGAAGCGGAAGGATACCAAATTCACTGTCTCTGTCTTCCATGTTGCCGATCACTGCCCATACCCAGTCACCCATGAAGTACAGAGCCGTATTCCCCTTGGCAAAATCGGAGCTATCCAATTCATAGTTAGCAACTAGCGGGTCGTTTTTGCGTGCGTTGTATTGCTTCAGCAGATCAAACGTATCCATTAGACCATTGAATACTTCGTTATCAGCGAGTTTTGCATTTCCTGCTTTAACATCTTCCCAATATTTCAGGTTCTCTTGCAGATCTCTCGATTGCAGCGAGAAGCCCAGCGCGAAGTAGTGCGCTCCAAGAGACCAGTCTGCACCGTGGATCATAACAGGCGGAATACCTGCAGCATCGATCTTCTCAAGCAGCGCTGCCAGATCGTCGCGCGTGCGGATCGTCGACGGATCAAATGGTCCGCCAATTGCTTCCTCTACTACACGCTTGTTGTACAGCAGACCATAGCCCTGTGCTGTCCACGGAATGCCGAGGAATTTGCCCTCAAACACACCGCCTTCTACAGCACCAGGCAGCGTTAACTCTTCATATTTGGCCTTCTCAGACTCCAGGTCAAGGAACATATCTCTGTATTGATAGATATGACCGGCATCCAAGTTCGAAATCGTCGGCGGGTTCCCCGAAGCCAATCTCGACTGGAAGATCTCGATCTGAGCACCGCCGATTGGTGTCGGGATCAATTCAATCGTTACATTCGGGTTGATCTCGTTATACTTTTCAAACAGCTCTTCAAATACCGTGTTGACTTCAGCAGAAGTGTTAAAGAATGTCAGCTTGATTTGTTCACCGGATGCAGTTGACTGCTCAGTTGCATTATTTGCAGCGGTGTTGTTTCCTGCGTTAGCGGAGTTGTTATCGTTTGCAGATCCGCCGCCAGAGCATGCAACCAAGGTTCCTAATAAGAAAACTAAACATAAGGCCATCAGCGAGTAGCGTTTCAACTTACTCAACGTCTTTTCCCCCTAACTAAGTAATTGGTTTTGTGATTCGATTTACTTATATGATAACCGGTTGACATATGTATGTCAACTGGTTGACATATGAATTTTTTTATCGTGATCTTTCCTTGATGTATCAAGCGTTTTCGCCATCTGGGAGGAGAATGGAAGGAGATTTGGGGAATTTTCGTTCAGCGAAACAGAGAGGGTAAAACGTGTTGGAATTGTATGTGTAAAATTGTTCTCGGTCACGTTTTGCCGTCATTCTGGCAAAAAAA
>CALAME010000043.1 GCA_937925675.1 uncultured Paenibacillaceae bacterium | reverse complement strand
TCCCGCCGAAGCCGAAGCCACCCCACACCTTTACTGGAGCCTTACTAAGCATTACTAGCCCTTACCGGCAAAGCACTGCGGTTCCTGTAGTTTGCCTGTCCGTTCGTTGCAAGCTAGCCGAAAACACTTACAGCTACAAGGTCATCTTACACTGGGGGCATGGTGGCATGGCGGGCGAACTGCCGAGCGCAAAGGTTCAGAGGCTGGGTCCATTGGCTTGGAACCTACACGTGTAGTTGCTGGTCGGACTCCCGAGTCTCAAGCGGAGTATCCAACTGGACAAGCGAGACGTTTCCCGACAAACGGAGAGGCATCTTCCTTGCGTTCGACTTCTATCTTGGGTACTTCATGCCGTTCGTGTACACCAAAGCCAAGGGAAAGGCATTCTAGCCTATTTCTCTACAACGGTGAGTCCAAGTGTACTCGGTATTTCAATACTACCACCTGGCCTCGTGTAATCTGTGATGGTAGCTGTCCCATTGCCGTTGTTTGTGTACACAAAATCACTTTCACTTGCCAAGGCTACAGTGTGGAAGCCAACCACAGACACCAGCCAAGTTCACAATCTAGACACATTCCCTTCACTTGTATCGGAACTAGTGTTAAGGGGGGGGCTGACACAAAAAAATGGGTTGCGGTAAAATTTGAAGTGAAGTTGATAAAAAGGAGGATGCACAATGAATCAACACGACGAGTTGGATATCTGGCGCCAACAAGAGGAGGACGAAGAAGCAGACTGGGAAGAATATCAAATCCAAATGCAGATCGAAGAATTTCTCAATCCATCCGATTGGGTGGAATACCAACTTGCACTGCAAGAAAATCCAGAACCGCCCGAATGTTACGACGACGATTCAATGCGAGAACTAAACATGAGCGAAGCCATGGGACATTATACTATTGGTAAAGTTGGCAAAGATGAATAATTACGTTTCACAGATTGTGAAGGCGCTGCGGCAGCATCCGGTACGGCCTGAATGGACCGGGGTCAATACGGCGTTTCTTGTACTCGCCGTGCTGCTCATTCCACTGGAGTATATCCTGTTCTACACAGGGGAATTGCACAGCAAAATAGATCAAGCCGCTGTCGCGCTCACGTTTATTCAATACATCATCATCAATTTGTTCCTGATCCCCTCGAGAACGCGTACATCAACATTATCCATCCATAAAAAGCGGTGCATAACATCGGCCTCCCGGTCACCCTGCAACATTTGGACCGATATAATCGGATCACGGGCGAATATTCATGTTATGCTGCTTAGTGAAGGGAGGTTATTCCGGTGGATGTGCTTGACCGTATGAACGCCGCCATCAGCTACATCGAAGACCATCTCGATGCAGAAATCGATTACGCCGAGGCGGCCAGAGCTGCTTGCTTCTCCGAACACCATTTCAAACGGATGTTTTCGTTTCTGGCCGGCGTATCCTTGACTGAATATGTGCGAAGAAGACGTTTGACCTTGGCGGCTTTTGATCTGTTGGAACATGACATGAAGGTCATTGATGTGGCCGTTAAATATGGCTACAACTCTCCTGATGCATTTTCACGGGCGTTTCAATTACTGCATGGCATAGCCCCCAGCTCGGTCAGAAACGCCGGCGTTTCATTGAAGGCATATCCTCGAATAACCTTCCAAATTTCGATCAAGGGAGATGCCGAGATGAATTACCGTATCGTCGAGAAAGAAGCTTTTACCGTGGTAGGCAAGAAGGAAACGGTGCCAGCCCACGCAGCATTCCACCCGCGCATGTGGGAACAGATTGAAGCGATCGAAGAGAGCCTTAAGCCTTATGACAACACTTTATTTCCGGGAACATTGCATCTTTCATTGACCAATGACAATGGCGACATCGACTACTATATCGCCGTAGCAACTTCTAAACCGTGTCCTGAAACATTTGACCGGCTGAACATTCCCGGACAACTGTGGGCGGTGTTTCAGGTGGAAGGCGAAATGCCGGAAGCCTTGTTGACAACATGGGAGCGGGTATATACCGAATGGTTCCCAACATCGAATTACGAGCTGGCCGAGGCGCCTGAAATGGTAAGGGGACACGCTGCAAACCATGAGATCTGGATTCCGGTGAAGAAACGGAAATGAACAAGCGGGAGGAGGCGCCCGCGGCGGGTTCACACCCCCTCCTCCCGAACCAAGCGGGCAAACACCCGGTAAGACGAACTGGTGAACGATTCGTGCCGCCGCACCAGTCCCGTCTCGATATACCGATACTTCTCCGGGATCGGATGGACATACAACTGTTCATATGCGCCGCTTAATACGGACCGCGACAGCAATGTGCACGCCAGCCCCGCCTTCACACTGCCCAGCAGCGTTTCAAGCGAGCGAATCTCCAGAAAACTGCGGAATGTCACGCCTTCGTCTTTGTGCCATTGCTCCAGTCTGGCGCGGAACGGACATCCCGCGGGGGCGACGACCCACCTTTGTTTCAAAAGGTCCGCCCCGCCTCCGCTCAACGGACTGCCGGACAGCAGCACCAGTTCATCGGTGTACAGCCAGTCGACCGTCAGGTTGGCACCCGCCAGCTCACCTGTTACCAATGCCGCGTCGAGTTCCGCTGTTCACAAAATTTTCACAAAGTATCCCCGAGTTCGTCCCTGACGAAACGGAGATCGCGCAACCGATGGATTTATGGCATTTTGCAGGATTGACACTTATCCGGTTCTAAGCTAGGATGATCTTACCAAAAACAAATGTGTTCTATATGTTGAACTGCCTGACTATAAAAATAAAGCGGCGGTTCGAATGTGTAAGGAGTGTTGTGCGCCCAGTCGCTACTTCCAACCTCATGGAAGGAAGCGGCCAGGTCGTCATGCACGCCTCGCATTCGGGCCGCCGTTTTTATATTTCTGACAAGGAGGAAATAGGAATGGTTAATCGAGTGTTGATTCCTGACAGCAGTGCAGCAGCTCAAATCAAGCCTGACCTCATCAATCAAAAACTTAAAAACGCGCTGGCATCGGCAAAAATTCTGGACTATTCAAATTTGGGGGATGACAAGCTCATCGCCAAGATTGTGGAATTGGAAGAATCGCTGAACACAAATGATTTGTTGAATTTTCGGCGTAAGATTGCGGAGTATGCGAATGTTTCTGTAGATGAATTTACAGGCATAATCGATAATTTTAAGGCACGTCAGATAGCCGAGACGCCAATCTATCATTTCTTTCCGGGATTCCCACATTCCGATCTTTGTTTGCCGTTCAATTATCATGCACGGATGGATCCGGCCACAAATAATCCTATGATTGTAACTTATGGGAAAAAGCGGATCGTTGTAGCTCCGGTCGCCGCATTCCCTGTCCGCGTGTTTATCCCTTATTCCAGAGCCACGCTGGACCATCCGGAATTATACCAGCTAGTCCGATATAATCCTGCAACAGGCAAGTGGGAAGAAGTGCAACAGGTGGTCAAAAAATCGTATTTGTGCCATGCGGGGAGTATCCATCATCTTGCGAACATCGGGCTTTCGGTCGGCTCTGCAAACGCCTCTGAATTGGCAAAATTCTTCCAACTGTTTATCGACAAGAACGCGAAAAACATTGAGATTGTCGAAACGGTTCGCAAGTTCGGATGGGTAACGTCGTCGAGCGGAGAAAAATGGTTCGCCCCCTTCTCCGGTTCATACAAGGTAGTTCCAGCTTCCGGAGATTTAGCGGAGAGCAGCAACTTTGAGGGGGTGAAACTAAAGAGTGGTAGTCGGGAGGAAGCTGTAGCTATCGTGCGAGAACTGGGAAGTAACCAGGTATTCTTGACCATGCTGGCTGGAATGTTCGCTGGGCCGGTTGTGTCCTTGATTAAGGATTATCTGCAGGAAGGAATCGGCATCGACCTGTCGGGAAAAACGTCCAAAGGGAAAACGTCGATTCAAAAAATCGCGTTTAATCTAGTCTATGGAAACGCCGATCTTTTCACCCGCTCGTGGCATGGGGCTACGCCAAACGGGATATGGGGAGTTGCTGATATGGCGAATCACCTTCCTTTTATTTTGGATGATTCGCACTTGATTTCGAAACATCTGGCTGATATGCCTCACGCCCTCATTAACGGACCACAAGGGGACAAAATGCAAGTGAATCCTGCCACCAATGAATTGTCGATCCGGGAACAAAAATCGGTGCTTACCGTGATTTTCTTCAACGGAGAAGTTCCGCTCAGCGAGCAAACTCTGATTTCAAACAGCCGCGGACTTTTGGGACGAGTGTTCATGATTCGTGCCCTCCCGTTCCCGGATACGTTCACATCTGAACAAGTCAGGGCGTATGTCCGCCGCTCGTTTCAAAACCGAGGGCAATTTCGGGACGAATGGCTGGCGCATCTGGCAAAGCTTGACCCGGAGATTATTATCGAACAAGTGATAGAGTTGACCGAACTTTTTGAAGGGGGGAATGCTTCAACCCTATATGGGCGTTTGACAAGCAAAGCCGCAATGCTGTATTGGAGCCTGAAGGAAGCAAACGAAGTGCTTGATTTGGGCCTGAATCCAGACACTTTGATACCATTCCTGATTGAACAGATGAGTGAAACGGCTACAAACGGCGATATCATCCGTGAAATTGTCCGTGACGTTGCTGAACATGTCAGGCAGAACAGCGCAGAAGGCGAAACGTTCCATCCGCATTTCACACCCAATCGGCTTCGTGAAGGATTTAACTGCAAGGACGATGACCATTTCTATGTCAAACGCACATGCCTGGAAAGGATTGTTGCTGGCAGACGCAACATTAGACTTCTGATCGATGAATTGTATAAAGAAGGCTACCTAAAAGAGCGGGGAAGTTCTACAGTTACATTTAAGACGGAGTACGGTTCTACTTCATCCACTTCCGGCTATGCATTCCGTAAACAAGAAGTCCAAGATAAGACGGGTATCGATGTAGATGGGAAACCCGGAACGGAATCCGGCCAGAAGCCTAAAATGGTATTGACCGATTCGAAAGAAGCGGCTGAAGAAGCAAAAAAGGCATACGCAGGTACCAACACTCCTATTATCCGAGCACCGATATATGGCCATCAATACAAGCGCAGTAAGAAGGCCTGACATATACCGGTTCATTCCCCGGAGGGATTCCCTTTCGGGGAACAAACCGCCATTGTGTTTGAGCAGTGAAGGAGGCGATGATGTGGAATTCAGTTATTTTACCAACCGGTTGGATGGAATGTACCGAAAGTTTCAAGAGGACTTCGCCCTGAACAGTCACACTTCGGCAGTGTACGAATGCGGAGGCTTGGAATATCAGTTCTGCTTGACGCCTGAAGGTGTCAGGGTCACCGTGGTGGATCAAAACGGCCTGGTTGTGATCAGACTTTGCAAGAGAGTTTACGACTGGGAAAAAGTTTAATGTCCGAAGGTCGTCAGCGAGCGCCTCGGCCATTCCTCCGTGACCATCACGCTGGAC
>CALAME010000042.1 GCA_937925675.1 uncultured Paenibacillaceae bacterium | reverse complement strand
TAAACGCCGTCATCAAAGCGAAACAAAACGGGACAAAGTCAAATTCTTGATTTTTAAAACCATTTCATAAGCAAGGAATTTCCGTTGACCTAGTTAGCAAAATTGCTCCCTTCAACGTAGACACCTGAAATGACAAAAATCAGGACTACAATGAGGGGGGGTTTTCTTATGGAGCGACGATTGGAATGAATACAAAAGCGAAATCATGGAGGGGTTATGATGGCCACTGGGATGACTACAGTTTACGATTTTACGGTCACCAAAGCGAACGGGGAGAAACAATCGTTACAAGACTACAAAGGAAAAGTGCTGTTAATCGTCAACACCGCAAGCAAATGCGGTTTTACCCCTCAATTCGCCGGCCTGCAGCAATTATATGAACAGTACAGAGAACAAGGGTTTGAGATACTTGGTTTTCCTTGCGACCAGTTTCGTAAACAGGAGTTCGACTCCATCGAAGAGACAACACAATTTTGCCAAGTCAACTACGGAGTCACCTTTCCCATTTTTGCCAAAGTGGATGTGAACGGCGAGCGGGAAGAACCGCTGTTTACCTTTTTGAAAAGCCAGCAGAAAGGTGTTCTCTCCAGCAGGATCAAGTGGAACTTCACCAAATTTTTGGTGAACAAAAAAGGGAACGTGGTCGCGCGCTACGCTCCGATGACCAAACCCGAGAAAATAAAGCCCGAAATTGAAAAATTACTGAAAGAATAGAGCGGCATGTTAAACTTGCATCGCCATTTTTTCGTAATGCTTATACAGCGCGTGAAACCTTCCACTGTATTCTTTTTTCCACGGTTTTTTCTTCCCGCAAAAGTGAAGGAAAACCGTATTATGGATGATAAAATCCATATCGCATTTGCCGTTCGTCATGATCCGGTAATAGTTGTAAAACCGGGCGTCATAATTGTACAGCTTCTCATCCACACTCTTGATGTATTTGGAATATAAAGCGTTCAGGACGTCCTGATCAGGCATGATTAACCGGGAGCGATTCGCCTCAACGAAACGATAAATCTCCTGTTCATGGATCCGCTCTCTCTGCAGAGGGAGGTTCATGAGGAGCACGCCGGAATTGTAATAGTTGCGGATCTCGTACGGCATGAGACGAATCCGATTCAGTTCTTTGACCGATATCTTGTCATGATAAGCCGCAGCAAAGAGATAACCTTCGAGATCGGTATGATAGAAATCCCTGACAGGATTTAAGACCAACAGGTCGGGATCCAAGTACAAAATTCGGTCCAGTTCTGCGGGCAAAAGTTTAAAGGCCAGCAAGCGGTAATACATTTCTTTCGTGTAATGGAGCAAAACCGGCGCGTCTTGAAAGACATGCTCTTCAACGAATACCACTTCAAGCTGTCCGTCGTGTTTATGTATAAATGCCTGTAAACGTTCGATCTTGTCTTCGGGAATCGACGAGTGCATTAAGTAGATGGTAAAGCGTTCGCCGGGATTGTTATAAAACAAGGACTTCAGCATGACGAACAGCGGTTTCATATAATTGGCATTCAGCGTAACAAGAATGTTCATACGATCCCTCGTTCGAATCGTTCTTTGTAAGCGGCTTTTACTACTTAGAATATAGTGCGAAGGAACACAAAATGCAACAAACATACGATCCTGTTTCCGTTAGTCCCTATTCCAAACACCATATCTCCAAGCATTGACTAATCCTTCACATTATATCCATAAATTCC